>CAMCNF010000018.1 GCA_945876115.1 Verrucomicrobia subdivision 6 bacterium | reverse complement strand
CTCGTAGCGGTAGGGGTGCCATCGGAACTTCATTTGCTCAATGGTTATGGGCACCAGTTTGACACTAGTTTGGGAGCCTATGCATCGGTTGATGCAATTCCTACAGTCGCGGATTTGACGGCGCGATTTTTCATCAAACAGTGGGAGAGGAAGCTGTTGGGCGGTACAGAGACATTCGCGCCAGCGTTTACAAAAGCGGGAGGATCGGGTCTGGCATTAACTGCACCGTTGATAACGAAAAGTGCCCCTGGCACGACCTATCAGTGGACCAAAAATGGGGTGAATCTCGTTGGAAAAACGAGTGCGACACTTATTTTGAATCCACTTTTGGCGACCGACAACGGAAGCTATGCGGTAGTGGTGGGGAATCCGGACAGATCGTGGTCGCCCTTTGATATTTCTTGGCTGACTTTTGTCAATACTCCGATCAGTGCGGTGAACTACATTTCAACGGGGTTAAATGAGGTGCTCAGTCATCCCACAAGTATGACTTTGGCGGTGGCTACGGTGAACGTACCGGTAAATCCTGCGGGAAGCACGTTTACGGAAGCCTACCCAGGAAAGAGCATGACTGATATCGCGCCGAATGGGCTGAGCTATCTGGCGAACTATGGGTTTGGTGGAAGTGAGGGGATTGCGCCCACATTGCCAGTCATGGACAGTAGTGATCCGACGAAGTTGAGGCTGGTTGTGGTAGCTCGGACCGATGATTTGATTGTTTTGGGTGGGCAGGCGACTACGGATCTGGCTGGCAGCTGGAGCGATAGCGGAGTGTCGGTCGTCAACTCAACAGATTCGTCTCCCGTGCCTGCGAATACCGCCCGCAAGGTGATTAGTGTCGATCGTGGGTCGGGTTTGAAGAAGTTTCTCCGAGCGACGATCACGAGGTAGGGCGCCCGCGGCGAGCGGGTGTTTTTGGGTCGTGTGGTTTGGATCGGCTGACCAGGGACGGTCAGCCCTACCGGTGCTGTGGTTTGTGGTAGGGCCGATGGTCCCCATCGGCCGATAGAGCGATTGAGGCTTGAGTCGTTGAATCGGCGGATCAGGGATGATCCGCCCTACCAGGCGGCATCTCCGAGGCCGCCTCGCTGGTAATTGAAAATTCAACGTTTTACGTGGCGTCCTTAGCGACCTTTGCGTGAGAAAGGGTCTAGGTTTGGACGCTACTGGGATTGAACCAGTGACCTCCTGCGTGTGAAGCAGGCGCTCTACCACTAAGCTAAGCGTCCGATAGGAGAGAAAGAGTAATCCAGAGGCAGGAAAATGGCGAGTCTAGGAATTGTCTGCTGGAGCTGACTACGGTTTCGAGGAAGGATGGAGCGAGTGAATTATCGACTCTTATGGCCTTTGCTTGGGTTGCTAGTTTTTGGGGTGGGCTGTCAACGTCCGATCCGAGTGGGGGCTCCGGCGACGGAAAAACCTGAGGGAATGGTTTGGATTCCTGGGGGAAGGTTTTTTATGGGCGGGCCTGGAGAGTCGGCCTGTCGGCAAGCTTTGGCGGCTACCGATCCCAAGAAGCCGACCTGCAGTTTATTGCGGGGTGGGTTTACCGATTCTCAGCCATCGCACGAGGTGGAGGTGAACGGGTTTTGGATGGATGAGACTGAGGTAACGAATGATCAGTTTCAAAAATTTATTCAAGCGACCAGTTATGTGACGGTGGCGGAGCGGAAACCGAAGCCGGAGGATTTCCCAGGTGCTTCTGAGGAGATGCTGGTGGCGGGGTCGGTCTGTTTTAAGGCACCCGATCATCCTGTGGCTTTAAATGATTTCACCGCTTGGTGGAGTTATGTCCCTGGGGCTTGCTGGAATCATCCTTTGGGGCCGAAGAGTGATCTAAATGGGAAGGGAAGGCTTCCTGTGGTGCATGTGGCCTATGAGGATGCGGAAGCATATGCCAAGTGGGCAGAGAAGAGATTACCGACTGAGGCGGAGTGGGAGCGAGCGTCGCGGGGTGGGAAGGAGGGGGAGACGTATCCTTGGGGGACCGAGTTTCGGCCTGGTGGGAAGTGGATGGCGAACACTTGGCAGGGAAATTTTCCGAGCTCTGACACGGGGCAGGACGGGTGGAAAGGGGTTGCTCCTGTGAAAGAATATCCTCCCAACCCGTACGGGTTGTATGACTTATCGGGGAATGTGTGGGAGTGGTGTTCCGACTGGTACCGAGCGGACAGCTATGAGGTAGATGCCAAGCGTGGCGTGGTGCGTGATCCAAAGGGGCCGAAGGATGGGCTGGATATGGAGGAACCTGGGGCAAAAAAGAGGGTGCATCGAGGTGGCTCGTTTCTTTGCTCTGACCAGTTTTGCGCCCGTTATATTTTGGGAACAAGGAGTAAGGGAGAGATTAGTACAGGAACTTCACACCTCGGATTTAGATGCGTAAAAGCTCCCTAATTTAAAAAGACCCCTGACCCCACAGAAGTAATTAGTGACTAATGATTTGCGGTAGGGATTTCGGAGATTTTCTCGATTTTGTTGCCGGCACCAAGAAGAACTGCTTTGGCGCGGTGAGTTTTAATTTCATCGGGCGTGAGCTGAGCAAAGGCCATGATCGTGAGTAGATCCCCTTTTTTTCCGAGATGAGCTGTGGCGCCATTTAGAACAATCGCGCCTTTGCCCGCAGGGGCGGGAATCAGATAGGTTTCGAATCGTGCCCCAGTATTGATTACCCCGACGAGGATCTTTTCACCTACCCGAAGGCCTGCGGCCTCAATCAAGTCGACAGAGACCCCTAAGCTACCCTCGTAGTCAGGAGATCCATCGGTGACCGTGGCTCGGTGAATTTTGCCGCAAAGAAATGTTCGAAGCATGTCCTACCTTAGCAAAAGCGAGGGATGGAGCGGAGAGGAAAAAAAGAGAGGCTAAGCCTTAGATGCTACGGGAAGAGCCTGAGGTTGGGCTGGAGGCAGGATCGATACAGGGGGGTGGGGGATGACTTTCCAGAACTTTTTGGAGTAGGTGTCCCATTGCGCGAGGATTTCTTTAGCCTTCTTGCTTTCGGTGGCTTCGAGGTGCTGGTAAATAATCGCCTGTAAAACTTTTCCGTCCTCTGGGCTCGAGATTCGCTCCAAGTTGACCATGCCCGGGTTATAGCGTTTCTGAAAGCCACCGTCTTCGTCGAGTACATAGGCGAGTCCACCCGACATGCCTGCGCCGAAGTTCTTGCCTGTCGGACCGAGGACAACGATGGTGCCGCGGGTCATGTACTCGCAACCGTGATCGCCGACACCCTCAACTACTGCGGTGGCTCCGCTGTTGCGGACAGCAAAACGTTCGCCCGCTTGCCCGTAAGCAAAGAGTTTTCCGCCGGTGGCCCCATACAAGCAGGTGTTGCCACAAATGGTGTTGAGGGAAGGATCGAAGGTCGCGGCTTTGGCAGGAATTAAAATAATCTCTCCGCCCGACATCGATTTACCGACATAATCGTTGGCCTCACCTTGCAGCGTCATCTTGACTCCATTAACGAGGAACACGCCGAAAGATTGTCCACTGGAACCGTCAAACTTAAGAGTGATGCTACCGTCCGCTAGACCTTCATCTCCGTAGCGGTAGGCGATCTCGCCGCTGAGACCAGCACCGATGGAACGATGGGCGTTATTCACTTTGTAGGAGAGTTTCACCTTCCTCTTTTTGGCTAAGGCATCTTTGGCGTCTTGGAGAATGCGGGCGTCGATCGGTTGGTCTTCCAATTTATCGTTTCGTTCCCAAGTGTGATGCCGTGGGGCCAAGGGATCGATATCGGGAACGGTGAGCAACGGTCGGAGGTCGACTAAGGAGGCCTTGGGGTGATCGGAGGGAACAAAAGTTTCCAACATTTCGGGATGACCAATGATCTCGTCTAATTTCCGCGCTCCGAGCGAGGCGAGAATCTCGCGGACCTCTTGGGCTAAGGCATTAAAGAAGTCAACGACTGCATCGGGCATGCCACGGAACTTGGCACGAAACTTATCGTCTTGGGTGGCGACGCCGGTGGGGCAGTTGTTCAAGTGGCACTGGCGAACGTAGACGCAACCGAGAGCAATCAGAGCGGTGGTGCCGAAATTAAATTCTTCTGCACCGAGCAAGGCGGCAGTAATGATGTCTTGTCCTGTGCGTACCCCACCATCGGTTCGAAGGGTGATGCGGTTGCGGAGACCGTTGAGGAGAAGAACTTGTTGGGTTTCGGCAACTCCTAGTTCCCAAGGACTGCCCGCATATTTAATGGAAGATAGAGGAGAGGCTCCCGTACCTCCGTCGTGGCCAGCGATCAGAACGACATCGGCATGGGCTTTGGCCACGCCGGCGGCGATGGTGCCGACGCCAGCCTCAGCGACCAGCTTGACGCATATCTTGGCGCGAGGATTGACCTGTTTGAGGTCGTAAATAAGTTGGGCGAGATCTTCGATGCTATAAATATCGTGATGGGGAGGGGGAGAGATGAGAGTGACGCCCGGAGTCGAGCGGCGGAGAGTGGCGATGAGCGGGGAGACTTTATGACCAGGAAGTTGTCCTCCTTCGCCTGGCTTAGCGCCTTGGGCAATCTTGATCTCCAACTCGGTGGCGCTGGCAAGATATTCGGCAGTGACCCCAAAGCGACCGGAAGCGACCTGTTTGATCCTGCTGTTTTTGGAGTCGCCATTTTCCATGGTGGCAAAACGGGCCCGGTCTTCGCCGCCTTCACCTGAGTTGGATTTCCCCCCAATCCGGTTCATGGCGATAGCCAGTGCTTCGTGGGCTTCGGGGGAGAGGGCGCCGAGAGACATACCAGCAGTGGTGAAGCGGCGCCGAATCTCTTCGATCGGCTCGACCTCGTCTAAGGGAATGGCGGAGCGACCTTTTTTCAAGCGAAGGAGATGGCGAATGGTGATGGGGGTATTTTTGGCGAGGGCATCGACGTAGGCGGCGTACTGAGCGGGCTGGTTTTTCTGCTCGGCTCCTTTGAGTCCGACAAAAGCTTGGAGGGCTTGAATGGCAGGCGGGGTGATGGCGTGAACTTCCCCGTCTCGGCGCCAACGATAAAGTCCCGCGTCGGGCAAGCGATCGGTAACGGCCGCAGCGGCGGTGTAGCCTTCGGTATGGCGGCGAATGGTTTCTGTGGCGAGTTCAGCCACGGTGAGGCCTCCGATTTGCGAGGGAGTGCCAGGAAGATGATCGCGGATGAGATCGGGTCCGAGCCCGACGGCTTCAAAGAGTTGGCTGCCGTGGTAACTGGTGAGCATGCAGATTCCCATCTTCGACATAATTTTAAGAAGTCCCTTGTCGAGAGCGTTGCGGTAGGCGGCAAGGATTTTTGCGGGATCGAGATCGGGGAGAGAGCCCTCAGCGTGCCAGCGAGCGGCGAGTTCCCAGACAAGGTAAGGGCAGATAGCGGAGGCACCGAAAGCGATGAGACAAGCAAAGTGGTGGACGTCACGCGCATCGGCGGTATCGGCGATGAGGGAGGTACGCATCCGCAGGCCTGCACGGATCAGATTGTGGTGGACGGAGGAGATGGCGAGGAGCATGGGGAGTGCGGAATGGTCGGCATCGGTTCCACGATCGGAGAGGCAGAGAATGGTGACCCCTTCTCGGACGGCGGTGGAGGCTTCTTCGCAGATTTCGCGCAGACGTTTTTGGAAGGCGCTGGGCCCGCCTGAGACAGGGAAAAGGACGGAAAGAGTGCGAGAGCGAAGATGGGGTTCTTTGCTGGCGAGAACGTGAGAAAGTTCTGCAGGAGTCAGAACAGGGGAGGATAGTTGAAGGAGGCGAACGTGATCGGGGCCATCGGTGAGCCAATTGGGGCGGGTGCCGAGGTAGACGGAGGTGGACATGACTAATTTCTCTCGGATGGGATCGATGGGAGGATTGGTGACTTGGGCGAAGAGTTGGCGGAAGTAGTGATAAAAGAGGCGCGGCCGACGAGAGAAGACGGCGAGGGCGGCATCGTCGCCCATGGAGCCGGTGGGTTCTTCGGAGTTTTTGAACATGGGTAGAAGAACGACTTTGAGTTCCTCCTCGGAATAGCCGAAAGAGAGGAGAGTCGATTGGAGAGTGGTAGGCGCGGCGGGGAGGGTGGCGGGCAGAGTAGGGAGCGAGCGGAGACCGGCTTGAATCCACTGGGCGTAGGGCTGGGTAGAGGCGGCAAAGTTTTTGATATCAGCGTTGCGGAGAAGTTTTTTGGCAACCGTATCGACAGCGATCATTTCGCCAGGAGCGAGGCGGCCTTTCTCGATAACGGATTTTTCTGGGATATCGCCAATGCCGACTTCGGAGCCCATAACGAAGAGGCCATCTTTGGTGATTTTGTAGCGGGCTGGGCGGAGGCCGTTGCGGTCGAGGCAAGCGGCAACGATTCGCCCGTCGCTAAAAGCGAGGGCCGCGGGACCATCCCAAGGCTCGTTGAGGCACTCATGATATTCGTAGAAGGCGCGGACTTCTGGGGAGAGGCCATCCTCGGAGTGAAAGGCGGAAGGGACGAGCATGAGCATGGCATGGAGGGGGCCGCGACCTGAGATAGAGAGAAGTTCGAAAGCGTTATCGAGGCTGGAGGAGTCGCTTCCGCCGGGCTGGATGATGGGGTGGAGAAGGGGAAGATCGGCGGGGTCGAGACCTGGGTGGGAGAGATCGGCTTCTCTGGCATGGACCCAGTAACGATTCCCGCGAACCGTATTAATTTCTCCGTTGTGAGCAACCATGCGGAAGGGGTGGGCGAGGGGCCAAGTAGGGAAAGTGTTCGTGCTGTAGCGTTGATGGAAAACGGCCAGAGCGGTTTCGTAAGCGGGATCTTGGAGGTCGAGGTAGAAACTTTTGAGTTGGGTGCCGGTGAGCATGCCTTTGTAAACGAGAAGGCGGGAGCTGAAGGAGGGAATATAGAAGGGAGGGGTACGATCGGCCGCGCAGCGGTGTTCGATTTCGTTGCGGGCCAGAAAGAGGGAAAGTTCAAAGGCATCGTCGGAAAGTTTTTTGGCGTCGGGCCGAGCGACGAGAAGTTGTTCGATGCGTGGGGCGGAGGCCGCGGCTTTTTCTCCGAGAATGCGAGGGTTAATCGGGACAACGCGCCAACCGAAGGAGAGGAGGCCGCGGCGAGTGATGACTTCTTCCGCGATACGGCGGATGTGGGCTTGGGCGTAGGTGTCTTTGGCGGGAAGAAAGAAGAAGCCTACCCCGAGGTCGTTGTCTTGGTAGAGGCGGTGGCCGAGTTTTTCGATTTCGCGCCGAAAAAGTTTAGAAGGAATTTGGGTCAGAACACCGGCGCCGTCTCCTGATTTGGCATCGGCATCGAGGGCGCCCCGATGGGCAAGTTGGCAGACGCAGCCCAAAGCGCGATCGAGAATGGTGCGGGAGCGACGGCCTTGGATATCGGCGACGACACCGACGCCACAGGCATCGTGTTCGTGGTCAGGGGAGTAAAGCCCTTGGGGTCGGGGCATTTGATGATTGAGACGGAATCTCGCCATGTGTCTTTGAGAATACTTGAGGAGAGCGCTGGCGCAAGAGTGGGAATCATCTTGAGAGTGAAGGCTTTTCGGTGAATGTTACTTTATGGCATATGGCGGACCTTCTCGGGTAAAGCGGATGCGAAGGGTAGTGGTTTGTTTGCGTCAAGGTAGGCGCGGGGGTTTGGGAGTGGCGCAGGTCTTAAAGTTGATTTTTCGAGAGTCGGGAGTGAAGGCGAGGTGGGTAACGGAGGCTGGTTTAGCGAAGGCGGTTCGGACGGGGACGGATGCGGTGGTGGTGGGGGGTGGGGATGGGACGATGTTGCATGCGGCGCAAGCGACGATGGGCTCTGGAGTTCCGCTGTTGGGAATTAATCTGGGTTCGCTCGGCTTTTTGACCTCAATCAAGGTGGACGAGATTCGGGAGATTTTACCAAGGATTTTGAGTGGGCGGTATGGGCTGAGCTCGCGTTCGGTGCTTTTGGCAAAGTTGAGTGGAAGAAAAGGAGCGTGGCGCAGTCTGAATGAGGTATCGGTGGCGCCGGCGGCGGGTCGACAGATGGTGAGAGTGAGGGTGACAGTGGGTAAGGAATTTTTAACGGAATACCACGCGGATGGGTTGTTGGTGGCGAGTCCGACGGGATCGACGGCCTACTCGCTTTCGGCAGGAGGCCCGTTGGTCAGTCCGCGGGCGAGGGTCATGTTGCTCACTTCGGTGTGTGCGCATGCCATGGCGCAGAGGCCGGTGGTGGTGGGGGAGCAGGAGGGGGTGGAGTTAAGTTTAGGTGAGGGGGAAGTAGCGGCGGTTCTGCGATTTGACGGGGTGAAGATGGGTCAATTAACCAGGGGTAAAAGTCTGCGAGTAACGGTGGCCAGCCAAGTGATTCGGCTGGTTCATCCCACGGGTTTTGGTTTTTATGGGTTGGCACGGCGCAAGTTGGGGTGGAGTGGTACGGCAGGAGGGCTAAGACGATGAAGCTGGGTGAACTTTTACAGCCGAGTTTGCTTCTTCTGGAGTTGAAGGAGACAAAGAGGACGGCCGCGATTCATGAGGTGGCCAGTCTTTTGGAAAATGATTCCGGCATGATTAACTTTAAGGGATTTTACGATGAGTTGCTGGCGCGGGAGCGGGTGGAGCCGACGACGTTGGGCAATGGGGTGGCCTTTCCTCATGCGCGAACGGATCATGTGAAGCGGCTGGTTCTGGCAGTGGGGCGGAGTGTGAGCGGGGTGAACTTTGAAACGAGTGGGGAGACAATTCATTTTATTTTTGTGATCGGGACACCTCGGCGGATGGTGACGGAGTATTTGGCTTTGGTTGGGGCGATGGCACGGTTGTTGCGGCATGATGAGGTGAGGGCGAAATTGTTAGCGGCGAAAAGTGCGGAGGAGTTTCTAACGATTTTGGGGGAGGATCCCGAAGCGGTGTGAGGGTACGTTTACGCGATTTGGCGGAGGGGTTGGGGCTCTCGGTGATGGCCGTATCTAAGGCATTGAGGGATGCGCCGGATATTGGGGTGGCGACGAAAGCGCGGGTTTTAGCGGAGGCGGCGAAACGGGGCTATTGGCCGAATGAGGCGGCGCGCAGTTTGCGGGTGAAGCAGAGTGGATTGGTCGGGTTGCTCCTGCCTGATTTGGCGTCGGAGGAGGGGGCGATGGTTTCGGGAAGTCTAGCGGAGGCGGCACAGGAAGCGGGGATTGCGCTGCTGGTGGGAGTGGCGCGAAGTGGGAAGGAGGAGGCGGAGCAGGTACGAGCGATGATGGGAAGGGGGGCGGAGGCGATTTTCTTTTTACCACGGATTAGCACGGAACATCGATCGGCGGTGCTGGAGGTGGTGGGTCGGGCTGGGCTTCCGCTGATTTTCTTCAAGCGTTATCCTGCGGATGTGGATGGGGGAAAGGGCAAGGTGAGTTGGGTGGTGCGAGATATGGGTGGGGCGGCGAATTTAGTTTTGGATCATCTTCATGATTTGGGCCATCGGAAGGTGGCGTACTTGGGTGGGCATCCTGCGGCACGGAGTTCGGCAGAACATTTACGGGGGATGGAGGAAGGAGTGGCGGCTCGGGGAATGGTGATGTTGGGGGGAGTTCAGATGGTGGGATTGGAAGCGGAGGGAGGGGAAGCGGAGATGAAGAAGATGCTTGGAAAAAAAGAGCGACCGACGGCGGTGGTTTGTGTGAATGATGCGATTGCGGCGGGGGCGAGTCGGGCTCTTTTGGCGGCGGGAGTTTCGGTGGGTGGGGAGGTGAGTGTGACGGGGGTGGGGGACGGGGCTTTGGCGTGTTATGGGCCAGTGCCGATGACGACGGTTTGTTTTCCGAGTTTGGGAAGGGTTGGTTTTTCTCTTTGGCGGAAGGTGCGAGAGGGCAAGGAAGAGATGAAGCCAGAGATTGTGAAAGGGGAGTTAGTGGTGCGAGAATCGACGGGAAAGGCATAAACTATGATTACAACCAAAGAAGATCTGAAATGGATGAAGGAGGCGGAGGGGCAAGCGAGGAAGGGATTGGCGGAAGGTGGGATTCCGATTGGATCGATTTTGGTGCGAGGGGATAAGGTGGTGGGGAGGGGGCACAATCAGCGAGTGCAGAAGGGGAGTGCGATTTTGCACGGGGAGATGGACTGTTTGATGAATGCGGGGAGGCAAAAAAGTTATTTGGACACGGTGATCTATTCGACTCTTTGTCCCTGTTACATGTGTTCGGGGACGATCGTGCAGTTTAAAATTCCGCGGGTGGTGGTGGGGGAGGCGGTGAATTTTCCTGGGGCACCTGAATTTTTAAGGTCGCACGGGGTGGAGGTGGTGATTTTGGATCAGCCTGAGTTGGTGGAAATGATGGGAGATTTTATTCAGGCGAAGCCCGAGTTATGGAACGAGGACATTGCGGAGTAGAGGGGGGGGCGGCAGGGGAGAGAATTTTTGATTTTGCCCCGCATTCGCGGGACGCGCGAATTGCTCACGCTAAGGTCGCTAAGGACGCAAAGGAATTCCAGATGTGAGAATGTATGAAAGTGCGAAGGTGAGAGGGTCGTTTTGAAGTTGGAAGCTTAGGTAGTGGCGGCATCTTCGACGCCGCCTAGCTGGGCGATTGGCCGCACAGAATTGAGCGCAGGCGTTCTCGGAGAGACCGCCCTACCTAGGTTTTGTGGTTCGAGTGATCTATGGCCCAATCGGCGCATCAAGGATGATGCGCCCTACCGGTGGACGGTATTAAATATTCAGCCCAGACGCGCCCTAGGGTAGGAAGGTTAGAGCGTGGGGAGATGTGCCCTACCGAGTTAAAGAATTAAGGGGTGGAGGGAAGGGTGCGGATGGAGGGCAGAGCGCGGTAACGTTGATCGAGGTCGAGGCCGTAGCCGACAACGAATTCGTCCTTAATGACAAAGCCGACCCAGCGTGCTCGGACGGGGCGGACGCGTTTTCTTTTTTTGCTGAGAAGAACGCAGATTTGGACGGAGCGGGCGCCGAGTTTTTTGGCGTGGGCGCGGGTGCGATCGAGGGTGAGGCCTGAATCGAGGATATCGTCGATGAGAAGGACATCGCGACCGCGAAAGTTTCCTCGGCAGTGGTGGAGTCCACGGATTTTTCCTGTCGATTGGGTGCCTTGATAGCTGGAGACGTTCCAGAATTCGACTTCGGTATCGATGGGGAGGTGGCGGAGAAGGTCGACGACAAAGAAGACGCTGCCTTTGAGGAGGGCGACGATAGTCAGGGGTCGATTACGGTAGTTTTTGCGGATGGAAGAGGCGAGAGAGCGAACGCGTTGCCGAATCCGTGGGGCGGGGAGGTAGGGTTGCCCGGGGGGGCGAGTCACTTGCCGGCAGCCGTGGGGGTCAGTTGATCGAGTTCCTGAGTAATCTTAGCGGTGAGTGGGCCAGAGATTTTTAGGTCGAGTCCTTTTTGCCAGGAGCTACGGGCATTTTTTTCTTCTTCGAGTTGGGCAAAGCAGAGGCCTGCGTAGTAGTAGATGGCTTGTGATGTCAGGGGGTCGAGGCATTTGGGATTTTGGCTGAGTTGATCGACTAGTTTACGAAAGTCGTCGCGGGCGATGCTTCGGCGATTGAATATGGTGGGCAGGTGGTAGTTATTGATTCCGCGGATGAAGCGGACGTTGGGGTCTTCGGGGCGGAGGGCGACGGCCCGATCCATGCAATCGCGGCCTGACATGAGGTAGCGGAGTTTTCCTGGTCCGATGAAGGCATCCCGACTGGCAAGGGTGTAGGCACTGCCGAGGTAGACAAGGAGGATGCCGTTTTCTGGTTGTTCGGCGGTTAGTTCTTCGAGCCAGGCGACTAAGCGGCGAGTGGCATCCTCGTTGCCTGATTCGGCGAGGGAGTGCATTTCATAAATTTGGTTGAGGAGGGGGTGGGAGTAGGTTTCGGAAACTGGGGCGGTGGAGGAGGCTTGGGTGACGATGGCGCTGGCGAGAAAAAGTAAAAACGTGATGAGGGGGGAGGATTTCATAGGTGGGTTATGCGCCCTTGAGTTACAAGTAAGAGGCGGTTTGCGGAATAGCAAGAGGAATTAAGAGAATAACACAAGATGTTGGGTTGAAACCCCTTGGAGGAGGCTAGATGTAGAGGGTTAGTTGTTGCGACGGCCTGCGAGAAGAGGAAGAAGGTGCCAGAGAAGATAGAGGAGAGAGGTGATGAAGGCGGCGACGTAGGTCCAAGCGGCGGCGCGCAGGACATTGTCGACTGACTGGAGTTCAGTGCCTGGAGCGATGAATTTCATTTTAGGCAAAATTTGGAGAGCGCGGCGGGAGGCGTCGAACTCGACGGGGAGGGTGATGAGATTGAAGAGCATGATGGTACCCCAACCGACGGCCATGATGACGAGGTAGGTGTGAGAGCGGAAACCTCCGAAGCCAGAGAAGAGGCCGAAGAGTGGAAGCCAGGTGACGATTTGGCTGGCGAAGGTGGTGGCGCCGACGGAGGCCATGCGCCACTGGAGGGGGGCGTAGGCGATTTTGTGTTGGATAGCGTGACCGCATTCGTGGGCGGCGACTCCGAGGGCAGCGGCGGATTGGCCTTGGAAGTTTTGGGTAGAGAGAACGAGGCGACGATGCATGGGGTCGTAGTGATCTCCGAGAAATCCGTCTTGTTCGACGATTTCGACATCGCGAATTCCAGCGGCGTCGAGGATGCGGGCGGCGGCCTCGGCTCCAGTGAAGCCTGAGGAGACGGGAACTTGGCTAGCTTTGGCGTAGGCGATTTTGACGCGAGCGGCGGCCCAAAGGGAGAGGGCCATCGTCCCAATGAAGGTGAGAAGAAATAGGAGATTCATTGAGGGTTAACCTTAGAACCAGTGCACGGGGAGTGCAAGTGGGACTGGTCTACCTAGAGAATAAGCGCGTGGCGGAGGGTTATTTACAGAACTTGGCGAGGCGGCGGGCGCCTTCTTCGATCTGATCGATGGAAGTTGCGTAGGAGACGCGGACGGTGGAATCGTCTCCGAAGGCCTTGCCTGGGACGACGGCCACGCGTTCTTTTTCCAAGAGTTTTTCCGCGAACTCGGCGGAGTTGAGTCCGGTGCGTGAGATATCGAGCAGGAGGTAGAAGGCTCCTTGGGGTTTGACGAAGGAGAGTTTGGGGATGAGTCCGAGGAGATCACAGAAGCGACGACGACGTTTATCGTACTCGGCGACCATTTCGGTGACGCAATCTTGAGGGCCACGGTAAGCGGCGAGGGCGCCTTTTTGAGCGAAGGAGGTGGGATGGGAGGTGGTGTGGCTCTGGATAGATTCGATCACTTTCGCGAGGGCGGTGGGGGCGGCAACGTAGCCGAGGCGCCAACCGGTCATGGCGTAGGGTTTGCTGAAGCCATTGACGGTGAGGGTTAGATCGTAAACTTCCTTACTAAAGGATGCGATGGACGCGTGTTTGACATTATCATAGACGAGTTTTTCATAAATCTCGTCCGAGAGGATGTAGATTTCTTCGTCGAGGGCGACTTCGGCCAAGGCGGCGAGTTCGTTTTCGGAGTAGACGGAGCCGGTAGGATTTCCTGGGGAATTGATGATGACCATTTTGGTCATGGGGCTCATGTATTCGCGAAAGAGTTCTGGGGTAAGTTTGTAGCCATTTTCGACTTTGGTGGGAACGATGACGGGTTCGCCGCCAGCGACGCGGACCATTTCTGGGTAGCTTAGCCAGTAGGGGGCAGGAATAAGGACTTCATCGCCTTGGTTGATGGTGGCGAGGATCGCATTAAAGCAGGCGTGTTTGGCGCCGCAGGTGACGATGACTTGGGAAGGTTCGTAGGAGAGATTGTTGTCGGTCTTTAATTTTTCTGAAATTGCGGAGCGGAGTTCGGGAATACCTGCTGCAGGGGTATATTTGGTAAATCCGGCGTCGAGGGAGCCCATAGCGGCGGCTTTAATATGTTCAGGGGTATCGAAATCGGGTTCGCCGGCGCTAAAGTTAACCACGTCGAGGCCCTCGGCTCGCATACTTTTGGCACGGGCATCGATGGCGAGAGTAGCGGAAGGGGTGAGGTGAAGGGTACGTTCGGCGTTATCGAGGGGCATGATGATTGTTCCTTTGGTTTGGGTTAATAACTAGATCGAGCGAGATATCGTATTGAAAAGCTGGAGAGGAGTCGAACCTTTTCGATGGAAAGGTGTCAGGCACGTGCCTGACACCGAGGGTTAACGTGTCTGGCACCGAGGGTTAACCGAGGCGGCGGAGGGCTTCGCGGACGAGATCGCCTGGAAGGAGCGTGGAATCGAGGCCCGCGAGGGCTTTTTGGGCTTCGGTTCCCTTGTAGCCGAGGGCGAGGAGGGCAAGGAGGGCGTCTTGGGCATGGCCGGAGATGTTGGGGGTGGCGTTTGCACGACCTGGAGAAGTCCCACCCGCGAGGGAATCGAGGGCGGGGAGTTTGTCGCGGAGTTCGAGGACGCTGCGTTCGGCGGTTTTTTTTCCTAGGCCCTTGAGTTTAGCGAGGGAGGAGGTATCTCCTGAGGCAACGGCGTCGCGGACGGCTTGGGGGGTAGTGCCAGCGAGGATGGAGAGGGCGGTTTTGGGGCCGACGCCTGAAACATGATGAAGGAGGAGGCGAAAGAGATCTCGTTCGCCCGAAGTGAAAAATCCATAGAGGGTATGAGCATCTTCGCGGACCACGAGGTGGGTGAGGAGGCGAACTTTTTCTCCAAGGAGAGGAAGATGATCGAAGGTGGTGACGGGAATGAGCAGTTCGTAGCCGATGCCCTGGCAGTTAATCACGGCGCGAGTGGGCCAAGATTCAGCGAGGGTACCTTCGAGGAAGGAGATCATCTTAGGAGACTGCCGGAACGGTTCGGGCGGAGAAGGCTGTACGGCGGAGGTGGGTGAGACCGACGGCGAGGGCATCGGCTTCATCGGGTTTTGGATTATGGAGAAGACCGAAGAGGGCGCGGGTCATAAAGGTGACCTGTTCTTTGCGGGCGCCTCCTTTTCCTGTGGCTGCTTTTTTTACGAGTTTGGGTGGGTACTCGTGGACGGTGAGGCCTGCTCGGGCGGCGACGAGAAGGGCAATGCCGCGGGCGCCTCCGAGCACGATGGCGGTGCGGGTATTTTGCACATAGATGATTAATTCGATGGCGAGTTCTTGGGGAGCGTGGCGCGCGATCAGTTCTTGGAGGCGGTCGTGAATTTCGAGAAGGCAGGCGGGGGCGGGTCGAGAGGGTGGATTTTGGATGGTGCCTGAAGCGACGACGACAGGTTTATCGGCGGTACCTTCGAGGATGGCGTATCCGGTGGCTCGGAGGGACGGGTCGAGGGCAAGAAGACGCACGGGTGGGAGCGTGCCAAAAGGAGTTCGATTGTCGAGGGAACCCCGCGCACCTGGGTTTGACCGATAAAAAATGGTGGTTACACTAGTCAGATGAGGTGGATATGGATTTTTCTGGCATGGAGCACTCCTTTATTAGGGGTGGTTCAGGCTCAAACCAACGATGCGACGGCGGGCGGTGCGGTGAAAGCGGTGCCGGCGAAGAAAAGTGCGCTGGCAGGAGCCCGAAGTGTGAATTCTGGGGGTAAGGCGAGTACGAAAGGGGAGGATCAAGATAAGGTAGAGAACGCGGTGGCGAGTCCGGAGGAAGAGCAGGTCCGAGGAATTCAGCCTGAGGATAATAGTCCAGACGTAGGAATGTTTGTGGTGATGGCGAACAAGGGGTGGGATTCGGTGAATCCTGCGAGCCCGAATAAGCCGGTCTACCAGCAGGTGATTCAGGAGCGCGGGGTCGCACCAACCTATAGTAATAATATGATGGATTCGCCCGATGGTTCGAGCCGGCCGAATGACGGGTGGAAACTGTTTGGTTGGACGTACTGATTAGGAAGGCCACGGGACGCAGACCCGCGGATGATTGATTTTGGATGTTTAATTTTTAATTATTTGTACTTGGAAGTTTAGGTAGAGGCGGCATCTCCGAGGCCGCCTAGCTGGGCGAACAAAGTTGAATATTGGCCCCCTAAGACCTGCCCCCGCCCATTGGTCCCCTGACACCCGCCCATGACCTTTGCGGTTACCCCTCCGGGTTGGAGGGCTTCGGTGCTTGCGCACCCGCGCAATCTCGCTCCTTGTTCCACGCGGGGATGGATTTCCGCTTACGCGGGGGAATTCAGCGCTTGTTTACGTTCTTTTCCGTGTAGAAAAGAACTAGGACGACCGAGTATGGTCGTCCCTACCAGTGCTGTGGTTTGTGGTAGGGCCGATGGTCTCCATCGGCCGATAGAGCGATTTAGGTTTGAGTGGCTGAGTGGCCCAATCGGCGCATCACGGATGATGCGCCCTACCGGTTGACGGTGTTAAATATTCAGCGCAGACGCGCCCTAGGTTTTGTGGCTTGAAGGTGGGTTGGGGTAGAGGTGCTAAGGGGATAGAGGAAGTGCAAAGGTGCGTTACAGGAGCGGGGGGCTCTGTTTGAATTCGGTATTAAACGAATTACGATTCTTGGCGGGGGTCCAGCAGGTTTACGCGCGGCCGAAGTGGCGGTGGCGGGCGGAGCGAAGGTTACGGTTTACGATGCGAAGCCTTCGGTAGGGCGAAAATTTTTGGTGGCGGGCCGAGGTGGATTAAATCTTACACATGCGGAGGCCAGGGAACGTTTTGTTTCGCGCTACAGCGGTGGGAGGGATGCGGGTGCGTTATGGAATTCGCTTTTGGATGGTTTTAATTCGGAGGCGTTGCGGGATTGGGCGAAGGAGCTCGGGGTAGAAACTTTTGTGGCGACGACTGGTCGGGTTTATCCCAAGGAGATGAAAGCAGCACCGTTACTGAGGCGGTGGGTGCAACGGTTACGGGCCACGGGGGTGGAGTTTGCTATGGGCCACCGGTGGACTGGATTGAAGATGGGCGCGCGGTGGCAGGTGGAATTTCTGGTAGGTGGAGAGGAGAAAGTTTGTGAAGCGGATGCGGTAGTGATGGCGCTGGGTGGAGGCACGTGGCCGGAGACAGGTTCGGATGGCGGATGGGTTTCGGTTTTTGAGAAAATAGGAATTGCGGTGGCTCCGCTGGTGTCGTCGAACTGTGGATGGGAGGTCGATTGGGCCGGCGCTGTTTTGGCGCAAGCGGAAGGAAAGCCGTTAAAAAACATAACGATTCGGGCAGGGGAGACGGTGGCCAGCGGGGAACTTATGGTGACACGTTATGGACTGGAGGGTGGGGCGATTTATCAGCTCGGGCCCACTTTGCGAGAAATGAAGGATCCAGAGATCGTGATTGATTTTAAGCCGACCCATACGGTGGAGCAGTTGGTGAAGAAGCTGGGGAGCTGTCAGGAGAATTATTTGGGTGAGGCCCGTGCACGTTGGAGGTTGGGGGAGGCGGCGATGGCAATTTTAGGAAACCAAGATGGGGCTGATTTGGTGAAGTCGGCCGAGCAGTTGGCGAGGGTAGTGAAGGGGTGTGTGGTGAAGTTAAAGGGGCCGAGACCGTTAGCGGAGGCGATATCGTCGGCGGGTGGGGTGAGTTGGAGTGAGTTGGATAATTCATTAATGCTGAAGCGGTGTCCTGGAGTTTTTCTGGCAGGGGAGATGATTGACTGGGACGCTCCGACGGGGGGTTATTTAATTCAAGGATGTTTTGCGACTGGGACAAGGGCGGGGGAGGGGGCGAGGGAGTTTACTCACGCGAAGCCCCGATGCTGATCGGGGTAGAACCGCTAACCTTGCCACGTTCCGCAGACGCGCGACTTCGAAGGGCTAACGATGACCGTGAATTAAAAGCCGTAAAAACCTTTCTGGCCGATGGGGTTAGGGAAGTGGGATTTTGATCCGAAAGTTTAGTTCGCTACAGAAGATCGATATAGATAGCGTTTTCTTATGAATAAACAAAAAATACTGTTTCTATTTATCTCTTGGGGCTTTTTATCAATAGCCCAAAGCCAACGCCCTTTGCCCAAGGAGTTAGGCGACCAGAGAACAACTGAGGGTGTTCCTGAGCCTGTTCTTAAATGGGACTTCAAGCAAAACGACCATGAAATTATCAATGACCTTCCTGGGCACTTAGTGGGCGAGGCAAGAATAGAAAATGGAAAACTTTGTCTCCCAAGTGAAGGAAGTTATTATAAAACAGATCCATCACCATTCAAACTAACCGAAAAAACCATGATTGCTCAGGTATATTTAGATAACCTTGAACAAAGAGGTGGGGGGCTCATCACAGTAGAATCAATCAATGGAGTAACATTCGATTCGATTGTCTATGGGGAGGGAAGGCCAAAAATATGGAATAATGGTTCAGAAAGCGGAATTAGAATTAAAGGAAATGAGGGTGCTGAAGAAACTTCATCTTCCGAACAGCCAATCTGGATGGCGGCTTCATACTCAAAAGACGGAAAGATTTCTCTATATAAGAACGGCACTCTTTACCGATCAATAATAAACCCAGAAACACCACTGCAGCATTTTAAAAATAAAAAAAGTGACATTCTTCTAGGTAAAAGACACGAGGGAGGAGGTCATCCCTACTTAAGTGGTAAAATAGAATATGCAGAAATCTATGATACAGCTTTAAATGAAAAGCAAATATCGGCTTTGTACGTATTACGAAAAAAACAGAAATTCCAATTCACAAAAGGTGTCAACACCACTTCATCCGATGATCTACCTTCTCGGCTCCTTGTGATTATGCATGAGCCCTATTCTGAAAGCCTTGTGGAAAAAGCAGAAAAGGGGGACGCTAAGGCACAAGTTGACCTAGGTTACAATTACTACTTCGGAAAAGGCGTTGTGAAAAGCTACGAGCAAGCGAATTACTGGTATAAAAAAGCTGCAGATCAGGGAAATGCCAATGCACAGAACAATCTTGCGAGCAATTACTGCGAAGGAAGGGGAATTGAAAAAGACATGAACAAGGCGATTGATCTTTACAGAAAAGCTGCCGATCAGGGATTCGCACCAGGGCAGAACGGGCTAGCGCTTATGCTTTGTCAAGGCAAAGGGGTAAAAGTGGATAGAACTGAAGCTTTCAAGTGGCACTTAAAAGCTGCCCAACAAGGTTGGTACCCTGCAATCCAATCGGTGGCCTATCATTACAAAAAAGGCATTGGAATTCCCCAAAATGATTATCTGGCTAGTCAATGGCAGAATATATCGGATATAAAAAGGGCTGAGTGGCAAGGTGGTGTTTTGGCTGTTGATCAAAATGCTAATTCAGCTTCCCGTTCGAGACGATATGCGGAATCGACAAAAGAAGAGTTGGATAAAACCGAAACTGCTATCGATTCGAAAAACAATCCGCGCAATGCAGCGCAGGTATCTAAAGCAGGCAAGGATCTAAATACTCCGAGCACTCCTGGTGTGATCCGAAGAAGAGTAATCCCTATCCCCTTGAAATCACAGGAGCCGTTAAAAGAGGTGGAGCCAAAACAAGTCGAGCCATGGGATTATTCTCCTGATTTGGTACGACGTGCAGAAGCTGGTGACGTGGTTTCACAAGTTTGGCTAGGCGATCGATATAACGAGGGCAAGGGAGTTGCGAAGAACGATGACTTAGCAACGAAGTGGTGGAAAAAAGCCGCAGATCAAGGAAATCCTGACGGCTTGTTTCAGATGGGCTGGCGATGCTGGGATGGGAAGGGCGGAGTAGCGCGCGACCGCACGGAAGCAACCCGGTATTGGAAACTTTCCGCCGATCAGAAAAATATTTGGAGTATGGCGGCTCTAGGCAATGCATATCTAAACGGAGATGGCGTGACTCAGGATTACAATGAAGCAGTCAAGTACCTTCGTGTTGCCAAAGATGGGGGTAGTTCATGGGCGCAAGCCTCTCTCGGGCGTTGCTATGAAAATGGTTGGGGAGTACCGAAGGATCGGCAAGAAGCTATTCGTCTTTATCGACGAGCCTGTGTTATGGGGCCTGTTCACGAACGCCAAATTGCCAAAGCGTATCTACAGGAAATCGAAGCTGAAACTCCGAAATAGAAACATCGTCGGTTTCTTCGGTTCGCCGGAGATTTGAACCATGGGTTCAAATCTAGGCGGCCCGATAATTCAACCGCGTAAAAAACCGCTTCTGGCCGATTGGGTTAGGGAAGTAGGGGACTTACCCTTCTACGCGCGAAGCCCTGCAGGGTGCCACTACGAAGGGCGGGCCCAGACGCAGGTCGGGACAGGCCCCGACAGGAGTACGGGGCAGGCCCGAATTTCCAGTTCGCTACGGAAGAGTGGAATAGATAAGGTTTTCTTATGAATAAACAAAAAGTATCCTCATACCTATGTGTTTTAAGCCTGTTTTTTGGGCAAGTGGGCTTTGCGGAGGAAACAATGGCCAAATTAGCCGGAACTGAATCAAGTAAACCTGAAGCACCCCAGATGGCTTCGATGGGTACAGAACTGGGAAAGTTTCAACATAAGCTTTATCTTTCGATTGGCAGAAAATGGAATTTAAAAGTTCAACAAACAATGGGGGAAATTGGAAAAGACAGAGTTGTTATCAAATTCCACGTTAATCCTGATGGTGAGATTAATAATATCGATATTGTCGAGGGAAACACTGATTCAAAACTTGCAACAATAAGTAAAGAAGCGATTGCAGAGAGTAGCTTAGCTTCTGGAAACTTTTCCGAGGCGCTTAAAAAAGAGAAGCCGGGTGGATTTGATTGGCAGTTGGCTTACCGAATCTATTAATCCTCTCAATTCCCTTACAATCCCCAGCAAAAGTCGTACTACCCCCGACAGGACTCCCGACGCTGGTCGGGGTAGACCCGATTTTTCAGTTCGCTATGGAAGAGAGGCCTTAACGCAAGTATTGCGAAATCGGGTTATTAGTGTTTAATCCTCCTGTGCGCTTCGTGTCTACCTTTCTGATTTTATCCGCAATATGCTATCAGGTTTGGTCACAAGAAGATCTGCTTCTAGAGGTGAACGCAAAATGTGGGCCATGGATATTTACAGAGGGAGGATTAAATGCTGATTATCCATTTGGGAGGGGAGATCATCTGCCTCCAGTTGTCGTAAAAGCTGATGGAAAACTTCCGTTTCGGAAAGGCGAACTAATACAGATTCAATACCTCAGTAAACGGGCGAGAGCGGTGGCTTGGAATTATGATAATTCTTGTGATTCAGAGGGGGAAACTCTTCGTTTGGTAAACAATTACGTGGGATATACAGGCAAATATATGCCAAGTCGTTATGTTCCTTCTTCCGAATATCCCGTTTTCTTAATGGCTCTTATTGGTGTTTTTGCTGACGAAAAAGGGGCTATCGTTGGTTCTCCTTTTAAGGTCGGGCTTCATCGAACCGTGCAAGTCCCAATAGGAGCAACTCAGCTTCAGCTTGGGATCAATGATGATTGGTTTCAAGCTCCTCCGCCAAATCTTGGATCTTATCGAGTAATCTTAAAGAAGCTGTCCCAACCCAATTTAGTGGCTCCGCAGCAACCTGGCCAGGAAGTTGATTTATTACTTGGTGAAGGTGGAATTGGAATATCTACACACCAAATGCTTGGCGATTGCCGGGTGCAGTCGATTGTTGACGGGGGGCCGGCAGAAAAAGAAGGAACTCTTAAAAAAGACGATGTTATCCTTGCTATCACAGACGATTCTAATAGTTGGATTAATATCGAGGAACTTAAGCTTCCGGAAATTCGACGCCTCTTTCGGGGGTCCGTAGGAACCGAAGTAAAAATCCGTGTAATGAGGCCTGTAGATCCAAAAAAGGGAATATTCGAAGTGAGGCTCAAACGTGAAAAACTAACTAAATTAAAGTCTGATCACCCTCCAAAAGAAGCGGGCTATGCGGATAAAATGAAAGCATCAGGAAATGAGCAAAATGAAAGCCGAGACAGTACGATAGCAGTCGAATCTTTTAAATACGATAAGGATCATTGGAAAATAGAAAACAGTAAACTTAAGTGGATCGGGGGAAAGCAGGAATGGCGACCAGACTCAGTTGTTTGGTTTCTTATGGGAACAAATGATCCGTGTATTATTAGATTCACGCATAAGAAAAACCATATCGAGTATCCTGAGTATCACGTAAGTGCGATTATTTATGGGAATGGGAACCTACCGAGTGATAATCAAGACCCGTGGATTCAGGGTGCTATTTTAAATTATAGTAAAAACCAAGGATGGCTTCGAACTAACGGACTTTATAAAGCTAAGTGGGTCCAAATTAATCGGAAAGCACCCAAAATAGATTTAAATGGCGAACACAAATGTATTATCTCTTACAGCAACAACTATCTAAGATTCTTTATCGATGATCAAAAAATAGTAGAAAAAGGACCTATTACATTTGAATCAAAGGGATCGTATTTAGGCTTTCCAGTATACTGGAACAACAAACTCGATGAGTACGAATTTTCCAACATCTCAATCAACGATTCAGAAATTAAATTAGAATCACCTTAACCTGCTACCAATCCCCGTAGTACTCCCGACAGGAGTGCGGGGGAAGTGCAGGGCAGGTCGATTGCCGTAGCCCGGATAGGAATCGGGGTAAACGAACTGGTTTCGGGGAAGTGGGGAGATAATTCTTTCTAAGCGGACAGCCATCAATCCGCTAAAAGGGGTTGTTTATGGGGGTCCTGGGTTACATGCCCGACATTTCTGATTGGATTAGAAAGGCTGTTAAGTGCTGGATAGGATGGTGTTAAAGAGGGTATGGGGTGATGAAGGGGGAATGGAAAACGCTACAAAAAAGCAATATAAAAAAGAGGTGGAGA
>CAMCNF010000017.1 GCA_945876115.1 Verrucomicrobia subdivision 6 bacterium | reverse complement strand
ACTAAACCAGCACGCTGGGCCCGACCCAAAATACTTTCACCCAACACCCCTTGCGCCATCGCGGGGAAAAGAGTCAGCAGATCAATCGTCACGCCGCCATCCCCTCGTGGGCGCCATCCTCCACTTCGACAAAGATGCGTTGACCATCTCGACTCGCTGCATTGAGCAACGACCGAATTGCCTCAATCGTCCGACCATTGCGACCAATGATTCGCCCGAGATCCTCGGGATTTACACGAATCCGAAAAAGGGAACCACGCTCGTCGGAAGTTTCTTCCACATCCACTTCCTCGGGATGAATCACCAGTCGACCGAGAACGAGTTCGAGAAAATATCGCATGGGGTTCCGGCCTTCAACCGGAGAGATTAAGCCTTCGGGGCTTTGCGGGCTTTGCGAATGAAACTAGCGACCGTCTCGCTTGGCTTCGCTCCTTGACCCACCCAATGATCGATCCGATCCAATTTCAGCTTCATTCCTGCGTCCTTGCCCATGGGATTGTAGGTTCCAACCAGCTCCAGAAAACGGCCGTCGCGCGGACTTTGCTTGTCCGTGACCACCACCCGAAAATAAGGGCGATTCTTTTTGCCCTCTTTGCGCAAGCGAATAACAACCGCCATAAAGTTAACTCCTTACTCCCGCCAACTTAGCTACCTCTCGGCCCTTATCTTGGGGGCAAATTCGAAAGACGTTGACGAAAGAAAAACCTTATCGAAAAGCGCCCCCCCTTCCAAGGACAAAGTCCTCGCCCCCTAGGCCTTATCGATCACCAACGCTTCTACACACTCCAACCAAGAGTGGATCAGCCAACCATGAATCTCCTGAATCCGCGATGTGTCCTCACTAGGCACAACAATCGCATGATCACAAAGCGCCTTTGCCGAACCCCCGTCCTTTCCTAAAGCGCCTAAACACAACATGTTGCGACTTTTTGCTGTCTCAAGAGCCTTGATAATATTTGGAGATTTTCCGCTCGTGCTGAAAACAATCAGCACATCCCCTTTCTGCCCAAAGGCCTCCACTTGCCGTGAAAAAACCTCTGCAAAGGACCAGTCGTTCGCGATGCAGGTCAAGGCCGAGCCATCGGCCGCAAGGCACAGTGCGGGTAAAGCCCTGCGATTTGCGCGGTATCTTCCCGTCATCTCCTCCGCAAAATGCATCGCATCCGCCGAACTTCCCCCATTCCCGCAGGTCAGAACCTTACTCCCCGCCTTCACCCTTTCCGCCAAAGCCCGCCCCGCCGCTTCCACCGCAGGAACAATCGCATGACACCGCTTGACGGTTTCCTCCAGTGCGGAAAGATCGTGGGTCAGGTTCATAAAGGTGCTATTTCTAGTTTTGCACGAAACATGAAAATCGTCGAAAAATATCTTTGGCGCTCCGTCATCGTTCCCTTGGGCTTTATCATTACCGCCCTTTTCGTCCTTTGGCTGATGTTCGATATCT
Organism: Verrucomicrobia subdivision 6 bacterium; assembly: GCA_945876115.1. Classification (GTDB taxonomy): domain Bacteria; phylum Verrucomicrobiota; class Verrucomicrobiia; order Methylacidiphilales; family Verrucolacustridaceae; genus Verrucolacustris. The sequence goes on along the minus strand of CAMCNF010000017.1, from coordinate 22,416 downwards.
TTGATAAATTAGGACGGCTCGTAGAAAAGAATCCTCCCTTTTACCTTCTGGCCAAATACTTCCTCATTCAACTACCCGATCTGGCTCAATCCATTCTCCCCGTGGCCGTCCTTTTTGCCACTCTCTATGTCCTCGCCTACTTTTCGCGCCACCGCGAATCGGTCGCCCTTCTCGCCGCTGGCATGAGTCCTGTCGTCCTCGCTCGCCCCTTTCTCCTTTGCAGCGCAGGCCTTTCTGTCGTGCTTTACGTTCTCTCATTCTCCCTCTCCCCCACCGCTCAGGCAGGCAGGGAAAAAGTAAAAAAACAGATCAAACAAGAACCTATCGAGGAAAATATCTTCAACCAGATTGTCTATCGCTCCCCCTCCTCACCCGAAACCACCCAAGGAACCATCTGGTACATCGGCCAAATTAATTTAAAGGAGAAAACTATGCGAAACGTGGAAATCCTCTTCCGTACCGAACCAGCAGGCCACGATCTCTCGAAAATCTTTGCTAGCTCTGGCGCCTACCGCAGCGGGGTTTGGTATCTTTCGGGCGTTCGTCGGGCCGAGTATGCCACCGCGGGCTCTCCGGAAAGTCTCGGCCCCATCCTTCCCGAACTGGTTTTACCCGAGCTCACCGAACCCCCCGAAACCCTCGCCGCCAAACTCCTGCCACCCGATGTACTCCCTTGGCCCGATGTCGCTCGCCTTGCCGCCGACCGAGGTCGCCTCAACGACCGACTACGCGCCCCTTACGCCACCGAGCACTGGAATCGGCTGGCCTACCCACTCGCCTGCCCCTTGCTCTGCCTTTTTGGCATCGCCTTCGGCATGACCGATGCCCGGCGTAACGTCGCCGCTACCGTCTTCAGTAGCGTCTTCGTTCTCTTTGGCTTTCTCGTCACCACTCGCCTCACCGTAGCCTTAGGACAAGGCAACCGAATTCCCGCGTTTTTTGCGGGCACAGGCTCCATCATTCTTTTCGGATTGGGCGGACTCTACCTTTTTGCCGAAAAAGTGGGCTGGCTCTGGGAACTGCAAGGCTGGAGCACTCAGCACCCCCTAGCCGCCGTATGGCTACGCCGCATTGGCCTTGTCCGATGAAAATCCACCCCTCACCCTTTTTCTGGCGGGTGATTTTTAATTCAGCCTGCGGAGTCGTTCTCGCACACACACCACTCCAAGCCCAGGGAGAAGTTCCCGAAAATACCCCTGTCCCTACTGCCCTTCGTCCCGCCCGCCTTTCGGTCCCTGCGCCAATCAACTCTACCACCCAGCAGGCAGAGGAACCTATTTTCATCATTCCCAAACCCGCTCATGCCGCAGGACCAACCCGTACCGGCGACTCCGCAGCCACCTTCACCGTCCCAAAAAATAGGAAGAGCCTATCTACCATCCCTGAACCCGAAACAGGTTCGGCCAGCTACCTCTTGCCCGAGAACAAAAAGAAAAGTCCCATCACCCCAGAAAACGCGAACCTCAATCTTCCTAAAGACGTCGAAATTCTCGATCCAGATTCAGGCCAAACTTTCTTTCTCCCTGCAGGTACCTACCGCCAAATCCTCAAACTCCCCATCGATTCTCCTTCAACCCAGGAAGCGGAGGCAACTCGCGTCCACCAAGGTCCACCGCCCACATCAGGACAGAAACCTTCCCGCTACGCTGAGCCCATCCTTAAGCCTGTCTGGGTTCGCTACGAATCACTCGAGAAAATTAAAATAGGCCCAGATGAGCGACGCGGAGGCATCGATCTCCCGGCGAATGGTCCTGCGGATCTCAAACCGCGTCTCTGGTATGCCAAATCAGAGACGGCCGACGTAGCGAGTTCAGTCTTCTACTTTGTTTTTGGTGGGGCGGGCTACACTTTAGCCAATTTAGCAGGATGGTCAGCAGGCAATACCCGCGATATTCCTGTGGAATTTCCCTACCGTCTAATTCGAAAATAAAGTTTTAAGGCGAATCAGAATTAGCCGCCGTGGTGGGGGCTCCCGCCGTCGGATTCAGCGGTTGGCCATCGACCCGCAGAATTCTCGGAGTGACAAAAATAAGCGTATTCTTTTTGATGGCCTGCTCCGTCTTGCCTTGGAAAGCCCTGCCAAAGATTGGGATATCGCCGATGATCGGCACCTTCTCATCAATCTTCTGAATGTCCTCCCTCAAAAGACCTCCCAAAAGTAGCGTGTAGCCATCGGTGACCTCCACCGCAGGCAATGTCAAATCCCGACGAATAAAGACAGGTTGCTGAATATTGTTCGTCAAAATAGTCACTGCCTGATTGAAATATGTTAGGGTGTAAGCAGAGTTGATCTGCGTGCCGTAATTAATAAATCCCTCGAAATCCACAAAGCTCGGTTCTAGCTCAAGTAAAACTCGACTATTATCACCTGTTACATCAGGTTTAACTCCCATTTTCACCCCAATCGGAACGGCATCACTAATCGAGGACGGGAAGGAACCGATAACAGTTTCAGGTCCTGGAACAGCAATCAATCCTATGATGCCTGACGTCGTATTTGTGCTCGAAGCCTGAATTGTGCGAATAGAAGACTGCGGAGAATTGAACTCCTTCACATACTTAAATTCTTGGGTTACTTCAATCACCCCCTTTTGCCCTCTTTTCAAAACAATTGAAGGATTCGCTAACACATTGGCGCTGTTCTTTTGTGATACCGCCGTGATCAACGCGCGGAACTGCATTCCGTTCAGAATCGTTCCGCCCAGATCCATCGTGTTCAACGCGTAGGAGGTTGTCTGGTTTGTGCCTGCCAGCACCCCGCTTTGCAAAAACGATTGAAGAGTGTTATTCGGGAGTAGTCCAACTCCCTGCACTTGATTCAACTGTGCATTCACCCCCTGCTGGGTAGAAGCACCTGGTGTTTGCCCGCCACTGGAGGAGTTTAAACCCGCGGGAACAGGAGAAAGCAAATTAATGCCCGATCCCCCCAAGGTGGAGTTCATCGTCACGCTATCCAAATCCAACTGGTTAATTTCCACCAAACGAATTCCCACCTGAATCAAAAGGGTCTCTTCTTCCGCCGCGCTGATCAGTTGCCCAATTAAGTCCAGCATCTCCGCATTATTTACCACCTTCAACTGACTGGTATTCTTATTGTAAACCGCATAGGCCCCTTCAGAAAAGCTCACCCCTAGAGCGACTAACTTCTTTTGCTCATTGAGCCCGGAAGATGTTTCCGTACCCACACTTCCCCCACCTCCACCCCCTCTTACATTGGCAGTGGAGTCGACTACCGCATCATCACCCTTAAAGAATGATGGACTCACAGTGAAGTTACGCGGAATTAAGTCAGGCCTCTTCTCGACCAGAGGCCCAAAGGTAACCCCTATATCGGTAATCCGTGCTTTCACCCCCGCGATCTGAGAAATATATCGGACCACCTCCGCCAAAGAGGTCTGCTTTAAACGCAACGTGACAGGCTGAACATCAGTAATATCCGAACTCACGACAAAGTTGACCCCCGCCTTGCTTACCTCAGGATCATATTGCCGGCTTAGCGAAATCAGCGCCCGACGGATTGTCTCCAAATCAGCACCCGAGAAGTCGATGGTCGGAATGACCGTCCCTTGTAACTTCTTTTCCAAATTATAAGACGGTGAGGCGGTCATCGCACCAGCCACCTCTACCCCGCCTGAAGCCAAACTGGTCTTGGGGTAAATATTATTCCAAGCTTCCATGACTTGCCTTTTCAAGGTCGTGGCGGATAGGGCTTGGGCTCGATCCGCCGCAAGTGCCCGCTCCTGGTAAATTTTTTTGATTCCATCGGTAGCGACCTGGTTAAAAGGATCATTTTTTAATACATCCTCATAAGATTGCTCCGCCTTCTCCAGTTGGCCTGTCTCTCGCAACTCTTGCGCCTGCTCCAACCCACTTCGAACCCCGTTCAATCGATCAAAGAATCTCGTCGTCAAAGCAGGATTCACCGCTTCTCCCCCAACTGTGCCGCGCCGCAGCACCTCATCACTCTGTCGCAACTGCTCCAAAGCCTTCTCATTCGTTGGGTCATACCGCAATGATGCTAAAGCCCGCTTTCTTGCCTCGGGCCAGTGGTTTAGCTGGCTAGCCGACTCCCCCAAGGTCGCCTGTAGTTTACTTAAAGTCTTCTGCACTTGATGCGCCAACGGAGTTTCCCTCAGCGCCTCAGGGACGGCTTGATAGGCCTTTTCCAGATCTTCACAGGCTTGATCCCCTTTGCCATCCGCCACCAATTTTCTGCTTTTATCGTATGCCTCTTGCAGAGGTTGTAATAACTGCTCACGCCGATTCGTTTCAGTCTCAACCTGATTTTGCAAAGAACCAGCCCTACAAGGCTGGCCTCCTGAAAGTCCCCATGCCAAAACAATGAACAGAGAAAGATTCTTCATGGCGTGGCGGGCATCATCTCAGCCCCAGCATTTTGGGCATACTCAGGATTATCCTCATCTTCGGGAAATACCAAAGTGCCGTCAGGATTAATAATTCGCAGGGTGCAGAAAATCACTAGATTGCTCTTAATCTTTTGGGATGCTTCACTGCGAAAAAGACGCCCCATGATCGGAATATCTCCAAGCAGGGGGACTTTATCGTCCACCAGTTGGACGCTGTCGGAAATTAACCCCCCCATACCCACCGTTTCCCCGTCAAGCAACCGAACCCTGCTTTGTAGGGCCTTCTTCGAGAAAATCGGTACCAAATAAGGGGCCGCGCCGACAGTTGTGTTGAAATCTGTAGTTGGATCCAATGGCGCAGCCGAAATCAGGACTCCGTAATCTACGAAGCCTTCGAAATCTTCCACCAGCAGATTTGTGAAATCTAAGTCAACCGCCCGCGGCAGAGAAGTCGACTCCCCTTTTACCTCCAAGGTGGTCCCAATATCCCTAGGCTCGAAGCCCGTCGGATTACTCGGCAAAATAAAACCCGCACCTACCCCTTGATCGTTGTTCGGCACGGTCGGCTGGGTGTAACTTGTCGGATAAAACATTCTCCTCGCTATCACTATTTTAGACTGTTTTCCATCGGCTAGGGTCACCCTGGGTGCCGCCACCAAGTCGCGGCCAATGGCATTCTGCAATAACTGCAAGACAGCCGCAAACCCGCGTCCGAAAACTGAGGCATTCACCCCCACCTGATTAGATGCGGTCTGAGGGTAACTAGGATCAAGCAGCGCCTGCAAGGCGGTAACCGAACCACCCCCAGGATTCAATCCCGCCGTTCCTCGCAACCCATCCGTTCCCCCGCTCGCAGACCCTGGATCATAAATCGCCCCAGGACTCCCGGGAGCAGGAATCGCCGTACTTCCACTCATCTGTAAATTAAAGGTGAAGTTCTTAACGTCGTTTTCTGAGAAAGAAAGAAATTTGGTCTCCACCTCAAACTGCCTCTGAGGGGGTTCCCCCTGCGCGTCTCGTATCCTCTGCTCGATCTTATTCAACTCATTAGCCCTATTGCGTACCACCAACTTTCCCGTGTCCCGGAAACAAGTTGCCGAGGAATCAACCACCTTGGTGTCGACCCCAATATTTTCTAGCACCAGATTTCCTACTTCCTTAGGCGTCAACTCTTTCCCTGGGGGCACTAAATTCGCTAAGAGACTAGGCGGCAGATTATAACTACGGATATCCAACTCCCCGCCACTTTCGGTAACCGGTAACAGAAAAACAGCGCTGCTTTCCACATCATATCGCAACTTCTCCCCGCCTCGAATCTGCTCACACAAATACTTCAACGCCGTTTGTAAAGAGATATCCCGCAACTCCAGGCTAACCGTCGCCGCCTCAGGATCCTTTCCTTCGATCGGAGGAGGCAACCGCAAAACAAAGTTCAGCCCAATCTTATTCGGATCATTCTGTTCGCTTAAACGCTGCAACTCCTCCACCGCCGCCCGTATCGGCTTCTCATTAAAGACCAATTCAGGAATTTTAATCGTGGATAGTGATTTCAAAATCGCCGCCGCGCTTGATGCACCTGCACTTCCTGTTGATCTTGCCTGCTTCGGATCCACTTTTGCAGGGGGAGGGGGAGTCCAAGCCTCCGTTACCTTCGCCATGGCTTTTTCTCGGCTGGCCGAGTACTTCTTTCCCGCGGCAAACATCCTCTTCTCCTCTAATTTCTCGATGCGTTGACAGACCGCCTGATTGTAAGGATCGATCCGCAATACATCATCCAACCTCTTCCTCGCATCTCGATACTGCCCTGTCTCCGTCAACTGATCTGCCAAGGATAACAACCTCTTAATCTCCTTCGTTTTTTCCACCAGATCACTGGTCACCGCTACATTCCCTTCATAGGGATCCGCCAACCGAGCCGCCTGTTCCTGCATCGAAGCGGACTGTTTCGCCACCAACGGGTTGGCCGGATCAAGATCCGAAGCCTGCTTCATCAGTCCAGCCGCCTCCGCGTTTTTACCCGCCTTCTCCTGCGCCAAAGCTTGTGCCGCTAAAGACTTTGCTACCCCCGTCCTAGCCCGCTGATAAAATCCCGAAGTCGCGGTCTGCGGATCAGTTTGCTGCATAACCAATCGAAACTTCGCTTGCGCATGCTCCCACTCCCCCGCCTGATAAAGGCGCTCCGCCAAATCTAAATTTTCATTCAATCGGAAGGTGTCCTCTCTCCTTCGATCAATCTCCCTTTGTGTCATTTCCGCTGCCGTCGGCTCTCGCGGAGGCAGGGGAGACTCAACGGTTTCACTTCCCACCTCCTCTGCTTGGACACACACTAGCCCAAGAATCCACCAAGCAATTAAGACAAAGGCCAAGGGGGCTCTCATAAGATAAGAACCTTACGAGGTCAGGGGTGGGTTAGGTCAACGCGGCTCCCCCTACCTTGGGAAGAACTTGCCAATGACTAGGGAGTTTTGGGAAGTAAAGTTGGGGCCGTATTCGGCAAAATAGAGACCGATTCACCCTCAGGCATCATCCTCAGGGATACTTTTAACGGCGTCGCTTCCGTCACAACAAATACTTTCCCTGCGTAAGGAAATGATTGCCCTACCCGATAAGGCCCCATCTCCCCCTCCCCTGGCACCAGGGAAATTAAACGAATATCGCCCACACTCAACTCAACCCCACGCGATTTGCCATTCTTGTCTAACAAGATTTGGATCGGGCCAGCCATCTCATCCATTCGCTCCAAGACAATCATCGAATCATCATAATCATTCTCGGTTTTCGTTGTCTCATCCATTTTTTTTCCCTTGTCATCTTTATACTCCTTCACCATCAGTGGAATGGCGTGCGGACAACTATTCGTTCCTCCTACCTTCGCTTTCGCCTCCTCTTCACTTTTCAGAATGTCCACTGCCTTGTTCCCTGCCAAAACCCATATCTTGTCCCCCATTACCACATCCACATCCTTCGGCTTTGCTCCTAATTTAAAACGAACCGTATAACGTCCCTCACTTTTCCCTGAAAAACCAATCAAGAGTTTTGCCACCTCCACCGAGGCAATCTTCACCTTGACCCACTTGGAGGGGCTACTCGCTGAATCTGTCGGATCGGTCTTCTTGTCGTACTCCTCCTTATTTGTAAATCCGTCCTGATCCGCATCCTGATCCGCCACTTCAGATTTTTCCGGATCAAAGCCATAATCCAGTTTCCAACCAACCTTAATTCCGTCCTCCGTAATCTGCTCCTTATTCAGCGCTTGGACAGGCTCATTCTCCTTTGGAAGAAAAACAATGCTACGTGAAACAAACACTCTGTGTTTCTCCTTCCACTCCACCACCGCCAAGTCTTTTTTTTCACTCTTTTTCGCCAAGGCCGCCGTACTCAAAGCCGCCTTTTGCTTGAACTCCGCCACCGCCGATTTTCCACCACCACCAGGTGCCTCAACAGGTTCGATCCCCCCTGGCATCAGAACCCCAAGGGCCAGTCCCACCAAGCCAACTAGGAAAAGAGCTCCCGCCCCACCCATCAACCATGGAGATATCTTCATCAGGGCTTTCCTGGGGCCAATACTTTCCCCGAGGGAGGAATCTTCCACCCCATAAAATCAATTTTCATCACCACTCTCAACCGCTCTTTCCCAGCCAACACCAGTAAAAGGCGCGTCACCGGCTGGGGATTCGCACTCCCCCGCGCCCCATCGGTCGGCGCCCCCCCCTCGACTGCAGGAGCACTTTTCTCCCCTTCAAATTTTTTCGCCACCTCACTTCTCTTGGGGAACTCCTTCTGCTCATTTTCCAAGCTAAGGTCCATCACCACGAACAGCCAAGGATCTTGCGATAATCGGCCGACAAACCCGTAAAATACCTCTGGCGAACACTCCATCTCTAATCGATAGCTTTCTCGAACCACACCTCCCTCATCCACCCCACCCACCTTGGCCTTACCCGCCTCAGGCTTCGCAACCTCCCCCTCCCTAACCGCTGGCCCCTCCAAGCCCTGCAAAATACACTGAGTCGGATAGGCCTCTTTCGCCGCCCCTTTGGCCTCCATCAGAATCTCCACTAACCTCTCTGCCACTGAAAGGTGGAGAGCTAAACTAGGGATCTGAGCGGCCGTCGGACTCTTCTGCTTATACTCCTGCAGCCCTAAATAAAAATCATCCGCTAAAATTACCTTGCTGCTATCCCCCTTTTTCCCAGCTTTTTTCCTCAGCTCGTCATTTACCGCAATCAATCTGTCCTTCCACTGATTCGGATCGGTTGCCCAAGTCTGACCTTCCCCCGAAGCCTTAACCAACCCCTCCCTCCAACTCCCCACTACCTTCTCCTCCTCTTTCCCTAGATCCTCTGTGATTTTACCCAATTCCACCGCCTCCTTCCGTGCCGCCCCCGCGCCGCCTGGTCGTGCCAGCACCGCCGCCACCTCAGGCTTCAATTTCCGATCCGCTAAGGACTGCGCCTGAGTCTGGGTTTCCCCTAACGCCCCCAGCCCGAAAAAACCCAGCACCAACCCAAGCAAAAGAACACCTACGCCCGCTCCAAGGGCAATCATCTGCGGTTTCGTTAGCTTGCCTTTCATTTCACCTCCGGCTTCTTCACCGCATCCGCCTTCACCACTCCACCCACCGGCCACTCCGCCCTCATCTTAAATTTGAGAGCCACCTGCTCCGTTTTGCCATCGACCGACCTCTCAGGATTGTCACGCTGGATCGTCACCACTTTTTGCAAAACGCCACCCTGCTCCAAGGCCAAACGAAAAGCCTCCACCACCTTCGCATCTGGGTCCTCCGACTTCGTCTCAAAGAATCCGCCCAACTCTAAAACCGGCACTGCAATCTTCGGCGCCCCAGGTTTCGCTACCGCACCCGCCTCCCCTTCAGAAACAGCCTCAATGCCAGCCAGAGCAATTTGCGTCACCCACATTCCTGGCAAACTTTTAGCACGCAACTCCGCCAACAAAATCGGCCACCGCATCCGTTCTGCCTCCAACCCCAAAGCCTTGTCCGCCAACCCCAATATCTCGACCCCCTTTTTCTGCTCCGCGTCCACCTTGGCCAAAGCTGCTTCCGCCTCCTCCACCTCCGCCACCTGCGGAGAAAGTAGCCCCTGAATCCGTCCCGATTGCCAAAACCCATGCAACCCAGGAATGAGTAAAAGCAATCCTACCCCCACCCCTGCCGCAATTATCGCCGGCCGGTCTTTCGTCTTTGCCACCGCCGCTTTTTGTACCGACCCTAATATGTTAATCCGACACGGACTGTCGGGCAAAGAACGCAACGCCGCCCCCACCAAGATGGCCCACGAGGGAAATGTCTTAGCTAACTCAGCCGGAACCACTCCCGGCCCCAACGCCGCACGTCGAAAAGGCTGAAAAAATTCCACCGGTACCTTTAGCTTCTCTCGAAAGAACAACTCAGTCAGCCCAAGACATGCTCCCCCGCCCGCCAATAGAACCTGCGCTGGCCGACTACCCGCTTGCTGACTTCGGTAAAATGTCACTGACCTCTCCACTTCTGTATGAAGGCGGGTCATCACCCCTCGAGCTAACTTACTCATCCGTGCCGTCTGTTCATCCGCCGGATCCTCATACGAACCTCCAGGATGCACAAATCCTTTTGCCTTCTTCAAAACCTCCGCCCCTGCAAAGGACTCCTGCAAATCAGCCGCAATCGCCTGCGTCACCGTCGCCCCGCCCAACGGCACCACCCGACAAAACATTTTCTTTCCTTCCACGATGACAATGTTGGTCGACCTCGCCCCAATCTCCAAAAGCAGTGTGCACGTCGTCATCTCAGGATAATTATAACGAAAGGCATTGATCAATGCTGTCGGTGCCAGCTCTACCATTTCGGTCCGTAGCCCCGCCTTTGAAGCCGCCGCCATCACCTCGTCCACCGAATCCCGCTTCATCGCTACAATCAACGCTTCCAATTCGCCCGTCGCTCCTTCGCTCGCAGGAAAAATCTGAAAATCCCAGCAAGCCTCCTCAATCGCTGGAATCGCCTGCTGCGCCTCAAAACCCACCATCTGCCCCACCTGGGTCGGATCAGATACCGGCACCTTGATCACTCGAGTAAAAACCGAAGGACCCCCCAAACAGATCGTTGCCGGTCCTGGCTTCAACCCCGCCCCTTTCACCAAAGTCTCCACCCCTTGAAGCAGGGCAGGAAAGAACTCCGCTGGCTTTGTCGGATCTACTCCCAGCCCCAAAGACCGCAATTGAGAAAAAACTGGCGCCCCACTTTTGTCTGGCACCACCTCCGCCACGCGGATTTCATTCGCCCCAACATCCAAAATCAATCGCCGTAAAAAAGACGCCATAGGAAAGCCGCAAGAGGCTTATGGCTTCTTCGGTTGTGAATACCGTTTGTAATCTTTAGGCCAGAATGGAGTCTCGTAAATTGAGAGCAAAACACCCGATACTTCCTCAGCGTCACTGCTCTTATTCCAATCCAGATCTTTCTTTCCTCCACGACCACTTGGACCCTTTTCTTTCTCCGATTGCAGATCAAACACCTTCTCCACCGGCGCCCCCCCCTCCGTCGCCTCCACTTTCAGATTCATCACCCCCTTTGACCAGTCCATCTCCCCACCCGTCTTCAGCCCCGCAAAACGCAGAACCGATGCCGGAGCGAGGAAAACCCCTGCAAAATGCTTCTTCCCTGCCGGTACATCTCGATAGGTTGCCTCTCCCGTCAGGATCACCAGTTTTTCTGTCTTCTTTCCCGCCTCCGTTGCGGGAACCCCTTCATACCCCTCTAAATAAAATTTAAACTTCACCTCAGGCGTAAACTTATTCGTCGTGGAAAAAGGCACGTCGATCCGCAACCAGCGCCCCTCTTGACTAGCCTTCTGATCCTCAATCGCAGGAGCAGGCTTACCCCCCGATCCTACTGAATCAGGCACCGATATCATCTCCATTTCCAACTCCATCGTCTTCCCAAAAACTAAATTCACCTTGTCCTCTTTCTTCGCCTCTTGCGCCCAACCCAAAGGGATAAACGACAGACTGAGCCATCCGACAAAGGCAAAGGAATATACTCTCATCGCCTTGAATCTAAATAGACCCTCCAACGGGTCAATGGAATTGAATCCACTTCCTCCCAACCCACAACTAACTTTTCGGTTCGTAGGCCAAGTTTGGTCGCAACCACTTCTCCATCTCCGCCAAAGCCACCCCCTTCCGCCGAGCATAGTCTTCCACCTGATCCTTCCCCAACGGACCCACCGCAAAATACCTTGCCTCGGGATGCCCAAAATAAAGCCCACTGACCGAGCTGGCAGGATTCATCGCGCAACTCTCGGTTAATTCGATCCCCGTGCTCTTCTCCGCATCCAACAACACCATCAAACCCCTCTTCTCCGTGTGGTCGGGACAAGCCGGATAACCCGCTGCAGGCCGAATCCCTCGATACTTCTCCTCAATCAAATCCTCCTTGGTCAAGCCCTCCTTCTTTCCAAAGCCCCACGCCTGCCTCGCCAGTTCATGCATCTTCTCCGCAAAAGCCTCGGCACACCGGTCCGCCAACGCCTTCAGCATGATCGCCTGATAGTCATCATGCTCATTCTCCAACTCCTTCGCCCACTTCTCTACCCCGTGCCCTGTCGTCACCGCAAACGCCCCCAAATAATCCTTCTTTCCACTACTCACTGGCGCAATGAAATCAGTCAAACAACGATTCGGTTCCCCATCACTTCGTGCCATTTGCTGACGTAACCCGTGCAATCGAGCCCGTACCTTCTTTCGGGAATCGTCCTCATACAGTAAAATATCATCCCCCTCGGCATTCGCTGGGAAAAAAGCCATCACTCCTCGAGCCCGAATCCGCTTATCCTTCAGAATCCTCTGCAAAAGCACCTGCGCATCCTCATAAAGCTTTTTCGACTCCACCCCCACCACCGGATCCTCAAAAATCTTCGGAAACCGTCCCCGCAGTTCCCAAGCATGGAAAAAGGGCGACCAATCAATATATCCCGCCAACTCGTCCAACGGAAAAGAATCAAAAACCTTCGTCCCCAGAAAATCAGGCTTCGCCGGATCTTGGGACCAATCCATTTTCGCCGCCCGCCCCCGCGCCTCCTCAATCGATAGCAATTTCTGCGCCGCCCGCCTCTCCGCAAAATCCTTCCGCGCCTTCTCTTGCTCCCCCCCAATCTTCGCCAAATACGCCGGCTTCTTTTCCACCGAAAGCAACTGCTGCGCCACCCCCACTACTCGAGACGCGTCGATCACGTGAATGACCGATCCCGTATAAGCAGGAGCAATTTTCACTGCGGTGTGCGCCGCACTCGTCGTCGCTCCCCCAATCAACAACGGAATGGTAAACTTCTCCCGGCTCATTTCCTCCGCCACCGTCACCATCTCGTCTAATGAAGGCGTGATCAAACCACTCAATCCAATCAAATCCACCCCGCGACTCTTCGCCTCCGCTAAAATCTTGTCGTAAGGCACCATCACCCCCAAATCAATCACCTCATAGTTATTACAGGCCAACACCACTCCCACGATGTTCTTCCCGATGTCATGCACATCCCCCTTCACCGTCGCCATAAGAATCTTGCCCGCGTTTTTGCTCTGATCCCCCGACTTCTCTTTTTCTTTCTCCATGTAAGGTGTCAAATAGGCCACCGCCTTTTTCATCACCCGCGCACTCTTGACCACCTGGGGCAAAAACATTTTTCCCGCGCCAAATAAATCACCCACATGCCGCATCCCACTCATCAACGGACCCTCAATCACCTCCAACGGACGCCCATACTTTGCCCGCGCTTCCTCCGTATCCCCATCAATGTGATCCGTAATCCCTTTCAACATCGCATGCATCAGACGCTCTTCCACCGTTCCCTGACGCCAAACCTCATCCTTCACCACTGCCTTCCCGCCCGCTTTCACCGTCTCCGCAAACTCCAGTAACCGCTCCGTCGCATCGGCACGACGATTCAATAAAACATCCTCAACCCGCTCCTTTAAATCCGCCGGAATCTCGTCGTAAACTGCCAACTGGCCTGCATTGACGATCGCCATGTCCAACCCCGCCTGAATCGCATGATAAAGAAAACAGCAGTGCATTGCTTCGCGCATCGTGTTGTTTCCTCGAAACGAAAATGAAATATTACTTAATCCCCCGCTCGTCTTACACCCAGGCAGCGTCCGCTTAATCTCCTTCACCGCCTCAATGAACTCCACCGCGTAGTTGTTATGCTCCTCAATCCCCGTCGCCACCGTCAAAATATTCACGTCAAAAATAATGTCCTCGGGATCTAACCCCGCCTTCTCCGTCAAGAGTTGGTAGGCCCGCCGACAAATCGCCACCTTCCTCTTCGCATCCGCCGCTTGCCCTTCCTCATCAAACGCCATCACAATCACCGCCGCCCCATACCGCTGAGCTTTCCTCGCGTGCTCCAAAAATATCTTCTCCCCTTCCTTCAAACTAATCGAATTCACGATCACTTTGCCCTGAACGCACTGCAAACCCGCCTCCAGAACCGACCATTTCGAACTATCAATCACAAAGGGTACTCGCGAGATTTCTGGCTCACTCCCAATCAAATTCAAAAAGCGCGTCATACTCGCCTCTCCATCCAGCAACGCCTCGTCAAAGTTTAAATCAATTAAGTTCGCCCCCGCCTCCACCTGCTGCCGAGCCACCGCCACCGCCGCCTCAAACTTCTCCTCTTTGATCAAAGCCGAGAATTTTGGAGATCCCGTCACATTCGTCCGCTCCCCAATCGAAGTGAACGACCCACCCGTCCCAATCACGTAGGGTTCCAACCCCGCTAAGACCGTCTCCGAGGAACGGGCCGGCAACAGCCTCGGCTTCACCCCTTCCACCGCTTTTGCCATCGCCGCAATGTGCGCCGGAGTCGTCCCGCAACATCCCCCAACCATGTTGAGAAAACCCGCTCGCGCAAACTCTCCCAATACCTCCGCCATCTGCTCGGGTGTCTCGTCATACTCCCCAAACGCATTCGGCAACCCAGCGTTCGGATAGCAACTCACAAAACAGTTGGCCACTTTCGAAAGAATCGCCATGTACGGTCTCATCTCCTTTGGACCTAAAGCACAGTTAATCCCCACACTGAAAGGCCGCGCATGCCGGATCGAATGCCAAAAAGCTTCCGTCGTCTGCCCCGAAAGCGTTCGCCCCGAAGCATCCGTAATCGTCACCGAAATCATCACCGGCAAACGAAATCCAATCTCATCAAATACCTCTTCAATCGCCCACAGAGCCGCCTTCAAATTTAAAGTGTCAAAAGTCGTCTCCGGCAACAACACATCCACCCCCCCCTGAATTAAGGCCCTTACCTGCTCCGCATACGATTCGGATAACTCCTTGAAAGTCACCGCCCGATACTCGGGCCGATTCACATCCGGCGACATCGAAGCCGTCCGACTCGTCGGCCCCACCGCTCCCGCCACCCAAGCCACCCGCCCTGGGTTGTCTGCCAGATACTCATCCGTCACCTTTCTTGCTAATCGTGCTGCCGCCAAATTAATTTCTTCTACCACCCCCTCCAAACCATAATCCGCCTGCGAAACAGAAGTACTGTTAAACGTGTTCGTCTCAATGATCCCAGCCCCCGCGTCCAAATACGCCCGATGAATCCCCCCAATCACATCCGGCCGGGTGATCGCCAAAATGTCGTTGTTCCCCTTGAGATCCTTTGGGTGAGCCGCAAATCGCTCCCCTCGAAAATCTTTTTCCCCCAGTTTGTGCTGCTGAATCATTGTCCCCATCGCCCCATCCATCAACACGATCCGCTCCGCCAGCGCTTTTTCTAGCTGGTGCCTCCGCAGCGTAATCCGTTCTCTAGCTTCCATCGTTATCATCCTAGAGAAACAGTTTAACTTGTCCAGTCTTGCATCAGCCTATCATGATATATTGATGCATCTCTTAAATGAATCTAACCTTTGCCTTGGCCAAAGCATGCGAATTGCTACTGTTTTGTCCTTCGTGGGCGCTGTCGTCTAGAGGCCTAGGACAGGTCCCTTTCAAGGACCATACACGGGTTCGAATCCCGTCAGCGCCACTTACTTCCCCCGTGCCTTCAACCATGCCTCCGCCAAGACCCAGTCCGACGGAACCGTAATCTTTAAATTCGGCTCCTCCGCTTCCACCAAAACCCCCTTCACCCCACCCAACTCCGCCACCGCTAAGCAATCCGTTACCACCCGCTTCTCTTTTTTCGCCCTCTCCAACCCCGCCCGCAATACCTCCACTCGTACCGCCTGCGGAGTCTCCATCCGCCATAAACCTTCCCGAGGTATCAGCTTCACAATCCGCCCCTCCCCATCCGCTTCTCGAACCGTGTCCGACATCTTTCGTGCCGCCGCCGCTGCCCCACTCTTTCTCGCCTCCTCCAAAACCCGCTCGGTCAACCGCTGGGTCAATAAAACTCGCGCCGCATCATGCACCACCACCCACTCCACCCCCGCCCCCAACGCCTTCAACCCCTCCCCCACCGAATCCTGCCTCTCCACTCCCCCCACAATCACCTCCACCCTCGACCCCTCCACCCCACACTCCTTCTCCACCCACCCCATCGCCTCCTCCAAAACAACCGCCCGCACCGTCACCACCACATTCTCCACCTCCCCACAAGCCAGCAACGCCCGCAATCCATAACTCAAGACCGGTTGCCCAGCAATCGAAGTCACCGATTTATCATGACCCAGGCGCCGCCCCTGGCCCGCCGCCAATAAAATGGCCCCAACTCTTCCGCTCACGGCCTAGATCGATCAATCGCCGCCGATTTCTTTTCCGCGCGCTTCGCTGCCTCCCCATCTTTATTCGCCGAATCATCTTCGTAAAAAAGCACCCCGTGCTTTCGCAGATTCGCCATCAGATTCTTCATGTCCTGCGACATCTTCTCGTCCTTCATTAAAGTATAAATCGGACCCTTGCCATGCTCCGCCTCCTGCAAAAGCGTCGTTGCCGATTTGGCAAACTCATCCACCCGCCGAGCCGCCGACCGTATCTCCTCCAACGCCGGCCCCGCCGAAGCCATCATCGCCGACAACCCCGCCTCCTGCTCCCCCTTCACCTTCGCCCCCGACACCAGAAAAGTCCCATCCAACGTGTCCGGCGGGACCACCCGCACAAAGCGATCCCCCAACATCCCGTACTGATCAATTCTGAACTTCGAACCGCTCGGCAACTGGGTCCCCTCGTCAATATTCAAGGTCAACTCAACAAAGTTTTGTCCCACCCGATAAATCGGCGTATCCCCCACAATCCCAATCTGCGCCCCCCGCAAGAGCACCTTGGAATTTTTTAAAATATCTCGGGCATCATCAAACTCCACAATTACCGGATAACCTTGCCGGAAATAATTTCCAATCTTCCCAAACGCCACCACCAAACTCGCCGTTGCCAAAAGGCCGACTAAAACAAAAAATCCAACTTTGGTTTCTAAGCTTTTTTCTTTCATCCTATACCTCCTTTAACCCGTCACTCCTGTGCCCTCAGCATGCCCGCGAACAAAGTCGCGTACCAGCCGATCCTCACACCGATCCACCTGCTCTGGGGTTCCTTCAAAGTAGATTTTCCCCTCGTGCAGATACGCAATCCGGTCCCCCACCATCCGCGCACTCACCATGTCATGCGTCACCACAATAGAGGCCATCCCCAAAATCTCTCCTAAATGCAAAATCAGTCGGTTAATACTATCCGCTACAATCGGATCCAACCCCGTCGTCGGTTCGTCATAAAGCATTAACTCAGGCTTGCGAATGATCGCCCTCGCCAACGCCGCCCTTTTCTTCATCCCCCCACTCAACTCCGCCGGCATCTTGTGCTCCGTTCCACTCAGCGAAACAATCTTCAGCGCCTCCGCCACTTTTTCTCGTAACACCTTCTCGTTTTTTTCTCCCGCTTCCCGCAAGGGAAAAGCCAAGTTCTCAAAAACCGAGAGCGAATCAAATAAAGCCGCCCCTTGAAAAAGCATCCCAATCTTCCGCCGATAAGGATTCCAATCCTCCTCACTTAACCCCGTCAACTTCGTACCCTCAAAAACCACCCCCCCCGCATCTGGAGGCAATAATCCCATAATGATTCGCAACATCACACTCTTGCCACAGCCACTTCGCCCAATCACCACCACCCTCTCCGACGGAGCCACCCGCAGATCCACCCCGCGCAACACCGCCTGCCCTCCCAACCTCTTTTCAATTCCTTGGAGCTTTAACATACGCTCCCCTTAGTTCGAATAGAGCAACGCATTCAATAACACCGTCAGAAAAAAGTTCACCACCAACAAGGTGATCGACGCGTTCACCACCGCTTCCGTTGTCGTCTTACCCACCCCCGCCGTCCCCGGCGGACAGTTCATCCCCTTATGACAGGCAATCGTCGCAATGATCACCCCGAAAATCAGCGCCTTGATTAAAGCAATCAAGACGTCCTTTCGATCGGTAAACTTTACCGTGTTGTCCCAGTAGTACGCCCCATCCACTCCGAAAATCTTTACCGCCACAAAGTACCCACAGCCAATCCCCGTCACTAAGGCCATCGCCGTTAAAATCGGCGCGGACAACACCAAAGCAAGAAATCGCGGCACCACCAGATACTCCACCGGATAAACTCCCAACGCCCGCAACGCATCCACCTGCTCCGTAATCTTCATCGAACTCAACTCCGCCGCCATCGCCGCCCCCACCCGCCCCGCCAACAACAAACAACACAAAACCGGCCCCAACTCCCGGCACATCGCAATCGACACCGTCGGTCCAATCGCCGATTCCATCCCAAATCGCTTAAACTGAAACCACACCTGCGCCGCAAACACCGCCCCCGTAAAGGCCCCCGTCGTCAAAACCACCACCTGAGATCGAATTCCAATAAAATACATCTGCTCCATAAACTGATCCCAACGGATCTTGTAGCGGAACATGCTCCGGAAGGTATCCCCCAAAAGCAGGAAAACCCCGCCCGCCGTCTGGCAGGAACCCATCACCATTCCTCCCAGTTTTCCTGATAAATATTCAGCCCTGCCCATCCTTTTGTCTTAGGGAACAGTCCCCCCCGCATCAAGCCGACTACCGAAACCAGTTCGCCAACTCCTCCACCTTTAACTCATCCAACCTCTCCACCTCTCGGTCCACCCCCTCTAAATGCCCCCCTGGATGCGTTGTCGTCACCCCCACCACTTTCATCCCCGCCGCCCGCCCCGCTTCCACCCCCGCCGGCGCGTCCTCAAAAACAACACACCGTCCCGCCTCCGCCCCCAACCTCCGCGCCACTTCCAAAAATACGTCCGGAGCTGGTTTCCCCCTCTGCACATCCTCCGCCGTTACCGCCGTAACAAAAAATCTTTCCAACCCCAAAATCCCCAACCCCAACTCCACATTCTTTTTCTCCGTGGAAGAACCAATCCCGCAAGCAATCCCCGCCGCCTCCAACCGCTCCAGCCAAACCTGTACCCCAGGCAAAGGCTCAATCCCCCACTCCTTCACCACCTCCCGATACCACTCCTCCTTCCGCAAACTCAACCGCTGGATTTCCGCCAAATCGGTCGACCAACCCAGTAAATCCCTCATGATCTCTATATTCCTCCGCCCAAATCCCCGCAGAAAATGGCCCTCCGGCAAAACCTTCCCCTCCTCCCGCCCCAATCTCTCCCAACTCTCCTCGTGATGCCGCGAACTATCTAGAATCACCCCATCCCAATCAAAAATAGCAGTCCACTTCTCTTTCACTCCCTTCGGACATAGCCCACCACCTTCCCACTTTCAAACCTTCCCACTTTCGCCATTCTCTTTCCTATGGCCGTCCCACCCCTCGAAAAACTAAACGCCCAACCCAGCGACGCCATCGACCAATCGCTCCGCCCCTCCCGCCTCGCCGATTTCACGGGCCAACCCAAACTCAAAGACCGCCTCAGCATCCTGCTCGACTCTGCTCGCGCCCGCTCCCAACCCCTCGACCACCTCCTCCTCAGTGGCCCCCCAGGCCTCGGCAAAACCACCCTCGCCCACATTCTCGGTGCAGAAATGAATGCCACCGTCCGCACCACCTCAGGCCCCGCCATCGAAAAAGCTGGCGACCTCGCCGGCCTCCTCACCGGCCTCCAAGAAGGAGATATCCTCTTCATCGACGAAATCCATCGCCTCTCCAAAGTCATCGAAGAGTACCTCTACCCTGCCGTCGAAGATTTCCGTATCGATATCATCATCGATCAGGGTCCCGCCGCCCGCTCCGTTCGGCTAAACCTTCCCCGCTTCACTCTTATCGGAGCCACCACTCGCGCAGGCCTCCTCAGCGCCCCACTCCGCTCCCGCTTCGGCGTCGCTCACCGACTCGACTACTACACCGCCGAAGACCTCACCACCATCGTTCGCCGCTCCGCCACCCTCCTCGATGTCCAACTCGAACAAGCCGCCGCCCCCGAAATCGCCCGCCGCTGCCGTGGCACCCCACGCATCGCCAATAATCTCCTCCGCTGGGTTCGCGACTACGCCCTCGCTCGCACCCAAGGCATCGCTTCCGCCGCCACCGCCATCGCCGCTCTCGAAATGCTCGAAATCGATCAGCATGGCCTCGACGAAATGGATAAACGACTCCTCCAAGCCCTCACCGGAAAATTTAAAGGCGGCCCTGCAGGACTCCACTCCCTCGCCGCCTCCGTCGGCGAAGAACCAGGTACCCTCGAAGAAGTTCACGAACCCTACCTCATCCTCGAAGGCTACCTCCAACGCACCCAACAAGGTCGCGTCGCCCTCCCCCGCGCCTACGAAGTCCTCGGCCTCAAACCACCCGCCTCCCAACCCTCGCTCCTCTAAAATCACCACGGCCCAAAGGCCTTTTCATGTACCCCCGTTGCCCCATTCTTCTTCTCCTTCTACTTCTTAGCGCCACCACGTTTGCCCAAGAGGCCAAACTTTGGCCCCCACGCGGAAATAATCGACCCCTACTCGCCGCCAGCCAAGCCCTCTGGTGGAACAAAGATGATCCCGAGGCCCGTAAACTCAAAGCCCGCGCCCTCGATTTCGCCGGTCGCTACGCCGAAGCCGAACAAGCCGCCCGCTACGCCCTCGCCGTCGCCCCTAAAGACCCCGAAGTCCAACGTATCCTCGGCCGTAGCCTCCTCCATCAAGGCAAACTCAACCAAGCCAAAGCCGCCCTCGAACAAGCAGGCCAACTCGGCGACGCCTCCTCCCGCTCCCTCGCCACCATGCTCCGCCCCGATCGCATGTCCGTCGGCGATCTCCCCGCAAATCTTTCCCGAGCCCTCGTCCAAATTCAGGACGATCAAGGACGCTGCGTCGGCACAGGTTGCTTCGTCTCCACCAACGGCATGATCCTCACCGCCGCCCACGTCGTCGCAGGCCGCCGCCGCTTCACCATCCGCAACGCCTTCGGAAAAGTTTTCCCCGCCCAAGCCGTCTGCCCCGGCGATTTCTCCGCCGACGCCGTCCTCCTCCGCACTGAGGCCACGAGCCCAGACTTTCTTACTCTTTCCGAAAAAGAACCCCCCATCGATACCACTCTCACCGTCTCAGGCTTTCCCCTTTCCATCGATCTCCCACTCACTTCCCGCGGTACCGTCCGCGCCAAAGCCAAAGACGGAATTCTCCTTTCCACTGTTCCGCTCATGCCAGGTCAGTCTGGTTCCCCCGTTTTAAATCCCCACCAGCAAATCGTCGGCGTCGCCTCCCGTGGCTCCCTCGCCCTCTTCGGCGGAGGCGCCCCCGCCCGTTCCGAAGCTGTTTCCACCGCCGCCCTCCACCGCCTTTGGGACTTCGCCGCCCAACCCCAAGCCTTCTCCGATATCCGCTTCTTACCCAAATGGACCAGTAAAAATACCTTCTTCGATCCCGCCGTCTCCTCCGCCGAACACACCGTCCTCGACCAAGACTACGCCAAATCCGAAGAGGCCATCTCCGCCGTCATCGCCCAACATCCCGACGATGCGGGACTCCTCCTCCGTCGCGCCATGACCCGTATCGCCCTCAACCATATCCCCGCCGCCACCGAAGACGCCCAACTCGCCTGTCTCAAAGAACCAAAAAATCCCGAACCCCACCGCTTCCTCTGCGGTATCTACCTAGGGACAGGCCGCCGCCCCGATGCCATCGAGGAAATGAGTAAAGCCTTTCAACTCGACCCCCAAGACGCCGATACCGCCGAAGGGCTCAGCGAACTCCTTCTCGCCTCCGCCCGCTACCCCGAAGCCCTTCCCCTTGCCGAAGACGCCGTCCGCCTCAATCCAGAATCCCCTAGGGCCTGGTCCATTCTCTGCGCAGCTCGCCTTGCCACCGGCAACTTCGCTGGAGCTCGCGAAGCAGGGGAGAAAGCCACCAAAAAAGATCCAGAAGATCCCCGCGCTTGGGTCCAATTGGCCGCCAGCTTAAATGCCAGCCACGAATTCACTCTCGCCATTTCCGTTGCCCAAACCGCCACCCGCCTCGCTCCGAATGACGCCCGCGCCTGGCTTAACCTTGCCACCGCCTACACCGGACTCGATCAGTACGCCGAAGCGGTCGGTTATGCCGAACGCGCCACCCAGATCGAACCGCAAAATCCGACAGGATGGAAACTCCTCACCGCCCTTTACGGCCAACTCAACCGCCCCGCCGATGCCCTCGCCGCCCGCTCTCGCGCCCAAGCCCTCCTCCCCGCAACCCAGCGTTGACCCTCACCTCCTATCCGATATTCTCGTCCTATGAAATCTATCCATATCCTCGCCCTAACCGCCGCCCTCCTTCTCCCTTTGGCTTCACCCACCTACTCCGCACCCTGCATGAAAAACTGCAACGAGTGCTGCCCTTCTAGTTCGCCCTGCTGTCCTACCCCCAACTGCACCAAAGTATGTAACGAGTGCTGTAAATCAGACGATTCCTGTTGCTCCAGCAAGAAATCAAAATGTACCTCCTCCTCTCCCAGCGTCGCTCTCGAGCGCGGAGGCAAAAAAATGTCCCCCTACGCCAGCAAAGGCGTACTCCGCCGCTACTAACTTCCCCCCAAAAAAACAAAAAAAAGGGGCGTGCACCCCAGCGGGATACACGCCCCAGATTGGCTAACTCAGGCTCAGCACCCGCAGTCGCAGGTCTG
>CAMCNF010000016.1 GCA_945876115.1 Verrucomicrobia subdivision 6 bacterium | reverse complement strand
GTGGGTGGGGGTAGGTGGGACCCTCAGATGTGGCAGGCGGTAGCGGACTCTGGGGTGGGATACATCTGCATGCACGCGGGTGGAAAACCACAGACGATGCAAGACGATCCAAGCTATGGGGATGTGGTTGGGGAGGTGGGGGAGTTTTTCGCGGAGAGATTGGCGGGATTAGGAAAAGCTGGGATTGCTGAGGAAAGAGTGGTGCTGGACGTGGGGATTGGCTTTGGGAAAACAGTGGAGCACAACGAAACTCTTTTGCGGGCGAACTGGGATGGATTGGGTAGACCGCTCTGCTGGGGACTATCGCGAAAATCATTTTTGCAGGGGGTGCAAACTGAGAAGAAGTTGAAAAATCGGGATGAGGCCTTGGATTGGTGGAATCGGGAACTTGGGCAGAGAGCACTTCCGATGGTTTGGCGGGTGCACGAGCCTGGGAGGGTTCGATCGGGGTTAGCCAAGTAATTTTGAATTATTGATGGAAATAGTGCGATTCTTGACTTCTATACGTACAATGCATACTTTGTGCATATGAAGGCCTCCCTATCTGAATTGCATCGGGAAACTCGGCGGATTGTAAGACCGGTGATCCATGGGGGGGAGGTGGTAGTTCTGACTGATTTCGGAAGGCCGGTAGCGCAGATTGTGCCCTTTTTGCCGACGATGACTGTGTCACCCGCTGAGGCGCGAGCGGCAGGAGAGTTGAAGGATGAAGCCATCCTCTCGGCTGTTGATGAGATGCGCGAAAATAGATCTGAAGAACTTGCGCGATGAGATATTGGGATACCGCAGCGCTGCTGCGGGCTTGGAAAGAAGATTGGATTCCTGCCACAGGGTTTACTCGTTCCCACACGGTGGCGGAATGGATAGCGATCCAAACGGGACGGGGCTTGGTTTACCGCACACCTCAAGGTCAATTGATAAAACGAAATCTCTCGCCTAAGGATGCGGCAAAGGAGGCAGAACGACTCTTTGCTAAATTAAAGTTCCAGGATTTACGAGGGGAGCAGATTTTAGAAGCCGCCAAACTGGCCGCCAAGAAAACGGGGGTGGGAGGAAATAACTTTCATGACTTCATTCACGTTCGCACTGCGGAAATCTATGGGGCAGGGAGTATTGTGACGCTGAATCTGCGAGACTATTCAAGGATGACAACGCTACCCCTGGAAGAGCCGGTGAGGGGGATGGGATGATGGAGATTGGGGAATGAGGGTAGGAAAAAACTGATGGTTGGGGCAGAGGAGTCGGCTAGGGTTTGAGGATGAGTGAGGAGATCCAACTAAAAAGAGAGGTAGAGGGGACAGCGATCCCTGCAGGAACGAAGCGCCTTCTAGCGGCAGGAACGGGTGTGGTGGTGACGCAGGATTTAGGGGGGACTTTTACGGTGCATGCGACTGAGGCGGGAGGGTTGTTTCGAATTGAGGGGAAAGATGCGGATGCTTTAGGCAGAAAAGTTCCGAAAGTGGATGCGGTGGGGGTGGGCAAGGTGACGGGGGAGGAAGAGATTTGGGCGGTTTTGAAGACCTGTTATGACCCAGAGATTCCAGTGAACATTGTCGATTTGGGGCTGATTTACAGTATGGAGTTGCAGAAGACCGAAGCGGGGGGGAGGAGGGTCGAGGTGAAGATGACGTTAACTGCACAGGGCTGCGGGATGGGGCCTTCGATCGCGGCGGATGCGCGTCAAAAGATTCTTACCTTGGAGGGGATTCAAGAGGCGCAGGTGGACGTGGTTTGGGAACCTGCGTGGGGGCCTCAGATGATCACGCCGGACGGTCGGAAGAAGTTGGGGATGGACTGACGCTGCCAGAGACATGTCTGAGAAAAGCTTACGATTGCTAAAAGTGTCACAAAGTTTGACAAAGGTGACACATTAGGTACGTTTTGGATATGAGGAGCAAAGTATCGATCCGTGAGTTACATCATCGGACGGGGCATTTTATCCGCAAGGCAGAGTCTGGTCCTATTGTGGTGACGGATCGTGGGCGGCCTATTGCAGAAATTCGGCGGGTTGAGGTGGATCTTGAGCCGGAGGCGGGAGTTGGGCTGGCAGAAATTCCGGGCTCTTACTGGTCGAATCGAAAGCTACTTCCTGACTTCCAGAAACTCCTTCTGCGGGGAGAATTATCGAAGAAACGTGGGGACAAATCGGTGGATCAAATTCTGGACGACGTGAAGGACGATCGACTGGCTTGAACTATTTCGACACCAGCTACCTGGTACGACTGTACTTTGAGGAGCCAGGTTCCAAGGAAGTTCGTGAGTTACGGACTTCGGAGCCTTGGGCCTGTGCTTGGTTAGGCAGAATTGAGATGCAGGCGGCTTTTCATCGGAAGTTTCGCGAGCGACAAATGGAGCGTGGCCCATTGCGAATGCTACTCGCCCAGTTTAGTGAGGATTGCCAGCGGGGTGAGTTTAAATGGCTACCCTTTGAACTGAAACTAGCGGCTGGGATCGGAGATATATTTAAAGAGTTACCACGAGATCGGTTTTTACGTTCTTCGGATGCTGTTCATTTAGCCTGTGCTCGCGCGCACGGTTATCGAGTCATATTCTCGAACGACCGAAATCTATTGGCAGCTGCAAAATACTTTGGCTTGCAAGGACGGAATGTGATTCCAGTCTCCCGCTGATGTTTGTTATTCCTTCGATCGATTTGATGGCTGGGGAGGTGGTGCGTTTGGCTCAGGGCAGGGCTACGGAAAAGAAGGTTTATAGCAAGGATCCGATGGCGATGGCACGGCGGTGGGAGAAGGTGGAAGGAAAAATTCTTCATTTGGTTGATTTGGAAGGGGCGTTTGAGGGTCAGATGCGCAATTTGGATATGATTGGGCAGATTGCGCGATCGGTGAAAATGCCGTGTCAGGTGGGGGGTGGGATCCGGGACTTGGCGGTGGCGGAAAAGATTCTGCAGGTGGGGGTGAAGCGGGTGATTTTTGGAAGCGTGGCGTGTGATTCTCCAGAAACCATCGATGAGGCGGTGAAAAAATTTGGACCGGAGCGGGTGGTGGTGGGGATCGATGCGCGGGATGGAGTGGTCGAGACGAGGGGTTGGACGAAACCGAGTGGTTGGAAGGCGGTGGATCTAGCGGCGCGAATGGCACAGGGCGGAGTGATCCGGATTATTTATACGGATGTGGTGAGGGACGGGATGATGACGGGGCCGAATATTCCCGCGGTCCAGGAGATGATTAAAGCTTTCCCGGGAAAGGTGATTTCATCGGGCGGAATTAGCGGGTTAAAGGATCTACAGGCTTTAGACAAGGCGGGCGGGGTGGAGGGGGTGATTGTGGGGCGGGCTCTTTATGAAGGGGCAATGGAGGACGAAGTGTGTCGGTGGAATACGTTTTAACCGAGCCGAATCGACCTGAGGGTGGTCCGACGATTGAGTACGCGAAGGAGTTGAACGCGGAACAGTTGGAGGCGGTGACGGCACCTCCAGGTCCGATGCTGGTAATTGCGGGGGCGGGCAGCGGCAAGACAAGGACACTTACCTACCGTGTGGCGTGGCTCGTAGAGAACGGGGTGCCGCCCGAGCAGATCATGCTTCTGACTTTTACGAACAAGGCTTCGAAGCAGATGCTGGAACGGGTGGCTTTTCTTCTGCCACACGATCTTTCGCGGTTGTGGGGAGGGACGTTTCACCATATCGGAAATCGAATTCTACGGCGGCATGCGGACCAGGTCGGGTACACGCGGAATTATGTAATCTTGGATCGGGAGGATGCGGAAGATCTGATTGCGGCCAGCATGGTGGAAGCAGGGGTTGACCCCAAAAATAAGGCCTTCCCCAAGGCTCAAGTGTTAGCGGATATTTTTAGTTTGGCAGCGAATCATCGGACGACGTGTGGTTCGATTTTGAAGGGTCAGTTCGGCTATTTCACCGAATTTGAGGAGACGATCGGCAAAATAGGGGAGATTTATTTGCGACGGAAGCGGGAGAGTATGGCGATGGATTATGATGATCTTTTGACCCTTTCGTTGCGGTTGCTTGAGGAGCCAGGGGAACTCCGAGAAAGATATCGGGCAAGGTTCCAGCATATCTTGGTAGACGAGTATCAGGATACGAATCGGCTGCAGTCGGACTTTATCGATGCTTTGGGCAGTGGACATCATCAGGTGATGGCGGTGGGAGATGATGCGCAGAGTATCTACTCGTGGCGTGGGGCGAAGGTGGAGCATATCCTGAGTTTTCCTGAACGGTATCCAGGCGCCAAGATGGTGAGGTTGGAGACTAACTATCGAAGTATTCCGCAAATTCTCGATCTAGCGAATCACTCGATTTCCCATAATCCGAAGCAGTTTCCGAAGAATCTCAAGGCAGTGAGAGATGCAGGGGTGAAACCCGCAGTGGTAACGCTGGAGGACGGGGGGCAGCAGGCCACTTTTGTGGCACAGAGAATCCTGGAGATGCATGAGGAGGGGACGAGTCTTTCGGATATTGCGATTCTTTATCGGGCTCATTTCCACGCAATGGAGATTCAGTTGGAGTTCACCCGGAGGAATATTCCTTACACAATTACTTCGGGATTGAGGTTTTTTGAGCAGGCCCATGTTAAGGATGTGGCGGCGCACTTGCGCTTATCTGTGAATGCGAAGGATGAGGTGGCCTTTTATCGGTTAGCGAGATTATTGCCTGGGGTGGGTCCGAAATCGGCGACGAAGATGTGGCAGGAGGTGGTAGGGGGGAGAGGGCTGGGACAATTGAAAGTGCCCGAGAAAGGAGCGAAGGGGTGGATGCAGATGGTGAATACGCTGGGACAGTTAACCGGTAAAGACCCGTCGGAGCAGGTGAAGATCGTGGTGGAGGGGAGTTATGGGGATTACATTAAGAGTCGCTACACGAACGCGGCGAATCGAATGGATGATTTGCGGCAGTTAGAGGATTACGCAACAACCTTTAAGGAGACGGCAGAATTTCTGGCACAGATGGCACTCCTAGGGAATACGGATACGGAACTATCTGCGAAAAAGCAGGATGGGAGTGAGGATGCGGTTCATCTAAGCACAATCCATCAGGCTAAAGGATTGGAGTATGGCACTGTATTTGTAGTGATGCTTTGTGAAGGAATGTTCCCTTCCAGTCGATCCTTGGAGACACAGGAAGCTGAGGAGGAGGAGCGCAGACTATTTTACGTGGCGGTGACGAGGGCGAAGGACGAACTATATTTGACCCACCCAAGATTGCGGATGGGGAAGGGAGGCGATGCGTGGCAAACCCCGTCACGGTTTCTGAATGAGTTATCCAAGGAGTTGGTTAACGTGTGGAAGGTTAAGGGTTCATCAGGTCTGGGTGACTGGACTTAATAAGAACCTGTGACTACTCAGTGTGTATGAGTTCAAAGACCTCCTTGATTGAGTTCGATGTGTATCGGGGGCTAAAGAAAACGAAGGAGGCAAGAGGGCAGTTTTGCTCGAAGTCACCGTTGACGATTCTTCTTTCGAATGTGCGAGCTCCAGAGAAGGAATTTAGATGCTTGGGATAAAACCCAAATGAAAGATTTCCCGCCTGAAAAGTCTATGTGCAGTTGGGTTCCTAGGTTGAAGGTCCTGATTTCCTAGTATGCAGATATTTCTTCTGGGAC
Source organism: Verrucomicrobia subdivision 6 bacterium (assembly GCA_945876115.1). Lineage (GTDB taxonomy): Bacteria > Verrucomicrobiota > Verrucomicrobiia > Methylacidiphilales > Verrucolacustridaceae > Verrucolacustris. The sequence continues at coordinate 18,484 of CAMCNF010000016.1, read as the reverse complement.
CTACGGGCGCGGGTAAGTCTCGATCGGCCATTGAAGTGGCGGAGCAAACTGGGGCAGAAATTGTTTCGATGGATGCGTTTCAAGTCTATCGCGGACTGAATATTGGGACGGGTAAGCCGACGAAAGAGGAACAGAGGCAAGTGCGTCATCACATGATCGATCTGGTGAATCCTGAGGAAAACTTCACGGCGGCGGACTACGCGCGAAGAGGTGGAGACATTTTGCATGATGTGGGGAAAAGGAGCATTGCCACGATATGGGTGGGAGGGACGGGGTTGTACCACCGAGTAATGACCGAAGGTCTTTCCTTGGCTCCAGGAACGGATGTGGGGCTGGCGGGAGAGTTGGAGAAAAAGACATTGGCGGAGTTGGTTGAGGAGATATCTCGAGTGGATCCAGAATGGTCGGCAAAAGCCGATATCAAGAATCGGCGGAGAGTGGTGAGGGCTTTGGCGGTGTGGCGTCAGACGGGAAGGAAGTTGTCGGAGTGGCAGGAAAAAGAGATGGTGGCGGGTCCGATGGGAGGAGTGGAAGCATGGATTTTGCTGCCAGATCTGCAGATTTTGGGCGAAGTGATTCGGGAACGGGTGAAAACCATGTGGCAGGCGGGGTGGGTGGAGGAGGTGAGGGGGTTGGCGGAGAAAGCGGGTTGGGAGGGATCTCCTGGATCGCGGGCGATCGGGTATGGGGAGGTGATTGAGTTCTTGGCAGGGCGGGTGACGGGAGCAGAGGCGTGTGACAAAATCGTGACGGCAACGCGGGCGTATGCGAAGCGTCAATTGACCTGGTTCCGTAAAATTCCTACGATCCGAGGTATCGAGATCGATCCCCGAGAGCCCTTGTCGAAAGCAGGGGTGCAGATGCTCAGCCAAGCGCTATTGGGTAGGGGATCTGCTGCATGATGGTTTCGACTGGTAGAGATCGGATGTTGGAGAAGGCTCTGTTGGTGGGGTTGGAAACTCATAAATCAGGGCGGGTGGAAGTGGCGGAGTCGATGGACGAGTTAGCGATGTTGGTAGCGAGCGCGGGCGGGGAGGTGGCTGATCGTGCGACGCAGAAATTGGATACTCCTGTTTCGCCGACCTACATTGGCAGTGGCAAGGCGGCGGAGTTGGCCTTACTGGCCAAGGCGAAGAAGGCGGACACGGTGATCTTCGACGACGAGCTGAGTCCTGCTCAGGCAAGGAATCTGGAGGTGATCTTTTCCTGTAAAGTACTGGATCGGACGCAGTTGATTTTGGATATCTTTGCGCAGAGGGCGAAATCGAAGGAGGGAAAGTTACAGATCGAGCTGGCTCAGCTGGTTTATCTGCTGCCTAGGCTGACGGGGATGTGGACTCATTTATCACGTCAATCAGGTGGGATTGGAATGCGGGGTCCGGGGGAAACACAGTTGGAGGTGGATCGGCGCAGAGTGCAGGAGAGGATTACGCGGTTAGAGCGGGATTTAGCGGAGGTGCGCAAGCATCGGACGATCCAGCGGGAGGGGAGGTTGCGTCAGCATTGGCCGGTGGCGGCTTTGGTGGGATATACTAATGCGGGAAAGTCGACTTTGATGAATCGTCTGACTCATGCGGATGTGGTGACGGAGAATCGATTGTTTGCCACTTTGGATCCAACGATCCGGCAGTTTCGCATGCCGAATGGGGTGAGGGTTTTATTGGGAGATACGGTGGGATTCTTAAAAAAGCTTCCGACCCATTTAGTTGAATCCTTTCGATCGACCTTGGAGGAGGTGGCTTTTGCGGATGTGTTGATTCATGTGGTGGACGCGAGTCATCCGCAGAGGGATGAGCAGAGGAGGGCGGTAGATGAGGTGTTGCAGAAGATTGGGGCGGGGGACAAACATACGCTGACGGTTTGGAATAAGGCGGATCGGTTGGAAAATTGGTCGGGGTTGGAGCGAGAGGCGGAGGGGGTGCCGAACGGGGTGGTGATTTCTGCAGAGACGGGGCAAGGAATGCCTGCTTTCTTTGCGGAGCTGACGACGATGTTAACGGCTTGGAGTATGCAGGTGCATTTGCGGGTGCCGCAAAGTGAGGGGGCGCTCTTGGCTTTGCTGGAAAGGTCGGGTCGGATTTTGGAAAAGAGGTATGAGGGCAATGAGGTTGAGTTGCGGGCCCATATTCCTCCGTTCTTGAGGGGGAAGGTGGCACCGTTTATCGTGGAGGAGCATGGCACGGATTCGGGAATTACCATCGGAGGAGAGACCGCGGGAGCGGTTGATGAGTCAAGGTCCTGAGGCCTTGGGTGGGGCGGAGCTTTTGGCGATCCTTTTGCGGACGGGTTTACCGGGTAAATCGGCAGTGGAGTTGGCGGCAGATATTTTGGCTTCGCGTGAGGGGTTGGGCGGGTTGGCGCGGATTACGCCGCAGAAGTTGAAAAAAGAGTTTAAGGGATTGGGTTTGGCGAAATCGTGCCAGGTGGCGGCGGCGATCGAACTAGGTAGGAGAGTCGGGGAAGCGGAGATTGCTGGGGGATTGATGGATACGCCAGGCAAGGTGGAAGCTTTGATGGGGCCAGAGTTGCGAAGAAAGGATCGGGAAGAGGTGTGGGTGCTGTTACTCAATACGAAGCTGAGGCTTTTGCGCAAAGCGCAGGTGAGCCGGGGGTCGGTCAATGAGACGGCGGTGCAGCCGCAGGAGATTTTGAGGGAGGCGCTGGGGTCGGAGGCGGTTTACGCGCTGGTGGTGGTGCATAATCATCCTTCGGGGGACCCTGCGCCGAGTCCGGCAGATCTAGATTTTACAAGGAGATTACGGGACGGGGCGAAGACGGTTGGGGTGGTGTTGCAGGATCATGTGATTATCGGCGTCGCTCGTGAGGGTCGAGCAGGGTACTATAGTTTTAAGAAGGCAGGATATTTGTGAACGAAAGTAAAATTCATTCGACGGCGATGGTAGAGAAGGGAGCGAAGCTGGGGGAGGGTTGTGTAGTCGGGCCGGGGGCAATTGTGGGTGCGGAGGTGGAGCTAGGGGCAGGATGTGTGGTGGGGCCGAGGGCGGTTCTGGAGGGGAGGATAAAGATGGGAGCAAAGAATAAGATTGGAGTGGGTGTGGTGATTGGGGGGGAACCGCAGGACGCGGCCTATGCGGGAGCGAAGAGCGGAGTGGAGGTGGGGGAGGGAAATATTTTTCGGGAGTATGTGACGGTGCATCGGGGAACGAAGGAGGGAAGTAGTACGGTGATTGGGAGTGGCTGTTTTTTGATGGTGGGCGCGCATGTGGCGCATAATTGTCGGTTGGGGGATGGGGTGACCTTGGTCAATGGGGTGATGCTGGCGGGGTATGTGGAGGTGGAGGAGAAGGCGTTTTTAGGTGGGGCGGTGGTGGTCCACCAGTTTGTCAGAATTGGAAAATTGTCGATGGTGCGGGGTCAGACTCGAGTGGGCATGGATCTGCCGCCGTACTGTATGGCAGTGGCGACGAATGCGGTTTGTGGACTAAATTTGGTGGGGATTCGAAGGGCGGGAGTGGGGGTAGAGGGGAAAAAAGCGTTGGAAAGGGTGTATGAGGAGTTTTTTTTCGGAGGGAAGAACAGGACTCAGGCGTTGGAGCTGATTCGAGCAGGAAAAGATGCGTACACGAAAGAGGTGAGGGAATTTTGTGATTTCATTGAAAAGACCAAGAGGGGGATCTGCCACGGGTTGCGGGCAGGAGATCTGCGGGAAGAGGAGAATTAGAAACGCGACTGAATGCCGACTTCGAGGGCGAAGTTGTAGCTAGTTGCGAAATCGTAGTTTCCGATTCGTGGGGTGAAGGCACCGAGAAGTTTGAAGACACCGTAGAAATCGACACCTGGGGCAACTGTGTAGTTGGCGCCGACCTGACCATTAAACCCAAATTGGAAGGCACTACGGCAGTAGTTGCCTTGAACGTCCTGTGTTCCATAGTAGTAGTTATTCACGTCGAGCTGTTGCCAGATAGCACCGATGCCACCACCGATAAATGGTTTAAAGGCGGTGGCTCCTGGCCAACGGAGAATGCCATCCAGCTGAATAGGGACTTGAACGAGTTCACCATTGCAAGAATTATTGTACGAAGTTCCATCAGTGAAAGAGACATTGTACTGGTTTATCGCATTGTAGATGATGCCAGTCTGGATGCCAACACCGAGCCAGTCGTAAATATTGTAGCCGAACTCTGTATCGAATCGGAAACCTGGCTGGAAGGTGAAGTTTTCTGATGAAACAGTATTAGTAGCCAAAGCACCAGTTGGGTATTTGTAAGGATAGGCTTGCATATTGGTTCCGTTGTAGACGCGGCGAGCGGTCAGTTGGCCTTGGATCGAGCCACCGATGGCGGCGTTCATGAAGAAATCGTCGTAGGTGCCAAGGTCGATACTGTTTGCAATGGAGGAAACTGGGGCGGCGCGACCTGAAACGGTTTGGAGCGGAGGAGGAGAGCCTTTGGGGGGTGCACCAGAAAGAGGATCGACGGGGCCTGAACCACCCATGGGATTGGCTGAAGAGCTGACTGAACCTCCCATCGGATCGGAGGGGGCACTGCCGCCCATGGGGTCGCCTGCGGCAGTTGGGGTGGCCGCTAGAGGATTGGGTGAGGGAGGAATTGTGGCGGGGACGGAGGATGGAGAACCGTCTGTGCCGATTGGGGCAACGGTGAGTCTTAGAGGAGGGCTCTTTTTATCGTTGCTGGTATTGGAGTAGACAGAGAGTAGAGGGGGACCTCCGAAAGCGGCGCCATCATCGCGGAAATTGAGAGCCGAGATGGGGACGATTCTTTTCGTGCCATCTGGATAAACTTTTAAAATTTGAGCTTGGTCGGTGCTGAGAGAATCAGGAGAGTACGCACTGGTTTCTGGAGTCGGTTGAGGAGTCGGGGCGCCTGCGGTAGGTGGGAGGGTTAAGCGCTGCGCGTGGGCGGAAAACGTGAAGAGGAGGGCGGAAGGAACTGCCGTGAGAAGACAGAGGCGGAGTCGAATGCCAAATGGGTAAAACATGGGGTCGAGGCAGAGTCTCTACACAATATGTAGGGCCCGCAAACAAAACACCCCTACTTGTAGTGAAGTTATTCACATAGTTGTTTGTAGGGTCAGACCCCGGGACGGAGGTAAGGACGCACCTAGGGAGGAGGGTAGGAGCGGACCCCGAACTAGAAGCGCCAGACGAGACCGAGTTCGGCGGTTTGATTAAAACTGGCTTGGTAGTGCCCTTCGTCTTGAAAGAGTGATTTTAGAATCTGTAAGCCAAGCCGACCTCTGCGGTGTAGTTATAAGAGGCTTTAGTTTGGGAGTCAGCCCCTTCTCCAAGAGGGTTTGGCGTACAAAGAGCCCCTTGAAGGAAGTCTTTAAATCAAGCCCTAAGGCAACATTGTACGTAAAACCAGTTGCCAACTGAAACGTATAGTTCCACTGGTAACTTGTGCCATTTTCCCCAGCAGCTGAGATAGTTAAAAAATCCCAAACTCCTCCGACTCATCCGCCACAAAAGCCCTGAAAAGGTCCATCAGTTGGAAATTGGTAGAATGCCCCGTTTCCAAAGTTAGAGTCGCATGAATAAACAGTAAGATCATTAGCCTGAATCGGCTGATCTTTTTATCGAAAGCCAATTCGACGAAAACGGAGATTAGGGATGTGTAGGTTTAATCAATTCCAGCGATTTTGAAAGGGCGTAAAGCAGTTGATAGATCAGTCCCTGGGGGGAGGTGAATGGTTTTCCATCCTGCTTTGGCGGGAGTTTCAAGATTTTCGGTAAGGTCATCGATAAAGAGAGAAGTTTCAGCCTTTGCTCCTGTGGCTTGGAGGGCTTTGTCGTAAATATCGGGGTGGGGTTTGCGGCAACCGACCACGTGGGAGTAGATCCGATGGCGGAACAGAGGAAAGAAGTCGTAGGTGGCTTCAAGATGCCGGATATGGGAGGCACAGGTGTTGGAGATCAGGGCGAGTGGGTAGTGGAGGGCGAGTTGGCGAACCAGAGCGACCCGTTCGGGTAGGGGATAAAAGATATCGCAGAAGGCTTCCTGCACTTCTTTCTGAGCGTGGGCGAGGTCGAGGTCTTCGGCGAGAAGGGCAAAGTACTCGTCGCAGGTGTGGTGGCCGCGTTCGTAGTCGTGGGCGCGCTCGTGGTTCCAAATCTTTTCACAGAAATCCCCCACACTTTGACCTGAGCGGAGGGCTAAGGCCTTGAGTTTCTCGCCAGAACGAAGGCCTACGAGAATATTACCGAGATCGAAAAAGATGTGGGTGATCGGAGACGACATCTGGGGATCTTACAGCAATCGTAATCTTTCGGCGAATTTCAATCGTGAAACTTCGACCTAGGTCGGTTCGACGCGGTGACACTACTAGATCTTAGAGATACAACGCCTAACGCGGGGTGGGCAATCAAGTGAAACTGGGCTGCGCCTGTAATTCTTAAAGTGTAACACGTGTTACACTTTAAGAATGGGGCTGCGGGCTATTTGGAGGTTTGGATGTATTCGCCGGCCCAGGAGTCCGATGGGGGAGACTTGAGGAAACCTTCGCAGATCTTTTTATAGGTTTTTGAGGGGCCATCGTGCTCGTCGAGTGAGAGGGCCTGATCGAATTTGGCGATGGCGGCGGTGAAGTTTTTCGCAGCGTGGAGGTGCCAGCCTTCTTCGAAGATCTGGACTACCTGGCGCTTGGCTTCGGAGAGTTCGCCCTTTTTGGCGAGGAGTTCGTAGCAGGGGACGGGCTCGGTCTTGCCTTTGACAATCATGTTGGCCAGGAAACGGGCCTCTATTTTTTCTTTGGCCATTTCATAGGTTTTGCCTCCGATCATGATGTGGGTGTCGAAGGGTTTGTTGGCGGGTTCGAAACGGGCGGCTTGGTTGACGGCATCTCCCATGACGGTGTACTGGAACTTTTTGTCGGAGCCCATGTTGCCCGCAGCGACTTCGCCTGTGTTGATGCCCATGCGGGCGTCGATGTCGCAACCGTACTCGGCTTTAAGTTCGCCTTTGAGGGTTTGGAGTCGTTCCTGTTGTTCGAGGGCAGACCAGCAGGCTTTCCAAGCGTGGGAGTTTGGATCGGGATCAGCCCAGACAGGTACGCCGAAGTCAGCCATGATGGCGTCTCCAGAATACTTATCAATATAGCCACCGTATTTGGTGACGAGATCGCTCATCGGAGTGAGGTAACGATTGAGGATTTTGGCAAGGTCCTCGGCGGAGACGGATTCGGAGATGGTGGTAAAGCCTGCGAGATCGGAGAAGAAAATGGAGACCATACGTTTTTCCCCTGTGAGGCGGAAGCGGTCGGGATCGGCCTGCATGTAGGAGAGGACCTCGGGACTGACCATGGTGGAAAACATGCCGCTGACTCGGCGTTTATCCCGCTGTTCGAGGACGAACTCATAGCCGAGGCAACCGATGCCACCGAATAGAAGGGTGAGGCAGGGGCTGACGGCGGGGAGGATGAGGCTGAGTTTATCTTGGACAAAGAAAGTAAGGACGGCATATCCCAGCCCAAAAAGAACGAGTAGAAAAAGGCGGAAGATAGGTTGCTTGGTGGCGAGGATGAGGAGAAGAGCGAACAAGGCGCCTGCGAGAATGAGGGCGGGTTGAGTCCAGGGAGGTGGCATTTGCAGGAAGCTGTTAGAGAGGGCGGCACCGAGGGCGGCGAGATGAACCTCCGGACCAGGCATGGCGGTGGTGTAGGGGGTGCGGATGACGTCTTTGGACCAGTTGCCGTATGGACCGACGAGAACGATTTTATCTTTGAGCATCTCCCCGTTTTTAAAAACTTTTTCCCAAGTGGAAGGGACGAAGAGTTGATAGACGGGAATGGATTTGTAGTTGAAGTTTGGGGGACCAGCGAAGCGGAGGAGTCCCGAGCCACTGGCGGGAATGCGATCGGTGTAGCCTGCTTTTTCAAGCATGCGACAGGCGAGGGAGACAGCGGGGATGGATTGGAACTGGCGATGGTAATCGGCACGGCGAACAGTACCGTCGCTATCGGGCCAAAGATTAACAAAGCCCACGCGGCCTGCGGAATTTTCCTGAGAAATTTCCGTTGATCCCGAAGAGGCGAGGGCGGCGGGGAGGGTGAGTTGGACGGAGGTGCGGCCTGCGTTGCTGACTTCCTCAAAAGTGCCGCCGAGGACGGCACGGTCTCCCTTGTCGGTCATGGTTTGGAGGAGTTCCTCGTCGCCATCTTTGGGGGTGGGAAACATTAAATCGAGGCCGACTACTTTGGCTCCAGCGTCGGCGATCCGCTGGATGACACTGGCCCAGACGGATCGACGCCAAGGCCAGGAGCCGGTGGACATCTCGGCGAGGGCGGGATCGGCGGCGACCTCCTCTTCGGAGAGGATGTCTTTGTAGGTAGCTTTATCGATGGCGATGAAAACGATTTCGGGAGAAACGGGAGCGGTCTGGCCGAAGCGGACACGAAGGTCGCGGGTGTAAAGTTCGGCCTCTAGAAGAGGTTTAAACTGGATGAGACCGAGGAGGGCAAAGAAAACTCCTGCGGCTAGACAAATGCCGGTAAGGATGAAGCGGCGACGGACGGCTTCTTTTTTAGCGGTCTTGGCCATAGCAGAACATTAGTTGGCGGGAGTGGGACGATTCAAGGTGGATTCTTGTTTGGTGCCTTCTTGGGTGAGCTCGTTCTCGAATTCGCGTATCAGTTTGTGTTCGTAGTCGACTACTTCTCGTTCAAGGGCGGAGATGGCGGCACGGCGGGCAGCTTTTTCCTGCTCGATCCGTTTTTCTTGTTCTGAGTTGGCAATGATAGCTCCGATGAGGGCACCAGCGAGGGCGCCAGCTCCTGCTCCGATGGCGGCACCATCGCCCCCGCCAGCCATGGCGCCGATGCTTGCACCCGTGGCGGCGCCGCCGACCATGCCGATTCCTGCACTGGTGGGGACCCCGCTGCCTGCGCCGATGCCTTTGCTTTTCGCGGCGGAGGGGGCGGAGGACATGAGTTGGGATCGGTACTGTTTTACGTCTGCACGAATAGCGGTGAGCCGGTCGTCGAGGGTTTGGGTGGCGGCGCGGTGTTTGGCTTCTCCATTTTCCAGCTCCCCGCGGGAGCGGAGGAGGGCGGGTGGAGGGGTAGTGGCTTCGCGGACAAAAATGGCTTCGAGGGCGGGGATGCGGGTGAAAGGGAGGAAATCGGCGCTGGTGACCTTCCAAGTTCCGGAGGAGCGCTCAGCGCGACGGACAGTCCAACCCCCCTGAAGAGTGGTGCCGGCGGGGAGGATGGTTTTGGCGGAGGCTAGATCGAAGACTTTGCCTGGGGGCAGATCGTAGGCGTAGACGATTTTTGGGAGGAAGCGTTTATGATTCGAGGAAAGATCTTTCGAAATGGCTACGGGCACAACGGGAGCGAGGAGGATATCCTCTTTGGATCGGAGAGTGATGGCGTAGTCGACGGAGACTCCGTCGTCGGAGAGGATAAGGCGACGTGGGGTTAGTTCGATACATTCGATTTGTTGGGGAAGGTGGCGGGAGAGAACGGAGCGGGCTAGGGCATCGGGAGGAAGATTTTGCCTGCGGTTCCACCAACCGAGGGTGGATTGATCGAGGGGGATGGCGGGTGGGAGTAGAGGCAAGGCGGGGGCATTGTTTTGCGTGCTGAGCTGTGAAAGTTGGCGAAGGGAGGAACTCCAGCGGGCGTAGTCGGCTTGGAGAGCTTGGGGGGAGCGGATTTCGTCGTCGTTTTTGGAGTAGGATGATCCTCGGAGAAAAAAATCGAGGAGGGCCGATCCAGCAAAAAGCAGGAGGAGTGCGCCCGCGATCCATTGGACAAAAGGGCGCCAGATTTTTGAGGAGGGGTTTTCTGTGGTCGAGACAGGAGGTGGAGGAGGGGTAGAGGGCTGAGGGGTAAGCGAGGGTTGCGAGGAAATTTTTCCCGCTGGCGGAATACGGCGGGGAGGGCCGGATCGGAACATAAGGTGATGCTATCAGTGCCGAGGTGCGCGAGGAAGAGGAGTGGGGGGTTGGCAGAGGGGGCACCAGCAGGTGGTACGGCCGCCGATGGGCGCGCGCTGAAGTGAATGGTGGCAGCGAGGGCAGAATCCTCCAGATTTCCAGCGGTGAGGGAAGAGCCAAGATCGGGGCGGATTGGATCCGTGCTTACCGATGATACGGAGGGCATCGTGGCAAATCTTGCGAATTTGGGTATGGAGATTGGAAATTGTTTTTTGAGTTAGGAGTCCAGCGTGGGTTCGTGGGGAAAGGCGTGTTCGCCAAAGAATTTCGTCGGCCATCCAGTTGCCGATGCCGGGAAAGAACTGCTGCATAAGGAGGAGCGCTTTGAGTGGGGCACGGGAGCGGCGGGAGCAGATATCTCCGAGTTTTTTCTTACTGAATTTTGGGGAGTGGATTGGGGGAGGGAGGGTGGTCCACCAAGGAGGAGGTTGAGGGGAGAGGGCGAAGCGGACCCGGCCGAAGAGTCGGGGATCTTGAAAGATGAGCGAGTGACGGGCGGTGCGAAGGACTAGGTGATCGTGGGGGCGGGGTAAGTGGGAGGCGGGTGCAGTGGATAGTTTGCCTGTCATTCCGAGGTGGAGGCCAAGCCACGCATTGGAGCCGAAGCGGAAGAGCATCTGTTTACCGTGAGCGTGGGAGGAGCGGAGATGGCGACCTTGGATGGTGCGGCTGAGGAGGGTGGTGGAGGTTTCGCGAAAGATACGTTTCTGTGAATGGAGATGAACGGAGACAATTTTCTGACGGAGGCCAGGATTCCACTTTTGGCGAAAGAATTCCACTTCGGCGAGTTCAGGCATAGAAGAGAAAATGGTGGCTTGAATTGAGTCAGAAGCAAGGCGAGGACCGATTCAGGCTTGGGCGCGGAGCTATTTTGGGACAATCTTTCGGAATGGCAGTCAAGCTTACGGGTCATCAGATTGAGGTCGTCCTGACAACGTTAGAGGGATGGACTCAAGATGCGGGTCGGATCAAGAAGGAGTACAAATTTAGTGATTTTACGTCGTCGGCGATGTTTATTACGGGAGCGAACCTTGAGGCGGAAAAGATGAATCACCACCCTGAAATCTGCCATTCTTACACCACGGTGAAGATTGAGATGACGACCCATGATGTGGGCGGTATCAGTGAGTTAGATTTGCGGTTGGCGAAGAGATTGGACGCAAGGGCGAATCCCTTGTTAGGAAAGGATTGAAGGTTATGGCCAAAAAAGCACTGATCACGGGGATTACGGGGCAGGACGGTTCGTATCTGGCAGAGTTACTTTTAGGGAAAGGGTACGAGGTGCATGGGATTATCCGGCGTTCTTCTAGTTTTAACACGGAGCGACTGGATACGATTTATCGGGATCGCCATGAAAAGGGGGCAAAATTCTTTTTGCACTATGGCGATTTAAGTGATCCGAGTTCGATGATCAAGATCCTGGGGGAAACGCAACCTGAGGAGATTTATAATTTAGCGGCGCAGAGTCACGTGAGGGTAAGTTTTGACATTCCTGAGTACACTGGGGATGTGACGGGGTTGGGGACGATTCGTATTTTAGATGCGATGCGGCAGGTGACGCCCAAGGCGCGATTTTATCAGGCTTCGAGTTCGGAGATGTACGGATTAGTGCAAGAGGTTCCGCAAAAGGAGACGACGCCGTTTTATCCGAGGAGTCCGTACGCGGCGTCCAAGGTATATTCGTACTGGATTACGGTGAACTACCGAGAGAGTTACGGGCTACATGCCTCGAACGGAATATTGTTTAATCACGAGAGCCCGCGTCGTGGGGAGACCTTTGTGACGAGAAAGATTACGCGGGCGGTTGCCCGGATTCAGGCAGGGTTGCAGGAGAAACTGTTTTTAGGGAATTTGGAGTCAAAGCGGGATTGGGGTTTTGCGCCCGAGTATGTGGAGGGGATGTGGCGGATGTTGCAGCAAGAGAAACCGGATGACTACGTGATTGCGACAGGTGAAACGCATAGTGTGCAGGAGTTTGTGGAGGTGGCCTTTGCGCGGGCGAAGTTGGATTGGAAAAAGCATGTGGCTTTTGACGAGAGGTATTTGCGGCCGGCGGAGGTGGATCTGCTGATTGGGGATGCTTCGAAAGCCAAAAAACAGCTGGGGTGGGTACCGAAGGTTAAGTTCAAAGAGCTGACGGAGATCATGGTAGACGCGGATATTTTACAGTTGGCGGAAGAGCGGGCAGGGAAGCGAATCCGGGACTAGCGATGAAAATATTTGTGGCCGGTCACCGCGGGATGGTGGGCTCGGCGTTGGTGCGAGCGTTGGAGAAAAAAGCTGGGTGTCAGATTTTGACGAGGACGAGGGCTGAGTTGGATTTAACGGATGCAGGAGCGGTGGCGAAGTGGTTCAGTACGGAGAAGCCTGATCAGGTGATTGATGCGGCGGCGAGAGTCGGGGGAATTTTGGAAAATGCGAAGCGTCCGGTAGAGTTTCTTTTGGATAATTTGCGGATGCAGAACAATTTGATGGAGTCGGCTTTTGGAACTGGGTGTAAGAAATTTTTATTTCTGGGTAGTTCCTGTATTTATCCGAAGCATGCAGAGCAGCCGATTCGAGAAGATTCGCTCTTGAGCGGCCCGTTGGAAGCGACGAACGATGCTTATGCGTTAGCGAAAATTGCGGGGGTGAGGTTAGCGCAGGCGTATCGGGATGAGTATGGAAAGAGTGCGATTTCGGCGATGCCGACGAATTTGTATGGTCCGGGGGACAACTTTGACCCTGAGAGTTCCCATGCATTGCCTGGGATGATAACGAAGTTTCATCGGGCGAAATTGAAGGGGGAGAAAGAGGTGGTTTTGTGGGGCACGGGTTCACCGAGGAGGGAGTGGCTGTATGTGGAGGATTTGGCTGAGGGATTACTAATGTTGTTGGAGCAGTACGATGGGCGGGAGATTGTCAATGTGGGGGTGGGGGAAGACTCGACGATTTCGGAGTTGGCGGAGAACGTAAAAAGAGCGGTTGGGTTTGGAGGAAAGATACGATGGGATGCGAGCAAGCCGGATGGAACGCCTAGAAAGCTTTTAGATGTAACAAAGATACATGGGATGGGGTGGAAGCCAAAGGTTTCGATGGAGGAGGGAATCGGCTTGGCTTACGACTGGTTTTTAAAGAACGCGCCCGAAGCGAAGGGGTGAGTTGTCTGTCTCCTATCCACAGAGGTGGTCAACTTTCTGAAGAAAGAGAGTTGCGGAGTAAGACGGTATTGCGGATCGTTTAATTATGTCTGAAGTTCTGATTATCCAGCACCAAGCGGGTGAGGGCCCGGGCACGATTGAGGAGGAGTTGCTTGGTGCGGGGCACAAGGTGCGAAAAGTACGAGTGGATGAGGGGGATAAGGTTCCGAGGGAGGTTGGTTCGCTGAGCGGTCTTGTGGTGATGGGTGGGTCGATGGGGGTGGGGGATCAGGGAAAGCTAAGTCACTTGAAGGATGAGATTGCCCTGCTGAAGCAGTTTCTTGTGACAGAGAAGCCTATTTTGGGGATCTGTTTAGGAGCCCAGTTATTGGCGAGTGCGTTGGGTGCGGAGGTGAGGGCGGGAGAGAAGGAGATTGGTTGGATGCCAGTTCGGAAGATGCCTGATGCTTTTAAGGATGCGGTGTTGCGTAGATTGCCGGAGAACTTCCCTGCGTTGCTTTGGCATGGAGATCACTTTCCGTTGCCGAAAGGGGCGGCTCATCTTTTAAGCACGGACAAGTGTGGGTGCGCGGGTTTTCGTTATGGGAAGAAGGCGTATGGGTTGGTGCCACATCTGGAGATGACGGCAGCGATGGTGGACGAGATGGTGGCGGGATCGCGCAAGGAGTTGGTGGCTGCAGGGGTGGAGGTTGCTCAAATCCTTGAGGACACTTCGGAGCACGTGGAGCCGGCGGAAGAGCTGGCACGGGTGATGTGGCGAGGTTGGGCGGGGTTATTGGGGTAGAGAAGAAGTGGCGAGGACGCAGCGATTGTTAAAATTGATTTCGCTTTTGAATTATAGAGAGAGAGAAAGATGATTAGTTATAATCGTCTTTGGTGACGGAGGAGGCGTCGCGGGAGCCGAGAATCTCTGCTTGTTTGCCGACCCGAACGAGGGACTCGTCGAAGCGGTAAGCGTGGCAGTTGGGGCAAAGGAGGGCCTTTTTCAGGACGATGCTCCCGCACCCTTCGCAGACTTTGTAGTCGGCGGGGTGGGCGAGGATCTTGGCGGCGGCGCCTGCGCGAGGATTCGGGTCAGTCATCTCTCGAAAACTACTGGCTGAGACGAGTTCGGCAAGAGGTTCGCGATGGAGGTGAGGTGAGGTAGGGTGGGGTGATGTCAGTTAAAGCAAGCCGGATATCGGAATTGTGGGAGGGGGTGGACGCCCGTGGGCGGGATGTGCGATATGCGGCTTATTTCGTGAGATTTAATCTGGAGGAGTACTATGAGGCGCATGATGTGCTGGAGTCGCTTTGGTTGGAGCGTGGACGCAAGGCGGAGGGGGCTACTTTCTATCAAGGGCTGATCCAGCTGGCGGGTGCTTTTGTGCACTTGCGGAAACATTTCGAAGATTCTAGCCACCGAATTCATAGTCAACGATTGCACCCAGCTTGTCGTCTTTTGGCGCTCGCGGAAAAGAATGTCGGTGCGTACGGGGAGGAGTGGGAGGGGTTAACCCTCCCGCCTATCCTACGATTCGCTGGAGAGGTGCGGCTCGTTTTAGAAAAGGGTGATTTTAAAATGAATCCATGGAAACCGCGGTGCGGTCCCAAGCTTGAGTTGCCCAAAGAGCCAAAGTAGGGAAGTAGGCTGGTCGCAGGCGGGTAGTTAGGAGCCTAGTCGTCTTTGGACTTGAGATTGTGGCTCTTCATTCCGTTGGCGAGATTTTCGGCAATACTATCGGCGATTCGCCCGATCTGCATCGATTCCTGAAGGCCAGTGGTTTTGGCGATAAAACCCCCGATTTTAGCAAAGGGGCTGAGACCTGGCCCAGGTGCGATTTTCCCTTTGACCAAGCTGTTAAAGACTAAAAATGGCTTTCCATCAGGAGTTGCGGAATCAGAGACTGAAGTGATGACTCCCACGACGGGGTTATCAGTGCCCATCATTTTTTTCCCTGGATCAAGGTTGACGACGTTGCTGGCTAATTTCCAGCCGTTGGGTGGGACAAGACCTGAACCTGTCCAGACGCGGGCAGGGAGACCGGCGTCGTTGAGCTTTTCGAGAATAGCTTCGGTCAGATCCTTTTTCAGATCGGTCAACTTTTCTTTAGCGGCTTCTTCATCATCACTGGGGAGAATGGAGATACCCTCTGCATTTTTCTTTTTGGCGTCGGCAATGGCAGCGGGTTCGATGGTCACGGGCAAAATATAGATTTGTGAGGGGGGCTTAGTGGGCCAAACAACTGAATTGGCTTCTGCGGGCTGAGCGGGTTTGACGGTTTCGTCGGCTGCGTAGGTGGACAAGCAACTCAGGAGGAGTGCCGAGAGAAGGAATTTAATCACGGAAATTATTAAAGGAGAGTGCGGCGGGAAAGTCGAGGCCTCTGAGGTGAGCGATGGCGGATTGCAGATCATCTCGACTCTTACCCGTGATGCGAACTTTAGGACCCTCGATAGTCGCTTGAAGTTTAAGGCCTGAGCCACGAATCGATTGACTGACGGCTTTGGCGTTTTCGCCTGATAGGCCTTGCTTCAAAAGGACCTCTTGGCGGGCTCGACCGACGGAGGAGAGTTCGGCGTCCTTCGTCTCGAGATTTTTCAGAGGAATGCCGCGTTTGGCGAGTTTGTTGATGACGATTTCGTGCAAAGCCTGAAGCTTGAAATTGTCGCTGGCCGAAAGAACGAGCTTTTCTTTCTCCTCGGCGATTTCCCAAGTGATGCCTTTAAAATCAAAACGACTGGCGAGTTCTTTGCGTGCCATGAGCAGAGCGTTGTTGAGCTCGGCCATATCGATTTCAGAAACTACGTCAAAGGAGGGCATAAGAAGAATTATTTTCCAGCTTGGATTTCTAAATTCCCGTTCTTGATGTCGAGGGTCAAGGCGGAGCCGTCGAGAATATCTCCAGCGAGAAGTTGGCGAGAGAGGCGGGTCTCGACTTCGCGCTGGAGGTAGCGTTTGAGGGGACGGGCCCCATAGACGGGGTCGTAGCCTTCACGCCCGATGTGTTCGCGAGCGGCGTCGGTTAGTTTGAGGGTGATTCTCCGCTCGGAAAGGCGATGGCGAAGAAGTCCGAGGAGAAGATCTACGATCTTTTTAATCTCCTCGAGGGTGAGGGGTTTAAAGAGAACGATATCATCCACCCGATTGAGGAATTCGGGGCGGAAATGCTTACGGAGTTCGGACATGACGGCTTGACGTGCTTTCTCGGTGATTTCTCCTTTCGAGTTGAGGCCTTCGATGAGCAGGGGGGAACCGATATTGGAAGTCATGATGATGATGGTGTTTTTGAAATCTACGGTGCGACCTTGGCTGTCGGTTAGGCGCCCGTCGTCGAGGATTTGAAGAAAAGTATTAAAGACATCGGGGTGGGCTTTTTCGATTTCATCAAAGAGAATGACGCAGTAGGGACGGCGCCGAACGGCTTCGGTGAGTTGACCACCCTCTTCGTAACCGACGTAGCCTGGAGGCGCTCCGATGAGGCGGGAGACGGCATGTTTTTCCATGTATTCGGACATATCGATACGGATGACAGCCTCTTCACTATCGAAAAGAGTGGCGGCAAGGGCACGGGCGAGTTCGGTTTTGCCCACGCCGGTAGGTCCGAGAAAAAGGAACGAGCCGATGGGTCGTTTGGGGTCTTTCAGGCCTGAGCGAGCGCGGACAACGGCGTCCGCGACTGCTTGGACCGCTTCGTCCTGCCCGATTACGCGTTCGTGAAGAATCTTGTCGAGGCGGAGGAGTTTGTCTTTTTCTCCTTCGAGTAAGCGAGAAACGGGGATGCCGGTCCAGCGGGCGACGATATCGCCGACTTCCTCGGCTGTGACTTCTTCGCGAACGAGTTTGGCTTGGCCGCCTTTTTCTTTGGCATCGATGGCAGCCTCGGCGGTTTTCAGTTTTTGTTCGAGGGCGGGCAGGCGACCATACTGGAGTTCGGCGACTTTATTGAGGTCGTAGCTTCGCTGGGCGGTTTCAATTTCTTGTCGGATTTGGTCGATCTCTGCGCGAATTTTGCGAGAGGACTCGACCCCACCCCGTTCCGCCTGCCAGCGGGCGTGGAGGGCATCGCGCTTCGCTTTGAGGTCTGCCAACTCCTTTTCCAGAGTTTTTAGGCGTTCTTTTGAGGGAGTATCTTTCTCCTTTTTGAGAGCTTCGCGCTCGATCTCGAGTTGGAGCGTCCTGCGCTGAAAGTTTTCGAGTTCTTCGGGCATCGACTCGATTTCGGTCCTGAGTTTGGCGGCGGCTTCATCAATTAGATCGATGGCTTTATCGGGAAGAAAGCGATCGGTGATGTAGCGGTGGGAGAGAGTAGCGGCAGCGACGAGAGCAGCGTCTTGGATGCGTACCCCGTGATGGACTTCGTAGCGTTCGCGAAGACCGCGGAGAATGGAAACGGTGTCTTCGACGGAAGGTTCAGCCACGGTGACGGGTTGGAAGCGGCGTTCTAAGGCGGCATCTTTCTCGATATATTTACGGTACTCGTCGAGTGTGGTGGCGCCGATGCAGTGGAGTTCGCCGCGGGCGAGCATGGGTTTGAGCATATTTCCCGCGTCCATAGCCCCTTCGGCTTTGCCCGCGCCGACAATAGTATGAATTTCGTCGATAAAAAGGATGATGGCACCTTCGGCTTTGACCACCTCGTTGAGAACGGCTTTGAGGCGTTCCTCAAATTCCCCGCGGAACTTGGCTCCGGCCACGAGGGCGGCGAGATCGAGGGCGATAATCCTTTTTTCTTTTAAACTTTCGGGAACATCGCCCGCCATGATGCGGCGGGCGAGTCCCTCGACTATGGCAGTTTTGCCGACGCCAGGTTCTCCGATGAGGACGGGGTTATTTTTGGTACGGCGAGAGAGGACTTGAATGGTGCGACGGATTTCTGGGTCGCGACCGATCACGGGATCGAGTTTGCCTTGCCGGGCGAGCCGAGTTAGGTCGCGGCCGTATTTTTCTAGGGATTCGTAGGTGGCTTCGGGATTGGCGGAGGTAACGCGTTGGCCTCCTCGAACGGTTTGCAGGGCGGCGAGAAGTTTGTCTGAGGTTATGCCGAATTCTTTGAGGACCTTGGCGGCGCCGGTGTGGGAGTCTTCTTGGAGGGCGGCAAGGAGGAGGTGTTCGACGCTGATGTAGTCGTCCTTGAGTTTGGTTGCCTCGGAAGCAGCGCGACCGAGGAGAGATTGGAGGCGAGGTGTGATGACGGTTCCGCCTGGGGAGGCGCCTGGGCCAGAGACTTTGGGCAGGCGAGCGATTTCTGATTCGAGGCGCTCGGCGAAGCGGGCAGGCTGGGTGCCGAGTTTTTCGACCAGGCGAGGAATAAGTCCATCGGTTTGGGTCGTGAGAGAGTGAAGGAGATGTTCGACTTCGACGGCGGAGTGACCGGAGCGGGCGGCGTCGGCTTGGGCGGTGGTGATGGCCTTTTGGGCGTTCTCGGTGAGTTTATTTATATCCACGTT
>CAMCNF010000015.1 GCA_945876115.1 Verrucomicrobia subdivision 6 bacterium | reverse complement strand
TTCTCTTCCCTCATCTTATCCAAACGGCTGAGATACTGCTCGGTTAACTTCTCCAGCCGGATGTCATAAATATCCATCTCCTGCTCTTTGATCAAATGGAGGAGCAGATCCAGTGGGCCTGTGAAAGCGCTCAACTCCACGCGCAAAGCTTCCCCCCCAGGCAACTCCAACATCGGAATCATGAATTCGTCCCCACCGCCGCACGAACGCGAGCCAAAACTCCCATCGCACTACCCCGCGCTTTTTCTGCACCTTGCGCCATCCAACGTGCGAGTTGCGCAGGATCGGCGGCCAACTCCTCCCGCCTTTTCCGCATCCCCGCAAACTCCTGCAAAACAAGATCAGCCAGTTTCTTTTTTAAATCCCCATACCCCACCCCACCTTTCTCCAACAAGCCACGATACTCCGCCTTCTCGTCCTCCCTACCTAAGAGCCGCGCCAATCCCCAAAGCGTGCTTCCCTCCACCGCCTTCGGTGCCTCCACTGGGGTGGAATCGGTTTTGATTCCCATAATTTTTTTGCGCAGATCTTTTTCCGGAGCAAATATTTCCAAGGTGTTCCCGTACGATTTACTCATTTTTTGTCCGTCCACTCCTGGCACCACCCCCGCATCTTCCCGAATGACCGACTCGGGCAACTTCCAAACCTGCCCGTACTTCTCGTTAAATTTTCCTGCAATGTCCCGCGCCACCTCGAGGTGCTGTTTCTGATCCTGCCCCACCGGAACCCGATCCGCGTCGTACATCAGAATGTCTGCCGCCATCAGCACAGGATAAGCAAAAAGACCATGCGAAGCCGCTAGCCCACGGTTTACCTTATCTTTATAGCTGTGACACCTCTCCAGTAGCCCCATTGGGGTCACCGTCGAAAGATACCAAGCCAACTCGTGAACCTCAGGCACTGCACTTTGGCGAAAAACCACCGCCTTTGTTGGATCCACCCCACAAGCCAGCAGATCTAAGAAGGTCTCTTGGACCAACGAGGGTAGTTGCCCAGGCTCCGAGGCCCCCGTTAAAGCATGGTAGTCCGCCAAGAAATAGTAAGCCTCTCCCTGATTCTGCATCTCCACTGCAGAACGGATCATCCCAAAATAGTTGCCCAAATGAAGCCTCCCTGTGGGCTGAATTCCCGATAGATAACGCATCCTTGATCGTGGCCTTACCCCATCCCTTTCGACCAGATTTTTTTCTGAGTTGTTCAGCCCTGCCAACGACGAACTAGCCCCACCAGCACCCCCTGAATCTCCATCTCTTGCCGTGGCCGCAGATCGGGATAATCGGGATTTTCAGATTGAAGGAATAAGTTCCTCCCCGTTCCCATCAAGCGCTTTAATGTCACCTCCCCATCGAACAACGCTGCCACCACCTCTCCAGCTTTCGCTTCCCGCTTCTCCAGTACTGCCAAATCCCCATCCCGAATTCCCGCTCCTTCCATACTTCGTCCACGTACTTTTACTACAAAAGCATTTCCCGCTTTCCGCAACCCGAAAAGACTAGGCTCAATCTGTAAATGCCTCTCCGGAACTCCATCCGCCACATCTCCCCGCCCTGCAGGAATCGCGGAAAAGAAGGGCAACCCACCTCCCGCCATCTCCTCCCCCCGCTCCTCCCCAACCAGAAAAATCCCCCTCGAACGCCCCCGCCGAACCACCCGCCTCGCTTTCTCAAGTTTTTCGAGAAAATAGGTCACCGCCCGCGGACTTTTAAATCCCAAGGCAGCCTGAATTTCTCGTATCGTCGGGGGACGCTGGTACCGACGCGTAGCCGAGCGAATAAACCCAACGATCTTTTCTGCGGAACCTTGAGCCTGCTTCATTACACATATGTATACTCTTTCGCTTAAGGGTCAAGGTCACTTGTCGTCTCGCCTCACGCCCTCCTTTCTGTAATTATTTTTCGATGCTTCAGAGCACCGTTTCCCCCATCACCCAACCCCCGTCCTCTGCGGTTAACCCCTACGCGGCCTGCACTCAGTTAGCCCGAACCCACTACGAGAACTTTCCTGTTGGACGCCTCGTCCCCAAGAAACTTCGCCACCATGTCCACGCTGTCTATGCCTTCGCCCGTGTCGCCGACGATCTCGCCGACGAAGGTTATGCCGATCCTCGCCACAAGTCCCCTCTCCAATCCGCTCCCAGCGAAGCCGAGCGCCTCCAGATATTTTGCCAATACCGTCAAGCATGGCAGAACGCCCAACAAGGCCTTCCCTACGACCCCACCTACGCTTGGATCTTTGCCCCACTTCAGAAAACTCAGGCCGAACTCAATCTCCCCGAATCACTTTTTTCCGACCTGCTCAGCGCCTTCGAACAAGACATTGTCCAACGCCGTTATCAAAGCTTCTCCGACGTCCTAAACTACTGCGGTCGTAGCGCCAACCCCATCGGTCGCCTTGTCCTCTTGATCCATGGAGAACGGAGCGGCGAACTAGCCCAACTCTCCGACCACATCTGTACCGCGCTCCAATTAGCTAATTTCTGGCAGGACGTCTCTGTCGATCTCGGCAAGGACCGCATCTACCTTCCCCTCGAGGATCTCCCAAGATTCGGCGTGACCGAACAGAACCTCTTTGCAGGGAAGGTCACTCCAAACTTCCGTAATCTTCTTCGCTACCAGTCAGAACGCGCTTGGGAGTTTTTTCACAAGGGCGAACCTCTCACACATCTGCTAAAACGCCCTCTCTCTTGGGAGATCCGCCTCACTTGGCTTGGGGGAACCGAAATTCTGCGCAAGATCGAACGCCAGAACTACGACACTCTTACCCATCGACCCATCGTCAAGAAACTCGACTTCATCCGGTTGGCGATCCAGGCCTTCTTTGGCGGATGAGCACTCCACTTCCTCCTCTCGGCACTGGAGAACGAATCACTCGAAAAAGCGGTTCAAATCTCGCCCTTTCTTTTATCTGCCTCCCGCGAGAACAGCGGCAGGCCATGTCATCCTTTTATGCCTTTTGCCGGACAGTTGACGATATTGCTGATGAAACCACCCGCCCTCTCCCAGGGCGCCAAGCCAAGCTGCAACTCTGGCGGGAAGATATCCAAGCCATTTACCACGGAAAGCCCGTCCAACCCCTCGCCCAAGAGTTAGCCCCCGTCGTCCGCCAATACTTAATCCCTCCCGAACCGCTCCTCGAGATTATCGCTGGAGTGGAGATGGATCTGACCAAGAACCGATACGAAACCTTCCAAGACCTTGAGAAATACTGCTACCGAGTGGCCTCCGCCGTTGGCCTTGTTTCTATTAATATTTTCACCTGCCAAACTAGGGCCGCGACCGACTACGCCGTCGCCTTGGGCCTCGCGTTTCAGTTAACCAATATCCTTCGCGATGTTTCGCACGACCTCAAAACCTACGGCCGCATCTATCTTCCCCAAGAGGAGTGCAGAGCTTTTGCAGTTACCGAGGAAGATTTTCGCCAGTCTCATCCCACCCCAGGCATGTGTCGCCTCCTTCGTCTGCAATACTTTCGCGCCCGCCACTATTTTGAAAAAGCTGATCGCCTTATTCCTCCTTCGGACCGCCCCCATCTTTCCGCTGCTCTCCTCATGACGGGAGTCTATCGCGATCTCCTAGAGAAAATCCGCAGTCGCAATTTCCAAGTCCTTTGTGGACCCGTGAAACTTTCCCGTTGGGAAAAACTAAAAGCTTTGCGCCGAGAACGAAGCCGCCTTGGAAAACCCATTCTTCCCCGACGGTTACCCTCTAAAATCGCTGTCATCGGCGGCGGCTTTGCTGGTTGTGCCGCAGCCTTCCGCCTAACCCAAGCAGGCCATTCCGTGGAACTTTTTGAAGCGAAGCCATATCTCGGTGGTCGTGCCCATAGCTATCGAGAAGCAAAAACCGAAACCACTCTGGACAATGGTCAACACATTCTCATGGGATGCTATCACCGCACCCTCGAACTCATCGAAGCCCTCGGCAATGATGACCGCCTCGAAAAACACCAGCGCCTCGATCTCTCGTTTGTCAGCGCCAAAAAGGGTCGTTCCATTCTTCGTTCCTCTTCCCTACCCCCACCCTTTCATCTTCTCCTCGGTCTTTTTGGCTTTCGTGAAATCAACCATGCCGATCGCTGGGCCATCCTTAACTTTCCCCGCCGCGCCAATCGCCAACCCCCCAAACCCGGTGAAGACACTCAGGCTTGGCTGGAACGCTTAGCGCAAACCCCTGGCTCGGTTCGCGCGCTGTGGGAACCCTT
The DNA here is from genome assembly GCA_945876115.1 of Verrucomicrobia subdivision 6 bacterium. Lineage (GTDB taxonomy): Bacteria > Verrucomicrobiota > Verrucomicrobiia > Methylacidiphilales > Verrucolacustridaceae > Verrucolacustris. Next base: position 20,732 of record CAMCNF010000015.1, on the reverse strand, counting down.
CTGCCTCGCCGCTCTCAATGCACCCACCCAAAACGCCGATGCAAAACTGTTCTGGGAGGTCACTCGCCAAGCCCTCTTTGGCTCTGCCAAAGACGCCGCTATCTATTTCGACAAACATGGCCTCTCCAACTTAATCCATCCCGAGTTAGGGGCATTTCTTCAGGCCACCAGTGGCCAACTCCACCTCGCTCAACCCATCGAATCCCTATGCTACGACGAATCTAACCATCGTGTCACCTCCATCATTCTCAAGAACGGGGCGGAGCGATTCTTCGACCAAGTAGTCTTGGCCGTACCTTGGACGGCAGCCGCAAAACTTCTTCCCGCTTCCGATCATGCTGCCACTCTTGCCCGATCGCTTCTTCCTGGGCCGATTCTCGGCGTTCATCTTTGGACTAATCAGCCCCTGACTTCAGATCTCATTACCGGTTTTCTTGATTCCCCTCTTCACTGGGTTTTCGATCGTACCTCCACTCTTCCCTCAGGCGCCAAAGGCCACCTTTACGCCGCCGTCATCAGTGCGGTCGGTGAACTTATCGATCAGACAGGAAAAGAACTCGTCGAACTTATCCTCCACGAAATTCATCGTCTTCTGCCTGAAAGTCGTTCCGCCGTAGTTACCCACCACCTCGTCTACAAATCTCGCGATGCCACTTTCCATGGGGAACGAGGCAAGCCCCTCGCTAGACCTGGAGCCGTCACCACCGTAGAAAATCTATTTTTAGCTGGGGATTGGACCGAAACGGGCCTGCCCGCCACCATTGAGGGTGCCGCAGTCTCAGGCTTTCAAGCTGCCGAAGCCATCGGGTAAATCTACACGCTCACCCCAATTCCACGGGGTACTCTGGCGCTGCTCTCAGTCAGATCCGAGCTTTTGCTACTTAGACTTACTCAACCCGTCCAAAAAATCCTCCAGCGCTCTGCTCAACTCGTTCCGCGCATGGGTACAGCCCGCTACCGCGGGCAGAAGCTCGATCAGGCGCCATGGCCGAAGCGCCAAATATAACGCAATTTTTATCGGAGTGCTTTTTCCTGTCACCGCATCGCACCCAAGAAGGAAAAGATCCGCAGGCAACAGTTTGTCCGCACGATCACTCACCCCCCGCAACCCCACCAGAGGAACCCCGTGCTCGTAACATGCCTTCGTCACATAATCCCACTCCATCTCCACGATCCCACACCCCGTTCGCTTTCCTAAAGCAATCTTCGCCTCCCCAGTCGCAATGATCTCCTGCGCGGTATGCCATTTCCCAGGCCGCACTTTGGGATGCGTCTTGCTCCACTGATGAAACTCATCCCAATCCTCCGATCGAAAAGAGGTTAGATCCCCCTCTTCCCAAGCCGGATCCAAGGCCCCCGCCAATCCCGCTAAAACCACCGCACGGCACGGATTCTTTTTTAACCAGCACCCAACTTTCTCGGTTAACCCCGCATGCCCCATACCCGTTCGGGCCGAGACTATCGGTGTTTTCGACCACTCCCCGCGCTTTGTTTCTAAACCTTCCTCCATCCTCGAAACTCCGCGCATCTTTCTCCATATGGGTTCCGCCTCAAACTCCATCGGGAAAAGGATTCCAACGGGCAAACTTGAATCCGTACTCATCGAGGCACTTTCTTTGCCTTAAATCCGAACCCATTAACGGGCTAATGCCCACCAGACGACTTCAAAAGTTCCTCATACTCCCCAAGAGCAAGCAGTGGCCAGTTATTTCGGTACATATCGTAACGCAGATAAAAAACGCATGGAAAACCTGTTCCCGTGCTGTACTTCTCTTCCCAGCTTCCATCTTTTTGTTGAGTTTCGATGAGGTACCGCACGGCTCGACGCAGACTCGGTCTCTGCAAATCCCCACAGGCCAACAACCCCATCAGCCCCCAGCCCGTTTGCGAGGCCGTGCTGATACCGCGCCCTTTCAAACGAGTGTCATCATACGAGCCACAACTCTCACCCCAACCCCCGTCAGGATTCTGCGCACACTCCAGCCAATCCCGCCCACGAATCACCCAGTGCTCGTTCATGTCGTAACCGATCGCCTGCAAACCACGCAGTACTTGCCACGTTCCATAAATAAAGTTCACCCCCCAACGCCCGTACCAGGATCCATCCTCTTCTTGCGTCTGTCGTAAAAAACGGAGGGCCCGGGTTATCTGCGGATCTTTTTTACTTACCCCACATTTGCCCATCGTCTCCAAAAGCCGACCCGTGATATCGGCACAAGGTGGATCCAAAATTGCGTTATGATCAGCAAAAGGCACATCCTCCAGCCACTCCTTATTTACGTTCTTGTCAAAGGCTCCATATCCCCCGTTGTCACACTGAAAACTCCGAGCCCAAGCTAATCCACGCTCGGTCGCCCCCTTCTGCTGGGCTGGGTCACTCGCCCGAGCCTGTCGCAAACCCAGCAAAACCTTGGCCGTATCATCAATGTCGGGATACCAATCGTTGGCAAATTCAAAGGCCCACCCGCCGGTTACCTTCGTTGGATTCTTCACCGCCCAATCCCCACGAATCTTCACCTCTTTAGACAACAGCCAGTCAGCTGCCAAAGTCATCGCGGGAGCATCCGGTTTCACCCCAGCCGCCGAGAGCGCCGTCATCGTAATTGCCGTATCCCAAACTGGACTGAGACAAGGCTGAATTCGGAAATCACCATGCTCAACGTCATCAACCTCCAGCGCCTCCAACTCCCTCGTCGCCTTACGCATCGCGGGATGGTCGTCCGAATAGCCCAGACACTGAAAAGATAGAATCGTGTTCATCATCGAAGGAAAGATGGCCGCTAAACCTTCCGATTCGGGCCCGATCCGATCCAGAATCCACCTCTCCGCTACTTTCAGAGCGTGCTTTCGAAACGGTTTCCAACTCAGGCTTTCCAACCAGCCCAACAGATCATTTACTCTCACAAAAAAGTTTTTCATCGAGAAGAAACGGCTCTCCACCGGATGCAGAAAAGGGCCTCCCTCCACCCCGTAGGGATAAAGCTCGTGCAACTGCTTTTCAGGGGGCAGATGCGTCGTAGGACGAAAACTACGAATGACCGAAAGCGTCACCACAATTGCCCGAGTCCAAGAACTCATCTCAAAAATGTTGAAAGGCGCCCAATTCGGCAAAAGCAAAATCTCGGGGGGAATGTTAGGTAAATACTTCCAGGGGTACTGACCCACCATCGCTAAATATAATTTACAATAAGTGTTCGTTCGCGGAATGCCACCCAACCGAAGCGCCGTGGCCCGAGCTTTCTTCATTTCAGGCTCTTCAGGGGTAAAACCAGCCAGCTTCAAACTGAAATAACATTTCACCGTGGCGGTCACATTACTCGGACCCCCGAAATAAATCGGCCACCCGCCGTCAGGCAACTGCCGTTGCAAAATATTCCGCACGATTTTGGCTTCCTTCACGCGGTCAATCTTCCCCCGCAAATACATCAATAGGTGGTAATCACAGATCACCGTGGTATCTACGATCAACTCCCCCACCCAGTACCCTTCGGGTTTTTGTAATCCGAGCAGGTAATCCCGCGAGGCCTCTACCGTTTTACGCAAGCGCCCCAAATCAACCTCAGCATGATCAATTCCGACCAACTCAGGCTTGGACCCTTTGGCATAGCTGGTTTGAACTTCTGACGTCGGCATAGCTAATAACCTTAGCGATTTTGAAAAAACGGTCAAATCTTCGGGTATATTCTTACTGTTCTACCAGGCATGACTTTACGCGTCGTACAGATCCCGCAACCCCTGCGGCTCAATCCCAACGACTCAATCAGCCCAAGTGATCAAACGAAGTTCGTGGGCCTGAGTCAAAGAGGGATGGGAAGGTCTCACTCGCACATTAAAATTGAAGTTGCCTGAATCCTCTACCGCAACGCGCCCAGCATAACTTTGCCATCCATTTACCAACCCACCCGTTGGCTCCAACGAGACCACCTTGGAGATACCCCCTGGCTCAATCGCCTTCAAATAAGCCTCCACCGCCACCTCTCCACTTTGCAAGACTCCCAGAAATACATTGGTTGTCACCGGGACCGTATCCCCCACGCTCACCGTCGTCCGCGTCGGGCCATTCCATGTGACCGCATTGGCCCGCACTTCCGGCCATGCTTGCCGAACTTTTTCTTTCCAAACCGCTAGCTCTTTCGACTTCGCCCACTTGTTCTCCGCAAACATTCGACCTTTTTGCGATGCCTTCCGGTAAAACACCCCCGCGTAGTCCGCCACCATCCTCGAGGTATTATAAACAGGACCGATCGTCATTAAACTACGACGCACTCTCTCAATCCAGCGTTTCGGCACCCCCTCAGCATCCTGGTCATAATAGAGAGGGACAATCTCGCGCCGCAGAATTTCGTAAATCGAGAAAGCATCAAACTCATCCTGCACTTCAGGCTCCAATCGGAAGGTGTCGTCCCCGATCGCCCACCCGTTCGTCCCGTCATAAGCCTCATCCCACCACCCATCCCGCACGCTAAAGTTTAAACAACCATTGGTGATTACCTTCTCCCCACTAGTTCCACTCGCTTCCAGCGGCCGAGTCGGATTATTTAACCAAACATCACAGCCATGATAAAGAAAACGAGCCACATTGAAGTCGTAATTCTCCACAAACAAGATCCGGTTCTTAAACTGGGGCATCGCGGCGATCTGCACGATCTGCTGGATCAGCTTTTTGCCCCCCTCATCCGCTGGATGAGATTTGCCCGCAAAGAGAAACTGCACTGGGCGCTCTGAATCATTGACGATCTCCGCCAACTTATCCAGATCGCGGAAAAGCAGCGCGGCCCGCTTGTAGGTCGCAAAACGCCGCGCAAAGCCAATCGTCAAAGCCTTAGGGTCGAATAGTTGATCCGTCGCGCGTATTTCCCCAGGTGTCGCCCCATTTCTCAGACGTTGGGCTCTCGCCTTACCCCGAACGAAATTCAGCAACTGCAACTTCAACTTCTGATGGGTCGTCCAATACTCTTTGTCTTTAAAGGCAACCCGCTTCTTCCACTCCTCCGCCTTAGCCAGGTCTTCCTCGCTCATCGGGCCACCCTGCTTCTCTAGAAGAGCCCGAATTTCTGGCGCCATCCAAGTCATCGTGTGAATCCCATTGGTAACATGCCGAATCGGAATCTCTGCCTTCGGTACTCCTGGCCATACGTTCTGCCACATCCCGCGAGAGACCCTTCCGTGAATCGCACTCACTCCATTCGCCTGCCGTGACAGACGCAAAGCCAAGATAGTCATACTAAAAGGCTCCTCCTCCGTGAAAGACCACGGGCGACCCAGCTTAAGCAGATCCGCTAAACCAATCTTACACTCCTGTAGATAACGACCAAAATACTCCTCCATCAGCGCAGGACTGAAGGCGTCGTTTCCTGCTGGAACGGGCGTGTGCGTCGTAAATACCCCGCTCGCCGCCACAAACTGCAGTGCTTCGATAAAGCTAAGCTTTTCCTCCACAATTAATCGCCGAATCCTCTCCAACCCAAGAAAGGCGGCGTGCCCCTCATTCATGTGAAAAACCGAAGGCTTCAATCCCATCGCCGCCAAGGCCTTGACCCCACCGATTCCTAAAACTATCTCCTGCCGCAACCGCATCTCGTGATCTCCCCCGTACAACTGGTAGGTAATTCTCCGATCATCGATCGAGTTCTCCAGGAGATCGGTATCCAAAAGAAAAAGCCGCGTCAGCCCAATATGCACCTCCCAAGCCTTGGCCTTTACTTTTCGACCAGGCAGATCCAACTCCACCACCACGGGGCTCTTCCCATCCGCCGCCAACGCCTCACGTACTGGCAAATCTTGGAATACATTATCTACCGCCGAGGCTTCCTGCCACCCCTCCCGATTAATCTTTTGGAAAAAATAGCCGAAACGATACAGCAACCCCACCGCCACAAAGGGCAAACCCAAATCACTAGCCGATTTACAGTGATCCCCCGCCAGAATTCCCAAACCACCCGAATAGTTAGGCAACGACTCGTGAAAGCCAAATTCCGCCGAGAAATAGGCAACGAAAGGATTGTCTTTTTTTTCCTGAGGAAGATTTTTTGTAAACCAGGTATCTTTTCTCTCCAAATAAGCCTTCAGCCGATCGTGCATCTTCTCCACCTGATCTCGGTAGGACTTATCCTTCGCTGCCGCCTCTAGCTTACCTTGCTTGATCAGACGCAACATTTTGATTGGGCTGTGCCCACACGACTCCCACAATTCTGGGTCCAACTCTTTAAAAAGATCCAGCGCGTCGTAATTCCAACTCCACCAAAGATTAAAAGCCAAGTTACGCAGAGATTCTAACCCTTCAGGGACACGGGGAACGACCGAGAGGGTCACCGGCCACCTTGGCTGCAGATCCACGACAGGTTCCATTAACGTAAAGGGTGTGCTTCGCCTTCCTCAAGAGCTAGCAGAATCAAGACCTGATTACTTTTGTTCACCCACAAGCAGTTTCACCCCCGCCAAGGGATCTTATTTGATCAAAGCCTGGATCTCTCGAAACTGGGGATGATCCGCGCTTTCCATCATTTCAAAAAGAACCGCTTCTACCGTGCTAATCACCACCCCGTCCGCCCTCATCTCCGCAAGTGCCATCTCCCGATCCCGTCCACGCCTCGAACCCACCGCATCGGCCACCACCACGGGAGTTAACTCCTTCAACCGCAAGTCATAGACTGTTTGCCGAATACAGACATGCGCCTCACACCCTGCCACCAAAATTCTTCTTCTCCCCAGCTTCCTTCCTGCCTCCGCCGCCGAAAAGTGGGTCTTGGCCATTGCCTTACGCCCACTTCCGGCAACTTTCAAAATCGCCGACACAGTTTTTCCCAACTTCGCGGGCACCTGCTCCGTCAACTCAATCGGTAACCCCAAGAGATGCGCTCCCGCCACCAGAATTTCTAACCTCGCCAACCAGTCGCTCGGTTCCTGAATTACTGCAACCAACTTCTCTTGCACATCCACCACCAAAAGACCCGTTTCCGCAATCGGTAGACGCCACGACATCGCTTACCCCTCCTCCGTACCAGAGGATTGCAAGGAGGCCAACACGTTCAAATCCTCCAAAGTAGTCACATCCCCCTTCACCGCCCCCCCCGCCGCCACCTCTTTCAGCAACCGCCGCATAATCTTTCCACTGCGGGTCTTGGGCAACGAATCCGTAAAGCGAATCTGGTCAGGCTTGGCAATCGGACCAATCTCTCTGCTTACTGTATCTCGCAAAGCCTTGACTAATTCAGGGCCCGATTTTTGCCCCGTCTTCAGCGTGACAAAAGCCACGATTGCCTGCCCCTTCAAATCATCTGGACGCCCCACCACCGCCGCCTCCGCCACTGCAGGATGTGTCACCAAAGCACTCTCCACCTCCGCCGTCCCCAGTCGATGACCTGAAACATTCAGAACGTCATCCATCCGCCCAGAAATCCAGAAGTAACCATCCTTATCCTTTTTTGCACCATCCCCCGTAAAGTAGGTCCCAGGCACCTCACTCCAGTACGTCTTCGCATACCTCCCTGCATCTCCATAAATCGAACGCAACATCGAAGGCCACGGTTTGCGGATGACTAACTTCCCCTGCACCCCCGCCTTCACCTCCTTGCCCTGATCGTCCACCACCGCTACATCCACCCCAAAGAAAGGCACTCCCGCAGATCCCGGTTTCGTGAAATTCGCCCCAGGCAAAGTCGTAATCATATGCGTCCCTGTCTCCGTCTGCCACCAAGTGTCGACAATCGGACACCGTCCACCCCCAATCACTCGGTGATACCACATCCATGCCTCAGGATTAATCGGCTCGCCCACCGAGCCCAAAAGCCGCAACGAGGAAAGATTATGCTTCTGCACCCATTGATCTCCCCATCGAATAAATGCCCGAATCGCCGTTGGCGCAGTATAGAAAATAGTCACCCGATGCTTGGCGATAATCTGCCAAAACCGATCAGGCTCAGGTTGATTGGGCGCCCCTTCGTACATCAGCGTCGTTGCCCCATTGCTCAGAGCCCCATACACCGTATAGCTATGCCCCGTCACCCAACCGACATCCGCCGTACACCAAAACAAGTCCGTCTCCTTCAGATCAAATACCAACTTAGTCGTTAAATGAGCCCCCAACAGATAACCCGCCGTCGTATGCAAAATTCCCTTCGGCTTTCCCGTGCTCCCACTCGTGTAGAGAATGAAAAGAGGATGCTCACTCTCCAGCTTTTCTGGTAGGCAGTCAGCAGATTGCTTCGCCACCAACTCATGCCACCAGCGATCAATTTCATTTAACTTCTCCACCGTCCCCGTTCTCTTGCAGACAATCACCCTCCGCACCTCAGGACAAGCCGCCACCGCCTGATCAACATTCGGTTTGAGCTGGACCACTTGCCCACGCCGATAACCACCATCGGCCGTAATCACCAAGGTCGCTCCACAATCGCGAATTCTATCTTTCAATGACTCTGCACTAAACCCACCAAAGACCACACTGTGCACCGCTCCAATTCTTGCACAGGCCAGCATGGCAATTGCCGCCTCAGGAATCATCGGCAGATAAATCATTACCCGATCGCCCACCTTCACCCCTTCGCCTTTTAGCGCATTGGCAAAACGGCAAACCTCATCGTGCAACTGCTGATAAGTAATCACCCGGACGTCCCCAGGCTCCCCTTCAAAGATAATTGCCGCCTTATTCCGCCGAGCTCCCTGACAATGACGATCCAAACAGTTATAACTTAAGTTCAACTTCCCCCCACTAAACCACTTCGCAAACGGTTCCTTCCACTGCAAAACCTTCTTGGGCTCGGTAAACCAGTCCAACTCCTCTTTTCCTAAACGACCCCAAAACTTGTCCGGCTGGGCAATCGATTCCCGATGCATCGCTTTGTATCGAGCTAAACTCGGAAAAGTCGCTTTTTTAACAAAATCAGCCTGAGGCCTAAACTTCGGATCTTTCATCGTGCATCAATCTCCTATCACTTCTTCTCCGCTAAGACTTTCTTTACCAAACTGATGATCTCCGCAACTGGCGCCATCCTTCCAGGACCGACCGCCCCACAGGCCAATTTCCCATCCGAGGGTCCCGCAAGTAGAGCGCCCCGCCCTTGCAATAGCTTCACGTTCGCTTCGGTCGCAGCATGTTGCCACATCTGAGTATTCATCGCAGGAGCAAAAAGCAAAGGCGCTCGCGTCGCTAAGAGAACTGCACCCAAAGTATCTCCAGCCATCCCGTGTGCCGCCCGCGCAAGACAATCCGCACTTGCCGGTGCCACCACCACCACATCCGCCGAGCCAGCTAGATCCAGATGGCTCATTTGACCCCCCTCCCCCTCTTCCCAAAGTGAAGTATGTACTGGGCGATGGGTCAAAGCGGCTAATGTCAACGGAGTCAGAAAGCGTGCCCCGTCTGCTGTCAGGATCGCGTGGACCTCCCAACCTTCCTGCACCATGGCACTGGCCAGATCCGCCGCCCGGAATGCCGCGATCGAGCCCGTCACTCCTAGGACGATCTTGGGGATATTTTTAGCTGCCATTTTGCAAATTTAATCTGCGGCTAAGGTAGCGCTCCGCCCGAATGATCGCCCGGAATTTAATCAAGTCCTCTTCCATGGAACTGCTCAGAATCGTGTAGCGATAACTTTTCCAATCGGCCATCTCCGCATCCGCCGCCGCAATCCGCGTGGCAATTTGTTTCGCGTTCTCCGTTCCCCGCCCCTCCAGCCTCCGCCGCAACTCCTCCAAATCCGGAGGCATAATAAATATATCCGCCAACGAGGCCTTAATCTGCGGATCCTTGGATTCTCGAATCTGCCGCGCACCCTGCACATCAATATCTAGGAGCACATCCCGCCCCTCTGCCAAATGCTGCAACACGGGTGCCTTCGGAGTGCCGTAGTAGTGACCGTAAACATCCGCATATTCCAACATCCCACCCCCTTTTAAGTTGTTCTCAAACTCCGTCTTTGACTGAAAAAAGTAGTCAGCCCCATCCTTTTCTCCAGAACGCTTCGGTCGAGTCGTCACACTAACCGAATAAATCAAATCCGGCGTTTGCCGAACATTTGTACACAAGGTGGTCTTTCCTGTTCCAGAAGGAGCAGACACCACAAAAAGAATTCCTGAACGAGTGAAATTATTCAAGATTAGCCGCCTGTTCTCTGAGTTTTTCAAGTTCCGACTTAAAATCAATCGCCAACCGAGTCAACTCCAGCTCTCCTGATTTTGAACCTACGGTGTTCACCTCCCTCTGAATTTCCTGAATCAGAAATTCTAAGGTTCGCCCTCCAGGGGCTTGGGTCGAGACTAAGCCATTCGCCTCAACCAAATGGGCCCGAATACGATTCAGCTCTTCCGTAACGTCCCCACGATCCGCTGCCGTCGCCGTCTCCCGCACCACCCGATCAGGTTCCAGAGTCACTCCAGCTTCTCCCGCCAATTCACGCAACCGAGCACAAAGCCTTTCCCCCTGCTTGCGCCGCATACATCCCGCCGCTTTCTCCATCTTACCCCGAACTCCTTCCATCTTCTTTAGATGCGCGCGAAGAATTGCCACCATATGCCGCCCCTCCCTTTCCCTCGAATCCACCATTTTTCCGATAGCCGCACGCACTCCCACCACTATTTTTCGATCCTCCGAAGGCGGAATCGAAAGCTGGGTGCTCACCACCACTCCTGGTAACCCCAGAAGATCAGACCAAGTGGGCCCACTACTTACCCCAAGTCGCTTTCCTGCAGTTCGCAACTGCGCTGCATAACTCGCTGCCTTCTCTAAATCCAAACTTCGAGCGCTCTGCGAAGGAGAAGACTCGATCACCACCGCGACTGTCACCTTTCCGCGGGCCACGGCTTGCGCCACTTCCTCCCGTATTTGTCGCTCCAACCGCGTCAACTCCCCCGGAGTAAACACAATCACCTCTAACCCCCGTTTATTCACGGAAGAGACTTCGATCCGAATCCGGGCATGTTGGGTTGGGATCTGGACCGAACCGAAACCGGTCATACTACGCATCATGAGATCCTAAAGAGAAAGTCGGGTGAACTCAAAACCCAAAGATTTTCAGCGCGCTCTGAATCGGGGCCGTTACTGGCGCAGTCGCACCTCCACTCGCTCCGTTCGCCCCCTGCAATATCCCATTAGGCGAGTTCAGTAGCAGATTAACTCCCCCTTCCAGGAGCATCTTTGCAATATCCATCTCCACCTTAGGATCACTTATTGTCCCACTGATCCGAGCGTCCCCTGGAATCTTCGTGTAGTAATCATTACTCTTTCCGATTAACTGGGTCATCGATCCTTGCAGCTTACCGCTACTTTGCATCGCCTCTTTCGTCAGGGCAAAACGCAACTTGCAATCCAGAGTTTGCGCAAACCAGTTCAGCCAGCCATTCAAATTAGCACTCAGTGCCGTCCCGGTTACTTGCAAGTTGGGTAAGTTGACTTTTTCTCCCTCCAAAGTGAAGTCGGCGCCGATATCGTTGATCTGACTCCCTGCGATAAAAGTCGAGCCCAGAAGCGCACCCGCACTTTGCAAGGCTTTCGCCATCGACGGCAATCGCTCCAAGTGGGCCTGATAAAGCCGAAAACTGCCTTGCCCTTTCAGGGATCGACGCAACTCCACAATCGTCGGACCACTCGATTGACCTGAGAGCGAAAGGTCAATCCACCCTCCAATCGGGCCCTTCGCATCTGCAATCATACTCCCCAGGATCGCCCCCAGCGGAAATTTACTCATCGCCACTCTCGCCTGCACGGGTTGACCCGAACCGGACGATACCACCGCGGCACTGATGGATCCTCCCTTCACCTGAACGGTCGAAGGCTCAAGCAGAATGCCTTCTGGGCCCCAACGAAATCGTGGCACTTTAACTGGTCCCACACTCGCCTCATCCACCACGATCTGGGCTAAATCCACAGAAAGATCAATCCGGGTGCTCCCTTCTTTTCCCGACGCTTTTTTCGGGTCTGCCGGAGCACTAAGTAAATCTTTCGTTTGGGCCAATACTCCACGCAGATCGAGCACACCACCTGCCGCTTGAACTGTCACCGAGCCTGGACTCCACGAGAAAGAAGGAATCTGCACTGGATCATTCCGATAATCCGGAAAGAGCAGGCTCGCATCCTTCAAAGAGAAACTCTCCGTCCGCCTGTCATATTCAAAATCGCCCGCCGCTCGAACCGAAGCAGGTCGCAACTTCGTGTCCTCCATTAAACGAGCTTCCAACAAGGTGACATCAAACTCCCCACTTCCCCCATAATTCCCTCCCTGCCAAAACCCTGTGCCCAGAACCACATCCCCATCAATCCACTGAGCGGGACGTAGATACGAAGCCAGAAGAATTCTCAGCCAACCGTCTGCGATTCGCCCCTCTTCCCAAGATACGGGTCCAGTCTTCGACCAAGAAACTTTGCCTAACGAAATATTTCCCATGGCTCCTGTTGCCTCGAGGTGCAATTCGGAAAGCGCTGAGATGCCGCCTTTCCAGTCGACAATCCCTTGGCTTTTGACCCCAAGGTTCGTTAGAGATCCTGCTGTCGGAAGTTGAGCAGAAAGCGATGTCGCCTCACTGCTGTAGCCAATTTTCCGAAGCCCCTCTTTGCTCGCAGGCCCAACCTCCGCTTTGAATACCAAGGCGCCCGCAGAAACCCACTCGCCCAGATCAGGGATATTTTGGGAGGCGGTCGCTAAGTCTAGCTTTCCAACAACCGCCACCGCCTCACGGGCGTCCTGCTCTGCCGTGACCTCCAACCAAGCCAGCGCCCCCTGCCGACTCACCAACTGTACACGATGGAAATGAATCTGTTGATCGGCGCCCAAAGAGACCGAGGCTTGCAGACTTACCTGATTATCAGGAAGGGTAACCTTCGGCAGCGCAATCGTCAGATCGAGCATCTTTAAATCCACATCCCCCCGTAGATCTCCTCGCACAGGATCACTCTGAATCTTCAGAGAACCCGTCAAGGTTCCCAAGAGCGACGACTCCTTGGCGGCAGGAAAGATTAAGGGACCAAAAAGTCCAATGGGCCATCCCGTGTACTGAATCGTTCCAGTCGCCAACTCCTTCCCTCCTGGCTTCCAATCACCTTGGGCAATCTTTTCCAACAAAAGTGGTTTATCCAAAGAAGCTCGAATTGCATCCGACCCGTCTCGATGTTTCGCGTTCAGACTAAACGCATCTACCGAAAACTTTCCTGAGGAGGAGGAGGGCCAAGAAGCTTTCACCGCGCCCTCCACCGATGAGAAGTCGACCAGACGTGACTGGGTCGATGACCCCGTTTCCACCGTTATCATCCCCTGCAGATTCGCTTCCACCCTGTCCTGCTGCCCCTTTCTCTCGTACTGGAACATTCCTTGGCCCGTCGCCACCTTCCACTGCCATGCGGGTGTCGCAATGGAAAACAACGGCACGATCAGGGCAGAATCAGCCTTTCGCACATCAATTTTTGCTACTCCTTCCCCATTCCTCTGGTCCCAAGTAACCATCCCTTGCCCGTCAAGCAGCGCTTGCCCTCCTCGATCGGCCTGAAAGGTCACCTCAGGTAAACTCCATACCCCAACTAAATTCTTCACCTCGGAAGTAACTTTCGCCTGCCACGGGTTCGCGGTTTCACCCAGCCAATGCATGTTTCCCAAGTTCAAGGAAACTACCCCGCTCCCTTTCTCCGAAGTATTTCCAGAAAACTCAACATGCATTTTAGCCTGCCCAGACTCGGGCCACAACTTAGCCCCTGTCCACGCCTTCCCCAGTCCCGCCAAACTCGCCTCCCCATCCCCCAAAATCCAACCCTCACTCTTCACCCACTCCCACTCCGCCTGCACTTTAACCCGCGCATCCTTGGCAGTTCCACCCTCCCAATCTGCTGTCAAAACCGCCTCTTCCAGCTTCACTTTTCGCGAGCCCTGAAGATTGCCTTTGAAATCGATCGTCGCTGAGTTCACCAGCAAATTCCCCTGCAAGAGCGCGCCAAAGGCTTTCATCGCCCGACTCTCCATGCGACCACTCAGCACAATCGTTGAACCCTGAATATCGGCTCGCCCACTCGCCGCCAGTTGCCCCCCCTGTACCTTTAATTGGCTTTGAGAAACCACCAAGGGAGCAATTGCCGCTAATTCCATTCCGCGTAAACTCCAATCCAACACGGCCACCTCGTTCGCAGAAGCCGCCCCACCCTTCAGATAAAAATTCGCCGCCCGATCAAGATTGACCTGAAGATCTTGCGGTTGCCCTTTTTGACCTAAGCCAATCTTCAATGACTGCATCTGCAAAAGGCTTTGCTCGCTGTGCCACGATCCCTCAGCCACCGCTGAAAAAATCGCTGGTTGCTGAGGCCATGCCGGACCCGCCGAAGACAAAATCTGCACATTTCGCCCAAGCAGATTGACCTGAGCCGTTATCGGTTTTTTTCCTCCCCCACGCAAACCCAGTGTTCCACCGAGACTACCCGCTACCGATTTCACCCCTCGCGATTGCAGCAGAATCCCTGCGATTCCTAAATCGATCGGATCCAGCTTCAGGTCCGCCGCCCAATCGCCCGTTGGCGACCACTGACCCTTTGCCGAAGTAGCCAATTTCACCCCTCCCACTCCTTCCCAAGACCCCTGCAAACGATCAACAGTCCAACCCCCGCTCCCCTGGCTCGTCGCCTGCCCCTCCAAAGTAAGTCGGCACGGAACAATCAACTCAGCAGGGGAGAAATCAACCACCGTCGCAACATCCACCGTCAGATTTGCCTCCCAATTGTCTCCTGCCAGCCCCACGCTTTTCGTTGCTTTCAAAGTCACCGCACCCGCCATCTCCTCCTTGCCAGGCCCATTCCAATCACATCTCTGTAACTTCGCTCGGATTTCCCGAGGAGTGCGCCCATCCCAACCCTGAGCATGAGCCTCCACTCCGCCCAAAATCCAAGCGCCTGTCTGCAACCGCACCCGCCCCTCCGTTATCATCACCGACGCCTCACGTAAGATTAGCGGAACCGAAATCGGACCTGAGGAACTCTTCGCCTCGCTCATCTCTAAATCAATCAGACCAAATTTGAGATCCATCTGCACAATCTCTGGGACCCCCGAAAATAAACTCTCAGGCCGAACCACCAGTAAGGCCGAATCCAACTCAATCCTCGATTTCTCCTGATTGACCGCTTCTAATCCTTCAAACTCCAACTTGCCTAAGGGAGTCAACCGGGCCGAAACCACCCGAGCTTTCCAGCCCAAGGCACGCGCCACTAAAGGCACCGTCACCCCCTGAAATACATTTTTCTCGAAAAGGAGCGTCGCCAAAATTCCCAATACTCCCAAGAAGGCCGAAAGCAGAAACTTACCTATTTTCAATGAATTCACGGGCTAAAACTATGCCCTGCCTAGGCCCTTCCCCGCAATCCCCGACAAGGACTCGCCTCTTCCCGTCCTTTGTCTTTACTCAAGGTATGTTCGCCCGCCTCCTCCTCTCCTGCCTTCCCCTACTGGCTGCGGCCAGCCAAGCCGCCGATGGACCCGATCTCCGCACCCTCGCCCGACAGACCCGCCCAGCCGTCTATCTCCTCGTTCTCCAGGACGAAGACGGAAAAACCATCGGTTCAGGCACCGGTTTTCTTATTTCTCCCGAGGGGCTCCTGGTCACCAATCACCACGTAATTGCCGAAGCCAAAGTCATCATTGCCAAAGCAGAAAATGGCGGCCTTTTTCCTGTCCGCAAAGTTCTCGCAACTGATACTCGCAACGATCTCGCGATTCTGCAACTGGAGGGCAAAGATCTACCCTGTCTCACCCTCGCCCCAGATGGCTCTGCCGAAGTCGGTACACGCATCGCCATCGTCGGCAGTCCGCTCGGTCTCGAGGGATCACTGACCGAAGGAATCATCTCTGCCCGACGAAAAATGCCAGGTGAAAAACGAGACGTGCTCCAGATTTCAGCTCCTATTTCGAAAGGCTCCAGTGGCTCACCCGTCCTCGATGCCCAAGGCCACGTTGTCGGAGTCGCTTCGTTTCTTCTTCTCGACGGCCAAGGCCTTAGCTTCGCCTCCCCCTCCGAAAACCTCCGCACACTCCTCTATCGTTTAACTAAGACTACCTCGCCCCTTCCCCTGACTTCCTCCAAGCCTTCGCCCTCAACCCAGACAGCAGCATCTTCTGCCTATATCGTAAAATCAGGCGATACCCTCAGCCGGATTATCCGCGATCTACAGAAGCGTGGCCTCCAGACTACCATTCAAGAGATCACCACGGTTAACCAATTGACCACCAACGCCATTCTGCACCCAGGCCAGATTCTTCAGATCCCCAAGAAAGCGCCTTGAAGACCACTCGCTTCCTTCTCCGCCCTACCCGCAACATTGGCTTTCTCAGCCAAACCTTTCATGCCAGTTGCGCGGGCGACCCCAAAAAGTACATCCTCAAAGTCGGCACAAAAATCCCTCAACGCCGGAAATGGGCCAAAGAGCTCCACGTGTTCGAAAGGGAACTCGCTGCCTACCGAATGCTCGCTTCGCTTAAAGGAAAATATTCTCCACGCTTGTTTTGCGGTGTCTCTGCCAACCAGGGATCCGATGGCCTCCTTCTTCTGGAAGAAATTCGCCATGCACGCAACCTCGACCAACTCCGTGGGCTTTCCTGGAAGGAACTTACTTTAGCCATCCGCGCCATCGCCCACATTCACGCTTACTTCTGGAACTCCCCTACGCTGAAGAAAGCTCGAGGTCTTTCTCGCCATCACTACATGCGCGCTCACGAGGTTAAGCAAAATCTGCCCGCGTTTTTTCGATGGGCGAAACTTAAACCACGAGATTGTACGCTTTTTAGCGAACTCGCCTCTCAGGTCCCAGCCATCTTGGCTCGCTTCAAAAAACGCCCTCTCACCCTCGTCCATGGCGACCTGCGCTCCGACAACGTTTTCTTCGGAGAAAGATCTGTCCAATTCATTGACTGGGGTCTCTCCTTAGCTGGCAATGCAACCTTCGACCTAGCCCGATTCGCGGGCGGTAGCCCCCGAAAACCTCTCAGCCTCCTTCAACATGTCGACTTATTCAGCCTCTGGCATCGTGAACTCCTTCGTCGGGGAGTCCGTAATTATCCCAGCCACGAGGCTTGGAGTGACTACCGCGATTCCCTTCTCCTCACGCTCACCATTCCCGTAACCAACGGCCCCACCTTGGCAATGTTTTCCAATAGAGGCCAAAAATTGGCCAAAGTCATAACCAAGCGATTCATTTTTGCTGCTCGTGTAGTCAATCACCAATAAGGCAGACAGTCCCGATCCACCGATGGATGAGTTGAAAGATTGAGAGGGAACCCATCTCGGAAATCGCCCCCGGATGGGCAATCGCTGAACCTAATCTTTCAGCAAAAACTTAGCCGCTTCATTCACATCCTTGTCTCCCCGGCCTGATAGATTTACCAAAATAATCTGGTCCTTCTTCATCTTGGCAGCTTCTTTCATCGCATAGGCCACCCCATGAGCTGTCTCCAGCGCAGGCAAAATCCCCTCGATCGTGCCTAGCTTAGAAAAAGCATCCAAAGCCTCATCATCCGTCGCATAGGTGTACTCTGCCCGCCCAATCTCCCTTAAATGACAGTGCTCTGGACCTACCGCCGCATAATCTAGTCCCGCCGAAACCGAATGGGTCGATTCGATCTGCCCATCCGCGTTTTGCAGCAAGAATGATTTCGACCCCTGCAAGACCCCTAACTTACCCCCTTGGAATCGGGCGGCATGCTTTCCAGGTTGAATCCCCACTCCCCCAGCTTCAACTCCCACCAGTCGGACTGACTCGTCATTCAAAAAGGCATAAAAGATTCCAATAGCATTGCTCCCCCCACCCACACATGCACAAACCACGTCGGGCAACTTTTCCTCACGCAACATCAGTTGAGCCCGCGCCTCTTCCCCCATCACCCGATGAAATTCTCTCACCATGTAAGGGTAAGGGTGCGCCCCATAGGCTGTCCCCAAGACATAGTGGGTCGTCCGTACATTCGTCACCCAATCTCGCATCGCCTCGTTCACCGCTTCCTTTAAAGTTTTCTGACCTGCGGTTACCGCCACCACCTTCGCTCCCAGCAACCGCATCCTCGTCACGTTGATCGACTGACGTCTCATATCCTCTTCCCCCATGTAAATGATGCACTCCATCCCATAACGCGCCGCCATCGTGGCCGTTGCCACCCCGTGCTGACCCGCACCCGTCTCCGCGATAATCCTCTTCTTCCCCATACGCCGAGCCAGAATCACCTGCCCAAGAGCGTTGTTAATTTTATGCGCCCCCGTATGTAAAAGATCTTCCCGTTTCAAATAGATCTTTGCCCCGCCGCAATGCTCCGTGATGCGTTCTGCGAAATAGAGTGGAGTTGGTCGACCTGTGAAATCGCGCCGCATCTCCAGTAGTTCATGCTGAAAAGCTGGATCCTTCTGCGCTTTATCAAACTCCTTGGCCAACTCCTCGAGCGGCTCCACCAAGGTCTCGGGGACGTACCTTCCTCCGTAGACACCAAAGTGTCCCGAGGCATCGGGCACAGCCGCATAAGTAGTTTTCGCACTCATCTCACCTGACTTTAGCGCAAATTTGGCTTTTGCCCAATCCTCTCCTTAGAAATAAATTACCTACTCTTGCCGCCGCAGATCCTCAATCGCCGCCGTTGGATTTGCATCCCGCATCAAGGCCTCCCCCACTAGCATGCAATGAATACCCTGAGCCGTAATCATCTGCACATCTTCTCGATTTCGAATGCCGCTTTCACTGATTCCCAGGCAGTCGGCAGGAATTTCTGACGCCAACTCTTCTGTTGTTTTTAAGTCCACTACAAAGGTGTGTAAATTGCGATTATTGATTCCAATAATCTCTGCATCGATTGCCAAAGCCCGATCCATCTCCCGCAGATCATGAACCTCCACTAAAACATCCGACTGGAGGGTCCGCCCTAGCTCATAAAGCCGCTTCAGTTCGTCATCCGTTAAAGCCGCCACAATCAGTAAGAACGCGTCCGCCCCTGACGCCACGCTCTCGTAAACCTGAGCCTCCGTCAAAATAAAGTCTTTCCGCAGAACAGGAATCTTGACCTCCGAACGAACCGCCAACAAATCATCCAAACTACCTTGAAAGAATTCCCGATCGGTCAGAACCGATATCGCGCCCGCACCGCCCTTCTCGTAAAGCAGGGCCTGAGCTACTGGATCATACTTCTCACTGATCTTCCCCGCCGTCGGCGAGGCAGCCTTACACTCCGCGATCACCGTTACTATCTCAGGCTGAAAAAGGTTTGTTCGAAAACCGCGAAAATCGTTCCGCAAGAGCGCTAACCTCCGCAACTCCCCTTTCTTTCCCTCGATTGCCTCAGCCTCTTTTCTCTTCGAGGCCAGAATAGCCCCAAGCCGATCTCCTGCAGGATGGCTCATTCTTCCTCCTCATCTTCCACCGGTCCGATCCGCTTTTTCCCCTTGAGGAAAGCATTCAAAAAGGGATCCAGTTCCCCATCCAGCACCGCCTGCACATCACTCGTCTGCTCCCCTGTCCGCAGATCTTTCACCAGCTGATAGGGTTGAAGAACGTAGGAACGGATTTGGTGACCCCACCCAATCTGGCCCTTCGCCGCATAGTTCTGCTCCTGCTCCGCCATCTTCTTATCCTGTTCCAACTGCTTAATCCTAGCCGCTAGCACTTTCATCGCAGTGGCCTTGTTCTTAATCTGAGAGCGTTCGTTTTGACAAGTCGCCACCAACCCCGTCGGATAATGGGTGATTCGCACCGCTGAATCGGTTGTGTTCACCCCCTGCCCTCCGTGACCCCCAGCGCGAAACACATCCACCCGGATGTCTTTTTCTGAAATCTCGGTTTCAACAACCTCATCGGGCTCGGGTACGACCTCCGCCGAGGCAAAAGACGTCTGCCGTTTCCCTTGAGCGTTAAAGGGCGAAATGCGCACCAGCCGATGCACCCCACGATCCGCCTTGAGATATCCATACGCATTCTCACCGACAATCCTTAACATCACATTTTTAATCCCCGCCTCTTCTCCACCCAGAATATCCAGAATCTCCACTTTAAAATCATGTCTTTCCGCCCAACGCTGGTACATCCGCATCAAGATACTGGCCCAGTCGCACGCCTCGGTACCCCCAGCTCCTGCATTTAAGCTTAAGATCGCGTTCCTTCGGTCATCAGGCTTGCAGAGGATAAACTGGACCTCAGTCGCATCGAGAAAGGCCAGAACATGGGCGATCTCCTTGCTATACTCGGCTTGAGCCTCCATCGAACCATCCTCCTCTGCCAATTCTTGATGCAGCGGCAGTTCGAGAATCTTCCGTTCCAAATCCTTCATCTGCTCAAGTTTTTTTCTAAAACCATTTGCCTCAGCGGCAACTTTTTGGGCAGCAGTCGAATCATTCCAGAAATCAGGCGCCGACATCCGCCCCTCCAACTCCTTCAACTGCCGATCGAGTTTAACCGGGTCAAAGAAACCTCCGTAATTCCCGCAAGCGGGAATTCACGGAGGTGAGATCGATGGTTTCAGTAGGGAGTGCCATACCCTATCAAAATACCAAAAGAAGTGCCCAACCTCAAGCCTGACTCGCTACCAGACTCAGATAGAACACCCCGCGCGTAGGTGCCGAAGAGTTAACCCTAGATGAAAATCGTGCTTAAAATAAAAAACAAAAACCCCTGGAGCCCAATCACTGGCTCCAGGGGTTTTGTTTAAGAGTCTTGTTCTAAATAATCTTTAGAAGCTGTAGACAACTTCAGCACCAGCATAGTAAGCCGGTCCACCGGACTGCGAACCATTTTGGTTGCCCGA
>CAMCNF010000014.1 GCA_945876115.1 Verrucomicrobia subdivision 6 bacterium | reverse complement strand
GCAGGGCCGCCGCCCTCAGCCAACCCAAATTGCGGGGTCGACTCCCGCTAATGATCATTTCACTCATCGAGCTTTTAGAAACTCCTTCACGATCGGGGCCGTCATTCCCGACCGCACCATCGGCGTGATCAGATAAATTCCACGAAAATGCTCTGCCACCTCGCGGGCCAGCTCCGCCGCCACTTCTCGTCCGTATTCCGCTTGCGCAGGACCTTCAGGCAAGGAACGAATCTTCTCCCGCACCGCATCCGGAATCGAAATCCCTGGCACTTCGTGGTGCAGAAAATCCGCATTGCGTGCACTCACCACCGGCATCACCCCCACTAACACGGGGATGCCCAACGGCCCAAGCGCTTCCTTCATTTTCCGCACCATCTCCTTTTCATACACGGGCTGAGTCATGACAAAATGAGCCCCACGCTCCATCTTCCTTTCCAGCTTTTTCACCTGCGCATCAAAATTGCGAGAGTTCGGATTAAAGGCCACCCCAATGACAAACTCCGCGCCCGTTCCAATCTCGCGTCCCGCTGAGTTTCTTCCTTCGTTCATCTGCCGAATCAGATCGATCAACCCCAGGCTGTTCACGTCGTACACCGAAGTGGCTCCAGGATGATCCCCAAATTTCGAAGGATCTCCCGTCAGCGCCAAAACATGCCGATGCCCCAACGTCGCCAAACCCATCAACTCACTTTGTAACCCGAGCAGATTCTTATCTCGGCACGCCAGATGGATCAGACAAGTCGTGCCCAACTTTTCCCGCAACAAGGTTGCCGCCGCCGTGTTCGCCACCCGCAAAATCGCCAGCGAGTTATCCGCAAGCGTCAACGCCGTCGTTCCCGCTTGAACCAACTCCTCCGCCGCTTTTAGAAACGGCCCCATATCCAGACCCCGCGGACTATCCAACTCTACCACCGCAATCCGCTCCTTCTTCAGTCGATCCAAAATCGATTCTTCCCGCTTCTGCTTTTTTTGCCCCTCAGGCGCAGCCACCGTAATTGATTCCCGTTTGGGTTCCTCCGCCACCCGCAACGCGGTGGCCAACTTCACCTCAACTAGCTTAGCTTTCAGTGCCCGAATATGGGCTGGGCTCACCCCCGAACCTCCTCCGACTAACCCAACTCCCAACGGGGGTAGTTCCGCCATTCGCTCCGCAAAATAGCCAGGATGATTGGCGTAGAGATACCGCCCTTCCGAGAATTCTGGCTGACCGGCGTCAGGATAAGCCGCCAGAAACTTATCTCCTCCGCTAGAAAATCTTCGAAGCAACGAGACACACCCACTCGGCCCAAACGCTGGCGCCACCCCCCCCACCTCCGCCCCCGCTCGGCGCAACTTCGCCGCCGTTTCCTCCCATTGTTTCCCACCGGGTAACGTGCCCTCACGGCCTGCCGACAATAAAGCGATCACTGGCAAATGATGGAGCTCACGTACCGATCCAATCGCAATCTCCAATTCCTCAGGATCCCCAAACGCCTGCAAAAGAATCGCCCCTGCCCCCCCATCGATCAACGCCCCTGCCTGCGACCGGAAAAGATCCTCCGTCCCTTTCGCTCCTAACCCATTCCGCTCCACCCTCGCCAACCCGCTCGGCCCAATACACCCCGCTACCCACGCCCCACTTTTGCCCACCTCATGAGCCGCCAGCTTGGATGCCTTCCAATTGATCTCGTTCGCCTGCCCCTCCAAACCGTGCCGCTTCAGCGCCTCTTTGCCCGCCGCAAAACTATTCGTCGCGATCAGTTCCGCCCCCGCCTCAAGATAGGCACGGTGCGCTTCACTCACCCGATCAGGCTCCGTTAAGTTCAGCCCTTCAAAACTCCGCCCTAAAGACACCCCCTCCGCATAAAGATAGGCGGCTACCGCCCCATCCCCCACAACTACCCTCGACCCAAGTGCTTCCAAAAGATTTGCCATAGCCGATCCTCTCAGCCACCCTTATATAAGTGAAATCTTCCTCTGTCATCGCGAAGCATGAAAACAAGCCTAACCCGTTGGATCACAACATAGAACAACTTATTGAGGCCGCGGGAATCTCTGGCCAACGGCAACTATTTAAAGAGATGATCTCCATGATTGTCGGCCTGGCCTCAGATGGCACCAATCAAGGCGACCTCAAACAA
The DNA here is from genome assembly GCA_945876115.1 of Verrucomicrobia subdivision 6 bacterium. Classification (GTDB taxonomy): domain Bacteria; phylum Verrucomicrobiota; class Verrucomicrobiia; order Methylacidiphilales; family Verrucolacustridaceae; genus Verrucolacustris. Next base: position 23,547 of record CAMCNF010000014.1, on the reverse strand, counting down.
TTCAAACGCGTCATGCGCGAAATCAAAGACGCCAACCAAGTCTTCGCCCCCTATCGCGGTATCAAAAAAATCTCCGTCTTCGGATCCGCCCGCACCCAACCCACATCCCCCACCTACAAAGCGGCCCACCGTTTCGGCCAACTCATGCAAGAAGCTGGCTATATGGTCATCACGGGCGGGGGAGAAGGAATCATGGGTGCCGCCCAAGCAGGCGCTGGACGCAAACACGGCTTCGCCCTCAACATCGAACTCCCGTTCGAACAGGAACCCAACGAAACTATCCGCGGCGATAGCAAACTTTTCACCTTCAAATATTTCTTCACCCGCAAACTCAACTTCGTCAAACACTCCGATGCCATCGCCCTCTTTCCTGGCGGGTTCGGTACCATGGATGAAGCCTTCGAATCTTTCACTCTGATGCAAACAGGCAAAACCAACATCATCCCTCTCATCATGGTCGATGCCTCCCGCGGCAATTTCTGGAAAACCTTCGAGAAATATATGCGCGAACACTTACTCGGAGATGGTCTCATCTCCGAAGAAGACTTCACCCTCTTCAAAGTTACCGACGATCTCGAATTCGCCCGCCGGGAAGTGGTCAACTTCTACTACAACTTTCACTCCTATCGCTATGTCGGCGACGTCATGCTCATTCGCATCCACCGACAAATCCCCGGAGGCGCTCTCGTCCGTCTCAACGAAGATTTTCACGATATTCTCCGTCCCGATACCCTCATCACCACCTGCGCACCCTACCCCGAGGAAGCCAATGAACCCGAACTCGCCTCCCTCGCCCGCCTCTGCGTCCCTTTCAATCGTCGCAATCTCGGCAGACTCCGCGCCCTCCTCGACCGCCTCAACCAGTTCTAAACATCCACGCGTAAGCGTGTCCCGCGAACGCGGTGACGTGTCCCAAACACAGGGCGCGGGGACCCTAACCCCACACACCCTAAACTCAGGTAGGGCGGGCTGTCCCTAGCACGCCTGCGCTCAATACGCGCGTCTGCGTCCCGCAACCGCGGGACCCGATCGCCCAGCTAGGCGGCCTCGGAGATGCCGCCCCTACCTAAGCCTCCAACTTTAAAACCAACTTCCCCACCCGCCCGCTGCGGGCGCCCTCCAAAGCTCAGCGAGGTTTACCGAGACTGAGCGAAGGAGGGTTAGCGTCCTTTGCGACCTTGACGTGAGCAATCTGAAATCCGCATCTATGTCCCGTGAACGCGGGGCGCGGGATCCCCTTGCCACCTCTCCACCCAACCGACCATCATTCCCCTATGACCAACCTCTCCCGCCGTAATCTCCTTAAACTACTCCTCGGCTCCGCCCTCGCTGCTCGACTCCTCCCCTCCATCTCCCAAGCCGAACCCTCCGTAGCTCAGCAAGGCTTGCCGAGACTGAGCGAAGGAGGGCTCTTCACCCTCCCCCCTCTCCCCTACGCACCCAATGCGCTTGAGCCCTATATCGATGCCGAGACGATGACCCTGCATCACGACAAGCACCACGCCGCCTACGTCAACAACCTCAACAAAGCCATCGCCCCCTATCCCGACCTCCAGAAAAAATCTCTCGAAGAACTTTTATCTAATCTAGATGCAGTCCCGACCGAAATCCGCACTACCGTCCGCAATAATGCTGGAGGCCACGCCAACCACTCCCACCTTTGGAAAACATTGGCCAGCCCCGGTAAGAAGCCTGAAGGCAAACTAGCCAAGGAAATCGATGAATCTTTTGGTACTTACGAGAAATGGAAAGAGGAGATGACCAAAACCGCCATGGGAATATTTGGCAGCGGATGGGCTTGGTTCGCCCGAAACAAAGAAGGAAAACTTTTCATTAAGGCCTACCCCAACCAAGACTCACCACTGATGGAATCCGCCACCTTGATCTACGGAATCGACCTCTGGGAGCACGCCTACTACCTCAAACACCAAAACCGCCGCGCCGACTACGTAAAAACGAGTTTGAGTATTTTCTTGATATGACAGTAGCTGTTTTCATTTAGCACCTGGTGCTGCCCAAAGCACTTTCCATTCTCCGGCTTCATACCCTTCAAGCTTACGACAGTCGTAAATATTAATTAACCTGCGCTCAGATCCTTCAGACTCGACTCTTCCAGCACTAATCCTAATTTTTGTGCCCGAGATGCCCTTGCGCAGGACTGGGATGTCAGTGCGAGGATTCTGCGGGATAGGCGAACCTTCAAAAAGATCACCTTTCCCGTCTAAAAAGAAAGTCTTTTCGGACTTAAGCTGACACCGAATCTTGAGTGCCACTCTGCGAATACCGTCAACTGGCAATCCATCTAAATAAAATTCGTCGAAGGGGTCCTCCCTTTTAAAGGTATCTCCACCGACGATCTCTCTTCTGCTTTGCACCTCAATTAAATCCCCCTCAACCGTTATATACTTACCCTTATAAATATCCCCAAATCCCTGATCAAACACTTCGGCTAATTCTTTTGCACTTACCGAGTCTTTTACTACGGGTCTTTTTTTACGTGCAGAGGGAATTTCAACTATCAGCGTCTCATCTGAACCTATCACCCAACGAACCCCTTTATCCAAAGCGAATCCTGATCGCACCCCCTCATAGCCAACAGAGAGCGCCTGTAATGCGAAGCCACCCACAAGTTTTCCAAGTGGAAGACGGCCTATTTTAAAACCTATCAAATCTACATCAGTCCATGACTGCCCTTTGGATGGCTCTGAAAAAATGAATTTTAAATTGATTGGCAAAATCTTGAATACAAGTGGCTGAACAATAATGAGCTGCTTGTTCTCTCTTGTAATCCACGGCTTTTCCAAGCACCAAAATAGTGTGGAGAGATCCTCCGCTCCTGCCTGAAGAGTGCCTGAAATAAATCCTAACCACGCCTCACTTGGAACATTCACCTTATGTGAAGGCTGATCTACCCACTGCTCGATTGTGTTACGCGAGAGCCAAAACCCTCTCTGGGCAGAGCTATGAATTTCAGTATTTTCGGCATTTGAGCCTAACTTTATGTCTTCAGGCCAAAGCACTAGACCTAGCAAGCCACCCGCGATCAATGCCAAGACAATCCTAAGCAACCCAGCCATAGGAAGCCGCTCCTTGAATCCTTGAATCGCGCCCGAAACGCCAATAATGAAAATAATTAAGGGAACCACCAAAATCACCCAAAGGATCGCCCCTGGGACAAAACTGTCGCCAAAGTTCCCGATTTGAAAAGCAGGGGTTGCTATTTTCGAGAGATCAATTTTCGAAAGTTCCCTTAGCCCTTTGACTTGTTCATGGATCCTCTTTTCCTCATCGGGAAACTTTCCAGCAAAGGACTCCCCTTGTTCACCCAAGGCTCGAATCTCATCCATTTTCGCGTTTGGCGATATTTTAGCAGCAGACTGAAACCACTCCTCAAGGGCTTTTCGCTCCATTTCATCTGCCTGAGTCGTCTGACGGGAAAGCTTATCCCATTCAGCGATCGTAGATGTTGTTACCTCAACCCGATCGGGAAAAAGTTTTTGTGCTTCTATCAACACAGCTAGGGCACGATGGGCATCGCTTTTTAAGTAGACAGCTTCGGGCTTGGGTAGTTTTGGCAAAATCGCAAGGATCTGTCCTTTCGGTATGACAAAAATACCTCCATCCACTTTTTGGAGCTCTAAAACAGCACCATTGAGTTTGCCCTTAAGAACAATTTTTTCAGTGATCTCACCAGTGTTTTCTTTCACTAACGCCGTTTGCTCAAACGGAGAATCTAAATCCATCGGCGCCCCTGCCCACAACATCCCCGAACCCAAGACCAGACCGAGAAACAGAGCTCGATACATAGGTTATTTATTAAGGGGTTACTTTCCTCCTTACAACCTATTCCTCACCCTCCCTCTTCCTGCCCTACGGACCCCACGAGACCCGCCTCCTCTCTTCCCATTGAAAATTCAATATTCACCATCCGCAATCAAAAATTAGACATCTCCCCCCTCATCTCCCACAATCTCCACGGGACACTCAGGCAGGATCTTTAGAAAACTTTTCCCATAGCGCCGACTCAATATCCTCCCGTCCAGTACCGCAATCTGCCCTCGATCTTCCCGACTTCTAATTAATCTCCCTACCCCCTGCCGAAACTTCAATATTGCTTCAGGCAGCTGCAAATCCCGAAACGGCTCCCCACCCAACTCCTTAATTCTCTCACACCTCGCTTCAAACAACGGTTCGTCAGGCACCGAAAACGGTAACCGCGTCAAAATCACATTCGATAACGCCTCTCCAGGCACATCCACCCCCTGCCAGAAACTGTCCGTTCCAAATAACACACTGTCCCGATCCTCCTTAAACTCCTTCAACAAACGCGTCCTCGAGTTCCCCTTATCCTGTACCAGCAACTTCCATCCCTTCTCCTCAAACCATCCCGCCATCCCCTCCGCCGTTTTGCGTAACATCGCCCGACTCGTAAACAGCACAAATGCCTTTCCTTTCGTCATCCCCACAAAACGCTGAATCCATCCCTCCAACGCCTCCTGAAACCTCGCTCCCTCCGATGGTTCAGGCATCCCTTTCGGAAGATAAACCCGCATCTGACTCTCATAATCAAAGGGCGACTCCACCAAAAGTGTCTCAGCCTCCGCCGCCCCCACTCTCTTTGCAAAAAACTCCAATCCTCTCCCCACATCTAACGTCGCACTCGTCATCACCGTCGTGCAACTCGGCCTGAAAACCAGCTCTTCCAACCTTGCCGCCACCTCCACTGGCGAAGCGTGCAAACTCATCTCCCCCCGTTGCGCCCGACCCTCCTCCGCCACTCTCCTCTCCACCCAATACGCGTGCCCCTCCCGACTCATCTTCAAAAACTCTCCCAGTCCAAAGGCGCTCCCCTCCAAACGCCTCGCATGATCCTTCAATTCGTTCCGCTCCTCCCCATCCCCCGCATCCTCCGCCAACTTCAGCAACTGAGCCCGCACATCCATTAAGCGATGTCCCAACTCACTCTTCACCCCGAGCTGTTGCCTCACCCTTTTCTGCCCTGGCCCCTTCAACCCCGCACTTTCCAAAATCTCTTCAAACGAATCCTCTAAAATCCCCAACACTCCCAACGTCGCTTTGACCGCATTTCCATCCCCAATCCTGGCCAAGACTCCTTTCTTCGTTCTCGGATGGACCAGTCGCTGCAGCAAAAACCGCAGCGATCCCAACCGCACCTCCAACCCCAACGCCTTTGCCGCCACATCCTCCACCTCGTGCGCCTCATCCAAAACCAGAAAATCGTTAGGAAAGAGATACCCCTCACTCGGCGAATCCTCCGCCTCCTCCGATCCGGCCAATAACCCGAAAAGTAGCGCATGATTCAGAATCACCACCTTGGCATCGAGAATTTTTGCCCGCGCCTTCTGATAAAAACAGCCCGTCGGACCTCCACAATGCCTCGGCGTACAAGCAAACGCCTCGCTAGCTACTTGAGCCCACACCGCCGCATCCACTTTAAAATGAATATCCGATAGTGTTCCATCATTCGTCTTCCCCGCCCAGTCCACTAATCCCCTCAACTGCTCCGCCTGCCCCGTGGCAAAAAGATCCCCTTGATGCTGCTGCGCCTTCTTCAGTCGGTGCGGACAAAGATAGTTGTGCCTTCCCTTAAGCAAAGCCGCGGTAAACTCAAATGGCACCAGCGACTGCACAATCGGCACATCTTTCCCAAACAACTGCTCCTGCAAATGGATGGTATAAGTGCTGATGATCGCTTTTTTACCCAACTCCTCCGCCGCATACGCCGCTGGCACCAGGTAAGCCAAACTCTTCCCCGTGCCCGTTCCTGCTTCCACCACCAGATGTCTCTTCCCCTCGATTACCTCCGCCACCTTCCCCGCCATCGTCGCCTGACCAGGCCTCGGCTCATACCCCTTCGCCGCCCCTAACTTCCCCCCTTTCGAAAAAAACTCCACCATCCGCGGACCGAGCGGTTCTGACCTATGGTGCCCATTGGATCCGTGACTCATCGGCCACCTCCGCGGAGCTTGGAATGGAATCGATTTAGGAACATCATCCATTAGGTATGGAAGTTCTGGAATCACTTTGCGAGTCCTGCCTCCAAGCTGGAGCGAGCGACCTTTTTCTGCGCGAGGGCGCAATCCCTTTCGTTCGTCTGGGCGACCAACTTACCCCCCTAGAAACTGTCCCCGCCAACGAGGACCTTCTTGGCCACCTCTGGTCTGCCTGTGGCGCCAAACCCGATGCCACCGATCACGATGCGAGCTTAGTCACCCGCTCAGGCCTTCGCTTCCGCGTAAACCTCCATCGCCAACTCGGTATCCGCGGTGCCGTTCTTCGCAACATCAAGACCCAGATTCCCTCAATGGAAGAGCTCGGCCTGCCCACAGAACTTCTGCAAAAGTGGTTCACGCGCCCATCGGGACTCATTCTCGTAACCGGATCCACTGGGACCGGAAAATCCACCACGCTGGCCGCGGGCCTCGAATGGCTTAATCAAACTACTACCCGCCACATCATCACCATTGAAGATCCTGTCGAATATCTCTTTCAAGAAAACCTCTGCCGCTTTACCCAGAGAGAAGTAGGGGCCGATACCCCCTCCTTTGCCGAAGGCCTCCGTCGCGCCCTCCGCCAAAGTCCCGACATCATTCTCTTAGGTGAGATCAGAGATTCCGTTTCCGCGAGCACCGCCCTGCAAGCCGCAGAAACTGGTCACCTTGTCCTCGCCTCTGTCCATAGCGGGAGCGCCGCCGAGGCCGTCGAACGCCTCCACCGCATCTTCAGCCCAGCCGAAAGAGAAGACGCCTCTGCCCTTCTCGCCGCGCAGCTTGTCGGGGTCTTCACCCAACAACTCGTTCGAGGCTTGTCCAAAAGACTCTTTCTCGTGGCCGAGCATTTCGAAAATCAGGCCGCTACACGCCAATGGATCCGAAACGGAGGCGGCACCGAACTGGTAGACTTTATGCAGATTTCTCAGTCTCCAGAAAATCGATCCATGACCACATCTCTCGTCCAAGCCCTCCGCGACGGCCACATCTCCATGGAAGAGGCCCTAGCAGCTGCCCCCATGGCCGACGAATTCCGCCGAGCCTCCATGGGCATCTCCAGCCAGGCCTTCCAAGTCGAACAGGATTAACCATGGACGATTTAAATATTCTTCAACTTCTCGAAGAAGCGAAACAACGGGGTGCTTCCGATCTTCACTTCACTGCAGGCCAGCCTCCCGCCTGCCGTGTCCAAGGAGTCATCCACTCCCTTCCTCACCCCCCGATGTCTCCCCGCCAATGTCGTGAGATTACTTTCAGTGTCCTCACCGAAACTCAACGCGCCAAGTTAGAATCTGAGCTGGATCTAGATTTCTCCATGGATGTAGCGGGAATTGGACGACTCCGCGGGAACGCCCACTTTTCCCGCGGCACCGTTGAAGCCGCCTTCCGCTTCATCAACCGAAGCAATCCATCCCTTGAGCAGCTAGGCCTTCCCCCGGTCGTTCGAAAATTATGCGATCTCGAGGAAGGGCTCGTTCTAATCACAGGGGCAACCGGCTCAGGCAAATCCACCACCATGGCAGCTATGATCGAAGAAATTTCCCGGACGCGCACAGGGGTGATCGTAGTTCTCGAAGATCCAATCGAATACGTTTTTCCTCCCGCTCTCTCTTTGATTAAACAGCGGGAAGTTGGCAAAGACACCCGCTCTTTTTCTTCCGGTCTTCGCCACGCCTTGCGCCAAGACCCAGATGTTATTGCCGTGACCGAACTCCGTGACCAAGAATCGGTTCAAATCGCACTGCAGGCAGCTGAAACAGGCCACTTGGTTCTCGCCACCTTCCACGCCTCCGACCCAGTCAAAGCCCTCGACCGTATTCTCGAAATGTTTGGCGCAGAAATGCTCCCGCAAATCCGCGCCCAACTCGGTAACGGACTCCAAGCGGTTATCTCCCAGCGCCTGCTCCCCAAAGCAGACGGTCAAGGACGCGTACTGGCTTCCGAAATTTTAACTGCCTCGCCAGCGATCTCTGCCTGCCTGCGCACGGGGCGAATGGAGCAGATTGTTGGAGTTATGGAAATCGGCGGACGCGATGGCATGCGCACAATCGATGCCTGTTTGGATGATCTAGTGGAATCTGGTTTGATCACCCCAGAAGAGGCGGTGCAAAATGCTCGTGACCCAACCCGCGTAGCCCTTGCCAAACCTAAGAAAAAAGGCCTCTTCGGTTAATTGTCGCTGGCTAGCGCCACATCCCAAAATATCGGACACGGTTCGACACAGACCAGCGGGATTCTTCCCACCTCCGCTCTGCACTTTTTGCCCGCCCAAAGCGGACTCTTCCCACACCGCCCCTGACAAAGCTCTTTCTCGGCTCTTTCTACCGATTTTTCCCCATTCTCTATTAACTTCTGCACCCGACCCGTCTGCCTCTTCGCCGCCCCCTTCCAATCGCCCTGAACCAATCTTCCCTCTCGCTCCGCCTCCCAATTTCCCACAGCTCCTGGATAAATCACCTCCAGCACCTCCCTTAACTCCTCGCTACTCTTCGCCCGATAAAACCACCCCTGCACCAGATTCATCTCTCCACGCAATGGACGGTACCTCCCCTCCCCATCTCTCCTCACCACCTCCTCCAACTCCATCAGAGTCTCCACCCTCCGAAGAAGATCCACGTAACCATCCCCATCCCTTTCGTGCCTCACCTCGAACCCCAACCCATCCACCCTCCACAGAATCTGACCAATCCACCCAGATTGAGACAAGGGGTTCAAATCGTACTCGCCAATCTTATCACCATCTCCTCCATCTCCTCCGGCCTGCCCAGAGCCGCTCCATACCCGATCTCCCTCCCTCCTACCTCCGACCACCCCTCCGCCCCCGAACTTAAACCCAACAACCCAGGCACATCCTCCGAACCGTGCAATCCACCCGCCAAAAAATGGGGCAACACCACAACCGGTCCATCCTCGGCCACGACTTTCCTCCAGTCCGCAATCCTCGGCTCCTCTTCCAAAAAAACCGCCCGCACACTTCGATAACCCTTTTTGCTTAAACCCACCGCTAAATCCTCCGCCGCTCGCCTCGATCCTGCATGCAACCCCGTCCCGTGACTCGCTATCAAAACACAAACATCCCGATTCTGATGTTTTTTTATCCGACACAATTTTTCCGCTCTTCCCAACACCAGCTCTAAAATCTCTGGCCTTGATCCAAGGGGCTCCGTCACCCGACACTCCACTCCTGCCGTCTCTCCAAATTCCCGCGGCAGAATCTGGGTCGTGAAATACCCCTTCGCCAAAAACCACGGTACCACCACAGCCCTCTTCGACTGCAAACCCCTCAAGGCATCAGCAAAAGATGGTTCCTCCTTCCAAAATCCCGCCCTTACCTCCGCAAAGATTCCCCTCTCCCGCAAACGATGAGCTGTCTCCCTCGTAAACCGACTCGATTCCGCATTTTTGGTTGAGCCGTGGCCTGCAAGGATCAGCGCTGTTTCTTTAAGCATCCAACCCTCCGAAGCTCAGCGAGCTTGTCGAGACTGAGCGAAGGAGGGTTGAACCATGACCCGCCAAAATCAGTGCGGTATTTTTAAACTCCATAACGAAAACCTACACCAAAAACTCTGTCCACAGAATGGAACCGCGCAAAAGGCGGAGAGGGTTAGCGGTTCGCTTTAACCGGCACCCCTTGAGAGGCTGGCCCGCCGGACGGGTTAGGGAAAAGCGGGGCAGGCTCCACAATCCGCGAACTATCTGGCCGTGCCGAAACCGTAATCGTGAAAATCTGCTCTTTCCCGTCCCGCTTCACTTTTACCGGAACTTTGCCCCCCACCTGCGAGAAGAAAGCCGCATCCAGCACGTCCGAAGGTTCTCTCACTGGTTTGTCTCCAATCGAAATCACTTCATCTCCCGCTTTCAACCCGCTCTTCTCCGCAGGTGTTCCCTTGTAAAGACGATCCACAAATACAGGGGCCCCACGCTCCGGCCGACTCCGATCCGGCATCACCCCCACCCCCATCCACCCGTGTCGCGGTTCCCCATACTTCTGAATGTCTGCCGCTACTTTGGACGCCGCTTCAATCGGCAAGGCATAACACGCTTTTCCCTCATCGATCTCCAACATCAATACCCCCACCACCTTCCCCTGACTGTCCAGCAGAGGTCCACCGATCTGCCCTGGCTTAATCGGTAAATTCGCCCTCAGATGGGTCGTTGCAAAAAACCGCGTGAGATACTTCACATCAAATCCAGCCACAAAACCAAATGTGGGTTCCGCTTTTAAATCATAAGGGAAAGCCACACTCACAATCGCCGACGCTGGCCGAAGGCGTAACCCGTCGCCAAATTCAAGGTGAGGCGTCTTTGTGGCGTTAATCTTCAGTACCGCCACTCCACTCCGCGGATCTCGACCAATGATCTTACCCGCAAAAGTCCGTCCATTTACTTCCACCGAAACCGATTCCGCCTGACCCACCACCGCATATGCCGTTAAAATAGTTCCTTCCCCATCGATAAAGAATCCCGTTCCAGCCAACTGTTCAGGCCCATCGGTTGCCCTGACCCGCACCACTGTGGGGGCAGCTTTCTCATAAACGCCACTTACCTCCGCCGCAATTTGGTCGAAGACTCCTGTCCCGACAGGCCTCGGTTCGCTCGGCGCCGTCGGAGTCAGAGCCGTAGCGGCCGCCACATTCGCTTCCGCTTGAGAAGTGATTACAGCGGCAACCCCCGCGGGTCCTTGCTTCGAAAGATAATACGCTCTCCCACCCACCAAGCCCACCAGAGCGAGGCCGATGAAGAGAAGCGCGAAAATCGCAATCTTAGAACGCGAGCCGAGAATCATAAGCCACTGCACCGTGCCCATTCACGTAGAGAGGGCGAAGTTGTGTCCCCTCACCGCCAGCGGCGGTTTCAATCAGCTCAGGCTGGATCTGAAGGGAGTCATCACTTTGATTCGAAGCCACCATAATACCCCGCTCATGGGCGACTTTGCCGTCCGCCAACTGGCTAGAGTTGGGCCCAACTGGCCCAAGGAAAAATGCAATTCCTACCACCAGCAGGGCCGCCGATGCGCCTACTGTAGCCAGGCGAGGAATTCCCGCCAACCAAGGCTCGAAGAGAACCTCCACCACTTTCGAATACCAAGGCTCCTCACGGAGAATCTCGCGGCGCTGGTACTGGTGAAATGCATCCACAAAACGGCTGAAATACTCCTGACCAGGAGTCTCGTGCCTCTTCAATTGAAGAAGTTTCTGAAGTTGCGTGAAGTCGTCGTTTTGTTTCATCTCAGCTGTCTCCTATCATTTTACCTTCGCAGGTAAATGCCAAGCGATTTCTGCAACTGCTTGTGAGCATAGTGCAGGCGGGAACGTACTGTTCCTTCCGTGCATCCCATGATCTTGGCAATTTCCGCATGTGCAAGTCCTTGTATATCATAAAGGGTTACCACTGTTCTATGTTCTTTCGACAGGCAAAGCATCGATTCGTTCAATTTATTTTGCAACTCGTTGAGCATTGTGGACTTAACTGGATTGTTTCTAGCAATAGTATCAGGCATATCGAACTTCGGTAAACCATCCTCATCTAACTCATTTAAACTCATCGCTCCCTGCCGTCTTTTCCTCTTCTCCAAGAAGTTAAAAGTCCGATTAATCGCGATTCGATAGATCCAGGTATAAAACGATGACTGCCCTCGAAACGTCGGCAAACTCCGGTACGCCTTATCAAAAACCTCCATCAACATGTCGTTCGTATCCTCATGGTTCGACGTCAAATGATAAATCACCCCGTACAACCGCGATTGAAATCGACGAATCAATTCATCATACGATGCCAAGTTTCCCCCCACCGTGGATACCACTAACTCCTCATCAGTTGGACCATTCTCTAAATCGGGCAACTGGGCAGGGGTGACCGACATTAAGTTAGACCCTACCTACTACCCCCCCACCCCGAAAAGTTCAAACAACCCTACCCCCCAGCCGTCTTCAAATACCCCGCCAACCGCTCGGTCATCTCCACCAACTTTCCCGCATCCTTTCCCTCCCCAAAAACCTTCAAGTCCACTTTCGCCCTCTCCAAAAGCTCCACCGCCTTGCGTAAAGCAAATTTCAACCCGCCCGCCGCACTTACTTTCTCTGCCACCTCCTCCACCCCAATATCCTCCTCCACCAACTGTGCCCGCAACTTCTCCGAATCTTCCTTTGGCAACGTCTGCAACGCATGCAACACCGGCAAGGTCCACTTCCCCTTCCGTAAATCAGTCCCCAAAGTCTTTCCGCTCGCCTCATCCGTCCCATACAAATCCAAACAATCATCGTAAATCTGGTAGGCCACCCCCAGTTGATTCCCAAAGGATCGCGCCGCTTCCCTCTTCGATTCCGCTACCTCGTAAACTAGGAAAGGAACCTCCGCCGCTACTCGAAATAAAGCCCCCGTCTTTAAACCCACCATGTGTAAATAATCTGCAACCGACATCTTTAAATCAAATCTCCTCTGCGTTTGCAAAATCTCCCCCTCACACAGATTCCTCGACGCCTCCGCAATCTTCCGCGCCACCTCCGCATCCTCCAACTTCGTCGCCAGCTCCAGCCCGTGCGAAAAAAGCGCGTCCCCCAGCAATACCGAAAGCTCTACCCCCCACTTCGCGTTACACGTCGCCCGCGAGCGCCGTAGTTCCGCTTGATCCAACACATCGTCGTGCACCAACGACGCCACATGCACCAACTCCACAATCACCGCCAAATCCCGAATCGAATCACTCCACCCCCCCGCCACTTTCCCCGCCAGCAAAACCAACGCAGGCCTCAACCTTTTCCCCCCCCCTTCCAATGCATATCGAACGTAAGCCTCCGCCCCAGGATCGAATAAGGACGCTTGATGCAAAATCCGCCTTTCAACCTCCTTCAACTCCTGCTCCAGATCACGATCCGCCCCTAGCCAGTCAGGCCGAGGTCTCAAAATCAATCTCGATTGCAAACGATTCACTCTTTCCACGCTAGAAAAGAGTCACGCCAAGTCAAATGACCTTCCTTTCCATGTGCCTCCCCACCCCCCCCACTCCTCGAGAAGAACTGACCCCTAAAAAATAAGTCCGAACGTTCCGCACTCACGCCGGTCTAACCTAGTATGAATACAAAAACTCCAGCAACCCGAGAAACCAAGCTCCCCAATCCCCATGTCGAACTTCCCGCTACTCTCCAGGCCTACCTTAAGGGCATAGGCGAAACCCCCCTCCTTAATCGCACCGAAGAGGTCACCCTCGCCAAACGCGTCCGCCGTGGCGACGCCTCCGCACGCGAACTCATGATCAAGTCTAACCTCCGTCTCGTTGTAAAACTCGCCGCCGATTACAACCACTGCGGTCTTCCCCTTCTCGATCTTATCTCCGAAGGAAACCTCGGCCTGATGAAAGCAGTCGACCGCTTCGATCCCAAGCGGGATGTCCGCTTCAGCACCTATGCCTGCTGGTGGATCAAACAGTCAATCCGCCGTGCACTCGCCACTCAAAGCAAAACCGTTCGCCTTCCCGTTCATCTTGTCGACAAGATCCAACGCCTTCGCCGCGTCAGCTCAGCCCTAGGCGCCGAACTGGGTCGCGAACCCACCGACGTCGAACTCGCCGATGAACTCCAAGTGGAACCTCGTCGCGTCACTAAATTGCGGGAAATCTCCTCAGGTACCGTCTCCCTCGACACCACCATCGGCATCGATGGCGACGGCAGTACCCTCGGCGATCTCCTCGCCGATACTGCCGCCGTCGATCCTACCGCAGAGCACGAGCGCAACGATTTCCGTGACGCCGTCTCCCGCTCTCTCCAAACCCTCACCTCCCGCGAAGTCCAGATTCTTCAACTTCGCTTCGGCTTGGATAACTCCGTCGAACGCACTCTTGAGGAAGTCGGCAACAAACTCAGCGTCACCCGGGAACGTGTTCGCCAGATCCAAAACTCTGCCCTGGCCAAACTTCGCCAACGCCTACTCAAAGAGGAAAACTTTCCGGAGTATTTCCGCAAACTCGTCGGTCAAGAGGGCCTCGTTCGCTTGGCCTAACCCCCCCTTCTATCCCTTGGTGGTTGAACCGCCGCCCGCGCCCCTCGCTCTTGCGGAGGTCTCGTGCGGCGGCTCTTTTTCTTAAGACCCCCTTCGTCCCATCCCTAATCTTTCTTTCTCCCTTCATCGCCCACTTCCTTATAATCTTAGTCGTGCACCGCCTTATCCTCCTTCTAGCCCTCACCCTCACCGCCTGCTCTCGTCCCGACACCCACCTTGCCCGCCAAATCCATCAGCTCTGTCAGCAAGGCAACCTCCCCCAAGCCCAAGAATCTCTCGCTACCGCTTTTCGCCAATTCCCCGAAAGCCTCTCGCTCCGCCAAGAACGCCTCTACCTCAACCTTCTCGCAGGGCAACCTGAACTCGCTGCCGCCGAGGCCAGCCAAATCCTCCAAGCCAACCCCTCCGCCCAACCCTACCGCCAACCCCTCCACGACTCCTCCCCCGCCATCCGCGCTCTCGCCCTCCGCGCCCTCGCCCTCCACCCGCCTACCCGCCCCTCTCCCGCTTCCCTCCTCACCACCGCCCTCCAAGATTCCGATCCCACCGTCCGACGCGCCGCCCTCGAAGCAACCCAGATTCTTTCCACTACAGAAGCTCTCCCCCTTCTCCGCCAAGCAAGCCAAGATTCCGATTGGCTCACCCGCGCCGCCGCCGCTCGCCTTTTCGGAAGTCGCGCCGACCCCTCCGCCATCCCCACTCTCTTTTCCATGCTCTCCGACCGCGACTCCTATGTCCGCCGTTTCGCCCGCCGTTCTCTTCTCGAACTCGCCACTCGCTCGACACCCAATGCCTACCTCCCCGCCCTCCAATCAAAAGATCGCACCACCCAAGTCGTTGCCGCCCTCGCCCTCGCTCGCCTCAATGATGGCCACGGCCTGGATATCCTTCTGGCCGAAGTCGCAAATCCTCTCGGTATCGAACGTGTCGAAGTGGTTAAGTCTGCCGTCCGCGTCAAAGACCCTCGCGTCGTCCCCGCCCTTCGCCTCGCCACCGCCGATCCCGATCCAGATGTTCGGGTCGTCGCCCTCATCGCACTCGGCCTCCTCCGCGACAAAGACTCCACCCCCCTCCTCCAAAAGATTATCGCCGATCCCTCGTCCCCCAAAGACGTCCGCCTGGCCGCCGCCAAAGCTTTAGAACTCCTCAGCCAACCCCCCAACAAACCGTAGACCCACCCTCTCGCTCTAAAACTTCTGCGGGCCCAGCTCTTCCTGCTCGAAAATAATTAGATCATCCAACGCCCGCGCAAAATCCTCCATCCCCGTCGAAGGCATGATGATCCGATCCCTTCGCCCGCCCACGTCTTCAGTGATCCGCAAAAATCGGCCCCGATCATTCTCTTTCAAATCTAAAAAGAAGGTCTTTCTTTCGATTTGCACCTTTTCCGATCGTAATGTTCGTTCTTCTCCACGTTGGTCCATAAATCAATTCCCCTTTGGCCAAAGCCTACAAAAAGCTTCACCCGCAGTCAATCCGCCCCACCTGAATCATCCTTCGCTTCGACAAACCTTCCGACGCCAAAACCAAACCCCGATTAAAATACCCGCCATTTCCACCAACTACCTCAGGGTCAGAGGTCAAATTTCAATTCCGAAATATATATAGATTTTAGTTTGCTTTAGTATTTTTGCTTGTTAAGCTAATTACATGATGATCGCTTCAATTCCATTGGCCTCTCTTCCCTGGTTTTTTCCGCGGGGCGTCGATCTCGTCAA
Organism: Verrucomicrobia subdivision 6 bacterium; assembly: GCA_945876115.1. GTDB lineage: Bacteria > Verrucomicrobiota > Verrucomicrobiia > Methylacidiphilales > Verrucolacustridaceae > Verrucolacustris. Next base: position 7,823 of record CAMCNF010000014.1, on the reverse strand, counting down.
TAATATTCCCACCGTCATCGTTGCCCTCTGGATTGCCCTCATCTTCTCAACCTTGGTCTATTTCCATGGAGGGGCCAAAGATTTAGAACAAAAACCTGGCACTGTTACTCCCATCCAAAGATCGGTTGGAGCCATTTCTATTATCATCGACGTCGCCATGCTCGCCCTAGCTTTTTACCTCGTCTTCCGCTGACCGACCTACCCACCTCACTCGCCCACTGGCTTAATTCTCCTCCATCTCCTTAATCGCAACTCGACAATAGTACTTCACCGCCTCACTCATCGGAGGAAGCAGTTCATCTAAATCCGCCAAAGTGCACCAACGAATCTCATAGTGCTCCCCCTCCGCCAAAGTCACCTGCCCACTCTTCGGCCGAGCCAAATACATGATCCCCACATGCTCGTGCGTCTCACTTACTCGGTGAATATCCAAAAATCTCGGCCGAATCAAAGCCCGCGTTCCAGGACCCGTCGTCGGCGGTCGCTCCCCGATTAACTCAATCTCCAATCCACTCTCCTCCCTCCCCTCCCGATACGCCGCTTGTTCAGGATCCTCGTCTAACTCAATATGACCCCCAATCGGTAACCACCGACCCAATTTCCGGTGGTGGATCAGAAGCAACTTTCCCTTCTCCACAATGAAAAGGCTCACTGTAAAATCGATTTTTTCGTGGAGATGAGCCATGCCGATTTCCTAATATTCTCTTCAGCTTTAATTCCCAGCACCACCGAAAAACTATCCCCCCCCAGCCGCCAGCTTGTTCTGCACCCACGACCCCACCTCCATCGGCGGAATCATTTCCATCACCCCCGTGCGCCGACACTTAATCTCCACCCCGCCTTTCGCCACCGCCTTCGATCCCACCGTAATTCTCCAAGGAAAACCTAACAAATCCGCATCCTTGAACTTCACCCCCGGCCTCTCATCTCGGTCATCCCACAAATAATCAATTCCCGCTTTTTCTAACGAATCCACCAAACGATCCGTCGCCTCCTTCACCGCAGGATCCGCTAAATCCAAGGTCACCAGCATCACCGTATAAGGCGAAACCGACGCCGGCCACCGAATCCCCTCCTTGTCCTGATGCACCTCAATCACCGCCTGCAAAGTCCGCGTCACCCCAATCCCATAACAACCCATCACCACCGGTTGCTGCTTCCCCTGCGGATCCAGAAATTTTGCTCCCAAAGCTTCACTATACTTTGTTCCCAATAAAAAGGCGTGCCCCACCTCAATTCCTCGGCTCACCTTCAGCTTCTTTCCAGAGACCGATAGGTCACCCTCCCGTACCTTCCGAACATCCGCCCAACGATCCACCCGCAAATCCCTCTCCACATCCACCCCCTTGAAATGAAATCCATCCTCATTTGCCCCGGTCGTCATCCCCTTCTGCCCTTTCAATCCCATGTCGGCCACCACCGTCAAACTCTTTCCCTCCAAGCTCGAGGCCACCGCTCCTAAACTCCCAGGTTGCGCCCCGAGCACTTTCACAATCTCCGCACTCCCTGCCGTCCTCCAACCCGCACCCAAAAGCGAAGGCAACTTCGCCTCCTGCACCTCATCATCACCACGCACTAAAATCAATGCCACCGCTTTCCCATCCGTATAGACCAAGGTCTTCACCTGATCCTTAGCCGCAATCCCAAATTTCTCCCCTGCCAAATCCGCAATCGTTTTTACCCCAGGCGTTGCCATCTTTTCCAAATCCCCCGCTAAACCATTCCTTTCCGCCGCCTTTCCCTCCGCTTTCTCCATCGCCGCCGCATACCCGCCATCCTCCTCCGTTACCACCTCTCCCTCGCCAATCTCCGCCAACACGCAAAATTCATGCGAACTCGCACCTCCCATTACCCCCGTATCCGCTTCCACCTGCAACGCATCCAGCCCCACCCTCGCAAAAATCTTCCGATAAGCCCCTACCATCGCTTCATAACTCATCCGCGCCGCCCCATCCTCCGCATCGAAACTATAAGCATCCTTCATGATGAATTCCCGTGCCCGCATCAACCCAAACCGAGGCCGAATCTCATCCCGATACTTCGTCTGAATCTGATACAGCGTCCGCGGCAACTGCCGATAACTCTGCACCTCCCCCGCTACCAACGCCGTCACCACCTCCTCATGGGTCGGCCCCAAAATCCAACGCCTATCCTGATGATCCTTCACATGAAATAGCACGTCCGCCGCCGCCTGAATCCTTCCACTCTTCTCCCACAAATCAGGCGGTTGTAACGCTGGCATCAAAATCTCTAATCCACCCGCCCGATCCATCTCTTCCCGTACAATCTTTTCCACCTTCCGTAGTGCCCTCAATCCCAAGGGCAGAAAACTATACAACCCACTGGCCAACTTTCGCACTAATCCCGTCCGCAAAAGCAGACGATGACTCGCAATCTCCGCTTCCGCGGGCGCATCTCGCAAAGTATTAAGTACCGTCTGAGTCCAACGCATAGAGCTTTCACCCTACGCCACCCATCCCTCCACCTCAATCCCCACCTACTCCGCCCAAAAAGCTTTTCTCAACCCCGCCGCCACCGCCGCCATTCCCAGCCTCTTTCCTCTCCACGATCGTACTGGCGTAATTCCAATCCGCGCATTCGTCAGAAAAATCTCCTCCGCCCCATCCAACTCCTCCTTCCTCCATCTCCCCTCCTTCACCTCCCGCCCACTGCGCTCCACGATCCACCTCCGTACCACCCCCCCGCGACACCCACACTCCCTCGCCGGCGTTCGCAACTTCCCCTCCTTCACCCAGAAAAGATTTCCCATCGCAACCGACGCCACCTCTCCTTTCTCGTTCAACATCACTCGCTCCTCAGTCGGACTACTTCCCTCCCGTCTCGCCTGAATCCGATTCAGATAACTCAAAGTCTTGTACCTCGCCTCCCACGAACTAGACCAGATTCCCGTCGTGGCCAAATCCAACTCATAGCTTTCAGGCGCCAACTCAATCCCCTCACTCCACCAACTCCTCGTCCCCGTCTCCGTCACAAACCACCTCCACAACCCATCCCCTTTAGGAATCTTTCTCAAGTTCTCCACCTCCACCTCCAACCCCAACACTTTTGCCCCTTCCCGAATCGACTCCTCGTGCCAATCCCTCCATCGCGCCTTTCCCTTTTCCACCCGCACCGTTTCAAAAACACCCACCCCATGCCGAAATCCAGCATCGCGAATCGGAATCTCACTTAAACTCACGCTTTTACCCCCTGGGTCGCCTCATACGCCGCCATCGCCTCCATCATCACCCGAGCCTTCGCCCTCGTCTCCTCATACTCCGCCTGCGGATCCGAACCGATCGTGATCCCACTGCCAATCCCACACCGCACATTCTCCCCGTCGATCTCCGCCATCCGAATCCCCATCGCAAATCTCGCCGTACCGTCATACCCAAAATACCCTACCGCCCCCGTGTAAAACCCCCGCGGTTCCATTTCCAACTTTCGCAAAATCTCTACCGCCCTCCTCTTCGGCGCCCCCGTTACCGATCCACCAGGCAAACACTGCCGCACCGCCTCCACCACCCCCAACCCCTCCCGCAATGTCCCTTGAATCGAGGAGTAAAGATGATGCACATGCGAGTAACTCCGGCTCCTCACCAAATCCCTCACCTCCACCGAACCATAACCGCAAATCGCCCCCAAATCGTTGCGCAATAAATCAGTTATCATAACCAACTCCGCTACCTCCTTCGGGTCAGTCCCCAATTCCAGTACCGCCCGCTCGTCCCCCTCCCTCCCATGCACTCTAGCTCTCGTCCCTTTAATCGGTTGCGTGATCACCCGATCCCCCTCAATCCCCAAGAAAAGCTCCATCGACGCCCCCGCCAACGCCTTTTCTCCCATCCGATAAAAAAAACTCCGCGGCGCTTGGCCCGCTCTCCAAAGACAACGAAAAAATTCCCAAGGATCAAGTCCCACCACCCTTCGATGCAAAAACCGAGCCAAGTTCACTTGATAAATCTGTCCACGCCGAATCTCCTCCTGCGCCTCCCGCACCATCCTCCCATACTCCTCAGACCCAGTCCGACAACTCCACCCCTCTTCCCCCTCCGCCCTCACCCCCAGTTCCTCCCGCTCAGGCCACAGCTCACCCAAAGACCGAGCCACCAAATCCGGAAAAAAGGAAAAATGCCAGTTCCCCTCAAAATCAAAACCCCCAATCGCCGCTCCCCCAGGATGGGGCCGATCCCAAGCCGCCCCCCTCCTCAATCTCCGAGCCAACTCCTCCTCCAATCGCCCCGTCTCCCCAGGACCTCCCGCCAAGATTAACTCTGGCTCGTACCCCAAATAAACTACCCCAGGCCCAAAATCACCCCGCACCACCGCCGCCAGAGGATTCAAGAAGAACTCCCTCCACCCAAAGAGGAAACCACCCGATCAATTTTAGTAATCCACTGCGCTTTCTCTTTTTCCGATAGAAAACTGCCCGTGAACGAATTTTTTGCTAACTGCACCAAATGCCTTTCCTCCAATTGCAACTCCCTCGAACAAGCCAACCAGTTCTCCAATAGATAACCTCCGAAATAAGGCGGGTCATCCGAGTTCGCCGTCACACTTACCCCCGCTTCTAGAAGTTGCTTCAGCGGATGCTTCCCCAAATCCGAGTACACGCACAACCGCACATTAGAAAGCGGACATGTCGTCAAAGGAATCTGCTTCTCCACCAACTCCTTCACCAACTCAGCATCCTCAACACAGCGCACCCCATGATCAATCCTCACCGCCTGCAACCTCTCCAACGCCTCCCGTATCCACTCCGCCGGTCCCTCCTCCCCCGCATGCGCCACCACCTTCAACCCCGTATCCCGAACTTGCGCAAACACTCGCTCAAACTTAGCTGGCGGATTCCCCTTCTCTGAAGAATCCAGCCCCACCGCCGTAAAATGCTCACGAAACGGAAGCATCTCCTCAAATGTCTTCATCGCCTCCGCTTCCGTCAGATGCCGAAGAAAACAGGGAATCAAACGCCAGGTCACACCGTGCCTTTTCTCTCCCTCCTTTAAAGCCCCCACAATTCCCTCCACCACCTCCTTCATCGCCACCCCACGAGCCGTGTGAGTTTGCGGATCAAAAAAAGGTTCCACATGCCAAATCCCGTCACGCACCGCCTTCTCTAAATAAGCCATCGTTAAAACATGAAAATCCTCCCGATCCCGCAACACTCCCGCCCCCTCGTAATACAAATCTAAAAAAGACTGCAGATCCTTAAACTGATACGCCTGACGCAAAGCCTCCGCATTAGGAAAACGAAACTTCGTCTTATGTTTTCGAGCGAGATGAAACGTCATCTCCGGCTCCAATGTCCCTTCCAGATGAACATGCAGCTCAGCTTTGGGCAACGCCGCCGCCAATCGTTCCAGCTTTTTCATCCTCATCCCAAAGATTGCGCCGCCGACGCCAACTTCGCCGCGTCCATCTCTGGCCCTGACGCCGCTACCCCTATCCGGCCTGGCTGAAATAACTCTTGGGCCACTTCCTTAACGATCTTCGCGTCCACCGCCGCCAACTTCTCTATCGCCTCTTTTGGTTCCACCACCCGACCGCGCGTCAGCATCGAATCACCAATCCAGAACATCTGCTGACTCGTCCCCTCCAACCCAAGCGCAAACTGCCCCGTCACATAGTCCTTCGCCCGTTTTAACTCCGCCGCTCCTGGACCCTTCGCCGCCAAGGACTTTAACTCCGCCGCAATCAAACCCAAGGCCTTGCTCAAATTTCCTGGCTCCAACCCTGCCGAGATATAAAAAGCCCCGTCATCACGCTGGAGATGAACCCCGCTGGAAACCGAATAGACCAATCCCTGCTCCTCCCTCAAACGCTGGAAGAGACGCGAACTCATCGCCTCGCCCAAAATAACACTCAACATCCGCAACCCATGCCGTCGCGGATCCTGACGGCGAAAAGCATAAATTCCTAATGTCACATTCACCTGAGCCACGGGCTTAGCCACCGCCACCACTCGAACCGTGCTCGAGCGTACTCGCTTCGCGGGAATCGGTTCCCCACTTGCCGTCGGGCTGGATCGGCGCAGAGCCGCCTTCGCCGTCTTTCGAACCTCCTCCAAACTCATTCCCCCAGCAATCGCCAGCACCGGTCGAACTCCTCGAATTCTTCTCTCCCAGTACCCCATCAACCCCTTCCTCGGTATTCCTCCCACCGAGGCAATCGTTCCCGCAATCGGTCGCCCCAAAGCCTGCTCAGGCCAGAGCAACGCATTCAGCGCCTCCCCCGCCACCACCGCAGGCTGATCGTCCATCATCCGAATCTCCTCCGTAATCACCCCCCTCTCCCTCTCCACTTCGTCTTTGGGAAAAGTCGAACTCAAGGCCATCTCCGCTAAAAGAGAAATCAGCATCGGGCCATGACCCGCCGGAACCCGTCCGTGCAAACAAAGCGTCTCTTCCCCCGTAAACGCATTTAAATCTCCGCCCCGCCCCTCCACCGCCCGACTCAGCTCCTTACAACTGTGCTTCTCCGTCCCTTTAAATAGGAGATGCTCCACAAAATGGGCCGCCCCATGCTCCTCCGTATTTTCCCAACGCGAACCTGCAGGGTAAAAAAGTCCCACCGCCACCCCAGGAGCCTCCTGATTCTCTCGGTGCACTACGGGCACCCCCGCAATCGTCTCCACTACGGCATAAGACATCCCTCAACAATATCCCGCTCCCCACCCGCATTCCAATCTTAAGCTGAACTTAAATTCTCCATGCTAGTCCTTCTCCCCCTGCTTACTTTTCCATCTTGTCACCAGCTCATTCCGCAATCCTAGGTGATCCAAGATCCTTGCCACCACCGTGTCCACCACATCCTCCACCGATTTCGGACGCCCGTAAAAGGAGGGAACCGCTGGTAACATCACCGCGCCGGCCTCCAACAAGGTCACCACATTCCGCGCCTGCACTAAGTTCCATGGGGTCTCCCGTGGCACCAAAATCAACTTCCTCTTTTCCTTCAGAAACACATCGGCCGAGCGCGCAATCGTTCCGTCGCTGTACCCGTGCGCAATCCGCCCCAGCATGCCCATCGAACACGGCACAATCACCATCGCCTCGAAACGAGCCGATCCACTCGCAAAAGGCACCTGCATCGTCTTATCCCCATATAACTTCATCCCCTTGGGAATCTTTAAACCCTGCGCCCCTAACTCCGTCGCCGCCACTTCAGGCGCGTACTGACTCAGCACAACATGACACTCCTCCACCTCCTTCGCCTTGGCGATCTGCCCAAGCAATCGTTGCGCATAAATCGAACCACTCGCCCCCGTCACCGCCACAACCAGTTTCATTCCTACTTCCTCCCTTAAGCCGCAACTAGTTTTCTAGCAGGCTTCACTTGGGCAATGATCTTTTTGCGCTCACCCGCAAGAGCACGGAAATCACACTCCACCTGCAATCCATGCCAGAAGTTTTCTGACTGATGGAAGAATTTCCCAAACCGAATCGACATCACCGGTGTGATGGCACGCTTTCCAAGGACAATCTCATTAATCGCACGGGGAGGGACCCCCACAGCGCGGGCCATGCCATTTTGCGATATACCCATTGGGAGGAGATACTCCTCCAGCAGAATCTCGCCTGGGAAGATCGGGGGTTTCATGACTATAACGTACCGCGTTATACAACCTCGTCAATGGTAGTCTTCAATCTGAACGCCCTCGGCTCCGTTTCCACACCATCGAAACACCAACCTCCACTGCTGATTAATCCTTATGGAATACTCTCCCTTTCGCTTTCCTTGCAACCCTTCCAGTCGATTTCCAGGGGGAACAGCCAAGTCCTCCATTCTTCCTGCTTGATTCAGCTGAATCAGTTTCCGCAAGG
>CAMCNF010000013.1 GCA_945876115.1 Verrucomicrobia subdivision 6 bacterium | reverse complement strand
CTCTCCCACTGTTTGATGAAAAATCGCGCCGTCAAATCCGCGACTGTAGGAATTGCATCAACCGATGCATAGGCTCCCAAACTAGTGTCAAACTGGTGCCCATAACCATTGAGCAAATGAAGTTCCGATGGCACCCCTACCGCTACGAGTTGCTTATATAGATCCACCGAACCATAGGTGTCGATCGAACCGACCTGATCGGTATTCCCGTCGTACGTTCCGTGAACCATGATACAAGGCAGGTCGGATGAGTTCACGGTGTAGGCGCGGAAGGTTGTCTCCGGGCCCCCAAAGAGAACGGCGGAGGCGACCATGCCGCTCCGGTCATACACGGCGGTTGCATCGGACGTGACCGAGGAAGCAGGAGAAGTGGTGGACATCGGATCCGACGTGGAAAGCCCTCCTTGGTCCCCACTTTCTCTGACTGCGAGCAAAGCGGCAATGCGACCACCTGCCGATCCTCCCAGAACAAAGATAGCGTTGGGATCCCAGCCGTAGGCTGCTGCGTTGGCCCGAACAAACTTCACCGCCTCCAAGGTATCAGCTGCCGCATCCCGCAGAGCCGGGAGCTGGGTGGCATCAGTGGTTCGGTCGGCTGAGGCCCGCAGCCGATAGTCGATGGAGATAGCTTGAAATCCACGTGCCGCCAGTTGGTTGGCCAGACTCACAATATAGGTTTGGTTTCGGCCAGCCGACGAGGCGCTGTACCCTCCCCCGTGGATCATAATGACAACGGGTTGGGCAGCGGCAGGTGTACCCATCCGCCGATACAGATCGAAAGCAAGAGTTGTGGGGACCCCTTTGTAGTCGTTCACGACCCGATACTCTATTCCATAGGTAGTGGTGACGGGGTAACGAGATGTCAGATAATCAGAAGGTTGTGGCTGACTAACAGTGAGGGTCTGGCTGACATCGGTAGCCGGATAGTAGTCGATGTTGCCCGCCTGGCTGGCCGTAATAAAAGTAGTTCCGACCTTTTTCAGAATCAGGGAGTTGTTCGAGAACTCAGCCACCGAGGGATCGGAAGAAACATAAGTGACGGCCAGCCCCGAACTGGCCGACGCACCTAGCGACAGCGGCTCGTCTCCCAAAAGCGCACGGCCGAAGGATGAAAAAGTAATCGTTTGGGAAGTCTTGGGCATATCCTCCACCTTTCCAGTCAGGGCAAAATCCCACGTACTCGCTGGAGCATTGGCCACAATCCGACCGCTACCGCTCGTGCCGGTTCCACCGAAGCCGAGCAATCGAAAATATCCTGTCTTTCCCGCCGTGAGAATGATCGGGTTTGCGGCGATCGCGGCATTCACAAGAGCCGTGATATCAGTATCCAGAATCTCGCCTGCGTTCGCAGGGTTTGCCACGTCGAATGGGCCATAGTTACGCAGCGGAGACGGATCAAAGGCAGAGTTACTATTGCTTTCAGAATACAGGAGAGACCATTTCTTTGGCCCGGATGCGCTGACCTGCAGAATCAGCCGGGAGATTCCTGAAATCGTTATTTTTTTTCCGGTATCGGCCTGGATTCCAAAGGAAAAGTAGTCGTTGTTGGTCGTGGCGTTCGGCCCAGGAAGTGTCCCGTCTGGAGTCCAACTGCTCGCGCCCCATGCATATGGCTGGGAGGAAAAGACGTTGGCGGAAAGACCTGAAGCCATGGCGAAAGACTTCGGCCCCACAACCCCGGCAACCGTACTTGCAGAGCTTACCGAAGTGACAGTCGAGTTTTCCGGCAAATCCCAACCAATCAAAATATCTTGGGCACTGGAAGAATTCCCAAGACAGCCAAGGATGGCCAAGCAGTACGCTAAGACACACCCCTTTGGAGAGGTAAAAACCTTCATTACTTACAATTATAGCACAATTTGCCTTTATTTCTATAGCAAGCTTATCGTATTAAGCGGATGGATAAGAGGTTACCAATAGATCCACCTCACCTAGTAGCTCCCCTGAAACCCACCTAGGCCACTTCCACCCCCCCACATTTCGACATTATGCATAAAGCCATAATGTTCCTCCCGCTCCTCCACCCCTCCTACTCGCGACTCATCACCTCAGGGCGCGTCTGCGTCTCTACCCCGACTAGCGTCGGGGCCGCAACTGCGGGGCGCGGGGGACCCTAACCACAAACCACAACACCGGTAGGGACGACCATCCTCGGTCGTCCTAGTTCTTTTCTAAACAGAAAAGAACGTAAACTCATCGAGGCGGCCTCGGAGATGCCGCCACTACCTATGCTCCATCTTCATCTGAAAACAGAACGGGCTGGAAGCTTTTCGCCTCCAGCCCGTTGTAATCAAAATCTAAAAACTATTTACGGAGCCTGCGTGGCCTTCAGATACATGAACTTCTTTGAATCCGTTCCGCGAGATACGCTGAAGTCCTGCCTTTGGGTCACCCCTGCCACCGCCCCTGTTTGGCTACTACTTGGTGCACCCGTGATAGGGGAACCCGTCACCCAAGTCCCTGGCAGCAGTCCATATACACCCACTACGCTTACCTTAGGATCATTGATCCGAATCAGCGCTGTCATCGTAAGCTTCGTTGGATCCGCAGTGTTGAGTGCTGGCGGAACGACCACTGAGCTTGCACTCGTCGCTCCCAAGGCATACGCCATCAAGTTTGAAATTCCATCTCCATTATCATCGGCAGTCGGACTAGAACTACCAAAGACATCCGAGTACTCCGCAACGTTAGTCACCGTGACAACCACCGTGGCCGCAGCACTCGTCGCGGTCCCGTCAGAAACGGTGACCCCCAAGCTGTAGGATGGCGTTCCCTCGCAGTTTAGAGCTCCCGCAACTGTGATTTGTCCGGTCGCAGCATTAATCGCAAAGGCACTTCCCGTATTTCCTGAAACAATCGTCCAACCCGACAAGGTTGAATTGGCGTCCGCATCGGTCGCTACCACCGTGCCCACCACGGTCGCCAAAGCTACGTTTTCAGCAACAGAGAACCCCTGAGCTGCTGTGATGACTGGGGCTGTGTTCGCGTTTCCTACGTTCAGCTTTAGTGAAGTCCCCTCTATGATCAGCGCATATCCAGGGATGGGTGTCTCAAGCGCAGGAGTCCCAGTGATCCCGCCTGCAGCGGTGACCAGTGTGTAAGATGGAAGAGTAGGATCTCCAACCGGGCGAACCTTGGACCCACTGGCAAAAGCGATTGCACCCGTCGTCGTTGGTGAATTACTGGATACCAAAGCCGTCTCCAAGACAGAAGCAGTAGCGAAGGCCAACCCAGACGCTTGGCTTCCGCTCAGGGCAAGCGTTCCTGCGTTTATGGTAGTAGCCCCACTATAGCTGTTGGGCACCGGCGCAGGGCTGGCGATGTTCACATTGGGTGCAGAAGTGTATCCGGTACCTCCATTGTCGATGGTCAGAGATGTAACCAAACCATCGGTAAGAATCGCGGTCGCCGTGGCCGTTGTGCCTGAAGCTGGTGCAGCAATCGTCACTACCGGAGCGGTGGTGTAAAGATGGGAACTATCCCCCGAATACGTCACCGCGATGGAAGTCACCGCATCGCTCGTAAGAGTTGCCGTCGCCTTGGCCGCATAAAGGCTCGTGTTATTGGCAAGCGTAAGCTTGCCGCTACCTGTCTTGGTTACCCCACCCAATCCTGTTGCCGCTTGCAGTGTTGTTTGCACATTCGCAGCCACATCGAAGGTCGTCGCCGAACCACTAAGGCTAGCCTGAGAGAAGGTGATCAATGGATCGGTGTAGCCCACATCCGTGGCACTCGATTTGGTAAGATCACCTTTCACCACGTAAATCGTCTGTTGCCCAGCAATTAAGTTAGTGAAACTTACCGTGTTATTGCTCGCGAGGGTGAGGGGATTCGGATCAAGGGTGATGGTTGTATCCGCCAAGACTTGAAGCGCAGTGTCTTGACCCTGCCCTGTATAAGTCCCCGTGCTACTAACCCCTTTGCTGAACTTTAAGTTACCACCTGCCATCGTCACCGTACCCGTTCCAGTTCCACTACTCGCTGTGGTGCTGACGTAGAGAGTTCCAGCTTCCACCCGCCAACCGCCCATCACAGTTGTCGCCCCTCCCCCTCTTAGCCATAAAGTCCCCAATCCCTTCTTAGTAACCAAATTATTGGTATCGCTGTTCCCTACTAAAGTGTAGGTGCTCAGGGTTGTCTGATTCGCTACATTCAGCGTGGTGGCCCCGTTGATTGTTGTCTTCGAGCCATCTAGCTTATCAAAGGTGATACTCCCGCTAGTCGTGGGGACCAAAATGATATGACTCAGGTCTAAGTCGACTGTGTTTGCTAGTGTTCCCCCCGCTAATGTCATCGCCTCAGTCCCCAATCCCTGACTATTGTTGACCACTAAATTCCCAGAACTGAGAGTGGTGATACCCGTATAAGCGTTCGACTGGGCAATATTTAAAGTTCCGCCACTCACCGTCACTGCCCCTGTCCCCAGGGCGTTCACTCCATCGGCATTCACAATACCTGCTTCGACAATCGTGCCGCCTCTATAGGTATTGCTTGTGCCTAAAATCAAGGTTCCTGCACCCTTCTTAGTGATCGAGCGTTTTCCATCATCAATCAGTGAGGCATTGATATTGAGAACAGATCCACTTCCAATCTCTAGGCTACCACTATTGAACAGAGAAACTAAAGACGCTGGCGCTCCAACCGTTGTATTCGAGGGCGAAAACGTCAGGCTCGATCCACCGGTGAGGTAAACCAGCACATCATTCGAAGCGGCCACCGAATTATAAAACGGGGTAACAACTGGATTATTATTTCCGATCTTAAACGTCGTCTGAGTGATGTTTACGGAGCTGAACGTATAACTACTACCATTGGTCACGTTCCAAGATTTTCCAAACACATTTGCAGTCGGGGTAGTTAAGGAATACACACTAGAGCTAAAGACTAGGTCGGTGTAGGATCCTGAGTTATTCTGTGAAGTAGGGGCACTGCCCAGACTCCAGCTACTAGTTGTGCTGAGGTTGGTGTTGCTCCCCGTGAAGATATTGGGTGGGGCAATACCAATGCTGATGGTCAGGGTCTGCTCTGAACTCGTGCCTGAGGGGTTCTCTGCTGTCAAGGTAACGGTGGTTCCGCCGTCGGGGGTGATTGAGGTAGGTATTCCACTGATCAGACCGGTACTGGTATTCAGGGTCAGCCCGCCGGGAAGAGTTCCCGAAGCAAGAGCATAGCTTCGGGGTGTGTTTGATGCGGGGATCTGGTAGTTAAAGGTAACAGAGACATTACCGCTGGCTGTTGCTGTACTTGGGGTGATAACTGGCGCAGAAGCCGAATAAGGATTCACAGTAATGGCGAGCGGTCCGGTCCCTGTGACTCCCCCAGGGCCACTGACATTGATCGTGGCATTAAAGACGGCGGTTACGTTGCTAACGTCGGGAATTCCGCCGATCACCCCAGTCGTGGGATTGATCGAAAGTCCGTTGGGCAAACCCGACGCACTGTAGCTGGTCGCACCATCCGCTTGCACTGGAAAGGAGAAGGAATACAGATTCATGGCGGAGGCGGTCGTCAAGCTGGTGATGGGGATGGATGCCACCACCGGAGCAGAGCCAGCCGCGTAGACATCGTCAAAATTAAAATCAATTGCACCTGTAGATGCGGCGCTGAATCCTATTTTGCCGATATTAAGGCTCGCGCCACCGGCACCGGCCAATGCCGTTCCAGAAGCCGAGGGAGTCAGGAGCGTGGTCCCGAGGTAGACCACAAAGCTGTTTGTAGACAAGTTTTGCGAGGCACCCGAGGGATCGGTGTAGGGCATCGTGGTGCTATCGCTATCGTTGAACCAGATCTGGACCTTAGGGTAGGTAGTTGAAACGGTGTAGGTATTGGTGGAAATTTTATTTGCTCCAGATTTGATCTGGATGTTGTTGGAGCTGGTGCTCTGAAAGAACGAGACGCCAATAAAACGAGTCGCTGTACTTGATGTGGTTGTGGCGAGGTTGGTATCTCCGATTCCAACATCGAAGGACAAATTGGTTGCAATAGTTGGATTAAGGTTTTGTTTGATCTTGAAGGAGACGTATCCACTAACCCTCGCTGTCATTTCGTTCGTCGGAGAAAAGGCAAACATGACCTGAGATCCTCCAGTGGTGGTCGCTTTCTGGTACCTAGCCATATTGTTATTGCCGCTATCATTGGTGATCGTCGTATAGAGAGTGGGCACACCGCTATTGGTGATCAAAGTGGGCGACAATGTGGTGTTGAGAGTCGCGCCGGGCGTGTAGTCGGTGAACGTTTGATCGACCCAGGCACTCTGGGCATGACCGATGGAAAAAGAAACCAGACTTAGTAAAGCCACTGCGAAGACTGAAAGGCGGGCTGAAGAAAAAGTAAAAAACGAAGCGGAGGGACGGGTTTTTGCCGATGTACTTATAGCCATAGTCTTCATATCTCCTTATTTAGACAACAAATCGATAGGAACGTTCGAATTCGATATACAACTCTCACCAAAAGAAACTATAAGTCAACCTTACTGAATGTCTAATTATATTTACTACTATAGTTTATTATTAGTGAAAACGGTTTGTATTTAACTGTCTACGATGTGCTTGCACTTTTTATCTCCTGAGCCACATATTTGCTTTACAAGTAAACCAAATCCCATTTTTTACTTCCTTACTTTGCCTACTTAAGCGTTGCGGAGCCTTCCCCATACCCGCGTCTGGGCCGATTGGACGCTGCATGCCTGGTAGGGCGGATCATCTGTGATCCGCCGATTCAACGACTCAAATCTAAACGCTCTATCGGCCCTACCACAAACCACAGCACCGGTAGGGACGACCATCCTCGGTCGTCCTAGTTCTTTTCTAAACGGAAAAGAACGTAAGTTCAGCGAGGCGGCCTCGGAGATGCCGCCCCTACCTAAGCTTCCAGCTACAAATAATTAAAAATTAAACATCCGCGCGTAAGCGCGTCCCGCGAATGCTGGGCAAAATTAAAAATCACCCCTTTCGCGTCCTTTGCGTCTCTACCCCGACCGGCGCGATTTACCACACGATTGCAGGCCCAAAGCCTCTTCTTAAATTGTAACACGTGTTACAATTTAAGAATGATGTGTTTTTAGCGTCACTAACTAATTTTTATAGCCACGGACTGCCTACCGCAAAAACCCATCCGCCAGACCGCCATCCACGTGGATCACCTGACCCGTCGTCCGTGGAAATCTCTTGGCACTAACCAGCAGGAAAGCCGCTTCCGCCTGATCCGCAGGGGTGATGGGTGACTGAGTCAGCGTTCGCTTAGCATAAAACTCTGCCAGTCGCGTCCGCAGCTCCTCATCTCCTTCTTTTTCCGAAAACGGGATTTTATATTTAGCCAGCGAGGCCATCACCCGATCCCTTGGAAACATCGCACTCCCCTGAACCACTGTCGCCGGAGCCACCGCATTCACCCGCACCAACGGCGACAGCTCAATCGCCAACTCCCGCACCAGATGATTCGCCGCCGCCTTGCTCGTGTCGTAAGCCAAACTCCCCTTCTTCGCCACCACCGCATTAACGCTCGTTGTCAGAACTAAGCTCGCCGGCAAACCTTGGGCCTTAAAGATTTTGTTCGCCTCATCCGCTACCACATAGGAACCGGTTACGTTAATGGCAAAGGTCTGCGCCCATTTTTCATCGGGAATTCTTCCCTCAAGGTCGGGCGGGACAAAAATGCCCGCCGTCACCACGACTCCATCGATTCCGCCGTAGGCGTAGACCGCCTCTCCCAACATCTCCGCCACGCTTTTCCGATCTACAATATTGGCCCCCAGACCAATCGCCGGACCGCATCCGGAAATCCCCGTGCCCGCCACTCCAATCCCATCCCCCAGCTTTTTTACTAGCTCGGCAGAAGTTTCTTGAGCCGATTTTTCATTCAGATCCACACAGACAATCGAAGCTCCCTCCTTAGCCAAACGATGCGCCGTCTCCTTGCCGATTCCGCTCCCTGCCCCAACCACTGCGATGACTTGCCTAGCCAACTCCTGCTCCGCTGGCATCCGCTTAAGTTTCGCCTCCTCCAACTGCCAGTACTCGATATCAAACGCCTCTTGCTGGGGAAGATTAATATAACCTCCAAGCGCCTCCGCTCCGCGCATCACCTCGACAGCACAGTTGTAAAACTCCGCTGTCACCCTCGATTCACTCTTCGATTTGCCCCATGCCACCATCCCTAGCCCGGGGATCAGCACAACCGTTGGATTCGGATCCCGCATTGCAGGCGAATCCTTCCGCTTACACTTCTCGTAATACTTTTTGTAGTCCGCTCGGTAGGCTTCCAGTCCCTCCTCCAGAAGACTCCGCAATTTTGCCGCATCACCCGTCGCCGGATCCCACGGAACATAGAGCGGCTTGATCTTCGTCCGCAGGAAATGATCTGGGCAGGAGGTCCCCATCTCTGCCAAGCGAGGAGCATCCTTGCTATTCACAAATCGCAGGATCGTCGCATCCCCCTGCACCGTTCCAATCATCCGCTGCTGAGCCGATACCTTCCCCCTCAACCAAGGCAAAATCGCAAGCCAAAGGGCTTTCCTCTCTTTTTCAATTGGTGATTTGTATTTTTCACCACCAAACGTCTTATCCCCTCGGTCCTTCTTTTCAATCGCCTCCGCCGCCCGTCCGACCAGCTCGAGCGTCAGCTCGTAGCACATCTTGTCGTCCTCGTGCCAGTTGATCAGGCCATGTTGACCCATGATCGCCCCCTTTGCCTTCGGATGATCTTTGCACAGTTTCTCCAAGATCAGACCCAGATCAAAACCCGGCCTCTGCCAATCGGTCCAAATCACCTCATCCCCATAAATCTCCTTCGTCAGTTCTTTACCCTTGGCACAAGCCGCGAGAGAGATCGCCGCATTCGGATGGGTGTGGTCCACATGCCGTGCTGGAACAAACCCGTGCAACGGAGTGTCGATGGAGGACGGCCGAGGATTCAGATTAAAGGTGCAGTGGGCGTACGCCCCCACCATGTCGTCCTCAATCTGCGACTTTGGTCCCTTCACTTTCGATCCTGAATAGTTTTTCTGCAGCCCCTTCAGCTTCTCCATGTAGAGGGAAGAAAAACCGTCCCGCTTCGCTGTCCGCAGATCTCCGCCCGATCCCTTGACCCACAAAACCTCCGTCTCGCTCCCCGTCAACGGATCCTGCTCCATGATCTTAGACGAGGTATTGCCCCCACCTGTGTTCGTTAGGGTCGGATCTTCTCCGATCAAATTCGAGCGGTAAACCAGCCGTGCGACCGGATCGAGGGTTTTCGCTACGGAATCTTGCCAACGGTTTTTTGGACGGTTTTTCATGTTTCTTTATTTCCTTTTAGGGCGCGCAGTTTCTGGAAACGTTTCCACGCCTCCTCCCACAAGGGGTTGGATTGGGGTTGAAACGTCTCAATCGGAAAAGATGCTCGTACGACTTGCCGTATTTCCTGATGGCTCTTGAGGTGCCCCAACCCGTACGCCTGGATCAGAAGATTCCCAATTGCCGTGCCTTCAACTGGTCCCGATACCACCGTTCGCCCCGTTGCATCCGCCGCCATCTGATTCAAAAGCTTGTTCTGACTCCCCCCCCCAACGATGTGCAGGGTCTTGATTTTCTCTCCCGTGACCTTCTCGATCGACTCCAGACTCTCCCGATAGGCCAAAGCCAGACTCTCCAAACAGCATCGTATGAATGCACCCTCGGTTCCTGGAATTGACTGTCCCGTCCTCTTGGCATAATCCGCAATCCGACGCCCCATCTCCCCAGGCGCATTCCACGAGGAAAGAAAAGGATCCAGCAAGGTGACTAGCGGCGTCGCCTCGGACGCCAACTTCGTAATCTTGTCGTAATCCATCTCTCTCCCCTGTGTGGCAAAATCCCTTCGGCACTCTTGAACCAACCAAAGACCAGCGATATTTTTCAAAAGCCGTATGGTGTGGCCCAAGCCAACTTCGTTGGTCAGCTCCGCTTCCGCACAAGCAGGAGTCATCCAAGGTTTTTCACTCTCCACCCCGAGCAGAGACCACGTTCCAGAACTTAGATAGGCCCAACCTATCCCTTCAGCTGGAACTGCCGCCACCGAAGCTCCCGTGTCATGGGAACAAGAAGCGACAACCTGACACGAATCGGGAAGTCCTGTGGCTTGCGCTGTCTTTTTCGAAATCTTTCCCAAAACCGTTCCCGAAGGGACTATCTGAGGAAGTAGGGAAGCAGAAATCCCCACCTCTTCGACCAGCTCCTCCGCCCACTTCCGATTCTTGGGATCGTAAAACTGTGTCGTGCTCGCCAAGGAAACCTCACTGGCGGGACGCCCCCCCAAGAAATAGTTCAGATAGTCCGCTACAGGCAGAAAGACCGTGCTTTGCCCCAACTCGGCCCTTCCGCTCTCCACATCCGCCGCCAATTGATAGAGGGTATTGAATGGCATGAACTGCAATCCCGTCTGGGAAAATATTTTCTCCTTACCAATCTTCTTCACCACATGGGGAAAGATCTTTTCGTTCCGCCCGTCCCGATAGCAAAAAGGATCCTGCGCAGCAGATTCATCCTTCGGCAAATAGACGATGTCCACACCCCATGTATCACAACTAACCGAATCCAACGGGATTTCCCTGTTCCCCATCTTTCTTAATCCCACCAGAATTTCCCGTTCCAGATGACGCAGATCCCACCGCAATCCGCCATCTTTTTCCCTCATGCGGTTCGGGAAACGATGAATCTCCTCAATCGTCAACCGCCCTTCGGTCAAGATTCCGAGAATGACTCGTCCGCTTTCCGCCCCGATATCGATCGCCGCATGATGCGTGGAGGTTGCGCTCATTCTAGTTTCAGCACTTTCTGCCGATAGAGTTCATCGGGCCGACCCGATATTCTCCGAACTTGGGCTTCGGGCATAAACACCGGTCCGCCAAGCGAGGCGGCTCCAAGAAATATTTTGGCCGACTTCTCCGCCATCTTCGTCGTGGCCTCGACCGCACCTGCACTCGGCCCGATGGCGATGAGTCCGTGATTTTGCAGAAGAATCATCCGAGGAAACCTCCCCTGCTCTTTTTCAAAGTCCTCCACCCCTGTGCGGATGGCTTTGGCCAAGGGGATGCCTGGATCCGTGTAGGGCACCAGAACCGACTGCTCTCCTCCACAGACAATCTCATCGGGAAACATCCGAAACTTTGCAAAATCGGAGGCACGCGGGGAGCAGAGAATCCCGTTCACCGCAATCGGGTGGGTGTGCGCCACCCATTCGATCCCAGGCAAAGAGAGGAGGTAGGAGTGAAACAGTGCCTCGGTCGAGGGCTTGCCAGCCTTGAGATCGACTCTGGCCGCAAGAAGTTTTTCATCCACTTCCGTGTCGGAACGGGACTTCGATTCCCAAAGAGGGTCCAAAATTGGCCGAAGACATTCGGTAAAAGAATCCTTTTTTGCCGTGGATAAGGAAGTTCCGCTGGCCTTCACCAAAAAGGTGTCCTTTCCCGATCGGGTCGAGGTGTTTCCTTCTCCAAGAATGGCGTAGGATTCTGCCGCCGTCCCAATTCGGCGGGAAAGCTCAACCAGTTGTCTCCATCGTCTATTTCGTTCTGATATTTTCATATTCGTTCCGTTTTCAGGGAAGGGATTCGGGCGGAAGCCAGCTGTCGCTCGGTGGCATCGGTGATCAGTTCCAGACCACATCCCCATGAAGCCAGCAACGCGCCCGCCCGATGGCCGATTTTATCTGCTGTCACCAAGACAAAGCTTTTTTTGGAGTTCGCCATCGCCGCTTTTTGTAAAGCCACCACTTCGGGGGCGCTGTTCCAAATTCCTCCCTGCGTGACTCCCTCTGCCCCCAGAATGGAAATGTTGATTTTCCAATCCCGCATGGCTCGCACGGCCCTTTCCCCTATCAAGAGGGACTGCCTCGCCAATAGGTCCCCTCCCAGGATATGCAACGAGACGTCACCACCCGAAAGAAGCTCCACCACAGGCAGACTGTTCGTCACAACTTTTAGTCCAGGAATCTCCGCCTCGGGCAAAAGTCGGGCCAACGCATAGGGGGTCGTTCCTCCATCGATGTAAACCGTAGATCCTGAAACAAGATGGGGCAGAACTTGCCGTGCCAACGCATTTTTTTTCTCTGGATCTCGGCCCAACCTTTCCGCAAAGCTGGGAAATTTATCGGAAAATTCGGTAAAGGCTCCTCCAGGGGTCCGCTTGATCCTTCCCGACTTCTGGAGCTCAACCAGATCTCGGCGAGCCGTCGCTTCGCTAATCGAAAGTCTCGAGCAGATCTGCTCGAGGGGGAGATAGCGTTGGTTTTGCAAAAGATCGGCCAACAGTTGCCTGCGCGCCTCGACCACATTCTTTGCCACTCTCATAAAAAGTCAGCCTACACACTTATATGATTGATTTCAATCATATAGATTTATCAATACAACTTCGCCGAGGGGCATTAATCGTAATGCATTATTCTTCAGTGACTTATCTTATTTTTTTACGTTTTTTCCAGCGCGAATTTTAGTTGAAAAAGTTCTAAGAACCATGCCCGAGATCGTTTATTCGTTTTGTAAATTTTGAACTTACGCTGTGTCAGCTTACTGGCTTTGCGTGGCCTTTAAATGCATGAACTTCTTTGGATCTGGCGAGCGTAGCACGCTGAAGTCCTTCTTTTTGGTCACCCCATCCACCGCACCTGTCTGGATACTACTATCCACTCCTGCGATCGGAGAATCCGTCGCCCAAGTCCCTAGCGTCAGGCCATATTCACCAAATACGCTCAGCTTAGGATCATTGATTCTAATCAGCGCCGTAATCGTAAGTTTCGTTGAGTCTGTAGTATTGAGTGCGGGAGGAGTGACTATCGAGCTTGGACTCGTCGCTCCCAAGGCATAAGCCATCAGGTTTGAAATCCCATCCGCATTGTCATCGGCAGTCGGATTAGAGCTACCAAATAAACCCGGGTCCGAGTACTCCGCTACGTCATTCACGGTAACAACTACCGTCCCCTCCGCACTAGTCTCGGCCCCGTCAGAAACGGTGACCCCCAAGCCATAGGATTGCGTAGCCTCGTAGTTTAGAGTTCCTATTACAGTGATTTGGCCATTTGCAGCGTTGATGGCAAAGACTCCACCCGAATTCCCTGAAACAATCGTCCAACCCGAGAGTGACGGATTGGGGTCCGCATCCGTAGCCACCACCGTGCCCACCTCTGTCGCGAATGGAACATTTTCAGAAATAGAAAAAGACTGAGCTCCAGTAACTGCTGGCTTCGAATTCACAGGACCGGGATTTATGAAGGTCAATAACCCCGCCGAATTCAGACTAGCTATGGCATTGGAGTTTTCCGCTGACTTGATCTGATTCAAAGCTACCCCGTTGGTATTCGTAATATAGAGCTGTCCACCTCCAGAACTATTCGTGATCATCAAAGTGGTTCCTGCAGTCCATCCTGTTCCGGAAGAAAACTTTATTGCTGAGGAACGATCCAAGCCCAAGTCAAGAGCGGCGGTATTTTGCAATAGAAGATTTCCCAGCACGGCCCCGCTTCCCGGATAGGCCACTATGAGGATTACACCGTTCGTCACCGATGGCGAAAATCTAACGTCTCCGGTTCCCAAAGAATTAGGATGCGTCGCCCTTAAAGCTCCACTCTCAAGCGTCAAACCCCCACGAAAAGCATTCGAAGCAGCCAAAGTCAGGATTCGATTAGTGCTATTGGTCAAAATCAGACTCAGGTTGTTGCTGGCACTTGTATTTGTCGCAATCGATCCGCCTAAGACTATGTTGTTGCTCTTGGCGATGAGGTAAAGGACCTTGCCCGCGTTCGTTACCGTGTTGATCGGTCCGTTCAAGGTTAATGCCCCGCCAGAATAGTTTTCAATACGCGTGTTGATCGTCGAGCCCCCCAGCGAGATCAGTTTATCCGAAGTCTCTGCCGTCAGGTTGATCGTACGGATCGCATTGGTGCCCGAACCATCCCCCATCACAATCATCCCATTCGTGCCCAGAGAACTATTGGCCCCGGCGTTACCGATTGATGAGACAAAGAGGACACCCGCACTGTTGGTGACCACGCCTCCGAAGCTATTGTTAGACTCGGTAATGTAGACATATCCGTTCCCGCTCTTACGCAGCCCACCCGAACCGCTGATCACCCCGGCAAGTGTAGAATTGGACGCCACCGAACTGGATTGGCTGACGGTGAGCGTGTCGTTCAGCACAAAAGGATTGCTGAACGTCTGAAGGGTGGTGGCTCCTGTGGCAAAGACCAACGCCGGGCCGGTCGTTCCGTTTTTACTGAATTCGAGCGCGCTTCCGGAAAAGTTCATGGCGAAAGCCCCGCTGTTGGCGTTGGTCAGCGCGTGGAGCAAGAAGTTGGCGCCCGTATTCTGGTTGATGTTGAGGGAGCCAGTGAGGGCCCCCTGAAAGCGAATCGAGGCGTTCGTTGAGCTTTGCGGCGTCGATGACCAGTTTGGACCAGCCGTCCAAGACACCGAACCAGTCGTGCTGCTGTTGGTGAAATCTGTAGCGACTTGTACCGGCAAGGATTGACTGGCTTCCGTCACCCCTATATCGCTCAAGACATCGCCGACCACGATGTTTTTGACATGCATCGAAAGCGCGGGGGCAGTACTGGTGGTTTGCTGCCTCAGCACCAGATTCAGGGAGCCCGGTACCCTGCCAGACGCTGAGGAACTGGTTGCGCTGAATTCATCAGAGGTGTTGCCCGTCCACAACGTTCTGGATAGGAGCGGAATGGACGCCGAACCCGCCGGATCTACAAAAAGGTAGGTGTCATCATTATTACGCGAGGGAAAGGAGTCGCAACGGAGGACCAGACGATAATCACGGCCAAAACTAAAAACTGTGTCTGCATAGGTCGGCACAGGGGGCGTGACGGTTCCGGTTTCGGCATGCGGATTCCAGCCAATCTGGAAGCCCCCCCCCCCAGGAGCTTCTTTTACGTAAAGCCTGAAGTAGCTCTTTCCAATCGGTTGTCCTGTCACCGAATCCGTCTCCCGCGTCACCAGAAAGAAGTCGGAACCAGCCGTGGAAGCGCTTTGCACTTGGATATCAATCCGAAGATGAACGGATGCGTTGTCCGCAAATTGGTAGGGGGTGATAGACTTATAAGCGGCTTGATAGTTCACCCCGGCCAAGAGCTGGACCGACCCGCCGCTAACAGCAATGGGAGAGGCATTACTCGTTCCATAAGTCAGCCAACCTTGTTGCCCGACCAGGCCTCCGCTGGTAAAGCCATTTGCGAAATCAACGTTTGCGTGGGCGGCACCATCAACCCCTGTGGATGAAGAACTCGATGGGTTGAAAAACAGGGCGGTGCTGGTGCTGCCAATATCCGCTGCGTTTGCAGAGAGAATGTTTTGTGAGATATAGTTTTCCGAACCGTCGGACTGGGCATCAATTCCTGCTAGGGTGGTGGTGTTTTGGATCCGGTTGTTAAAGGCGAAGTTATTCCGTGTGAGAATCCCTTGGGAGGGCTCGGGGTCTGCTGCACCAAAGCGAAGCCCGCGCCGATTGGCTGAAAGAACATTAGCGACCAGGGTGTTTTGCTCCGTTGGACCCACATCGTAGGCGTAGACATTAATTCCGATATCGTTACCACTACAGGTATTGCCCACGACCTGAATATTTTTAGCCCCTTCCTCCACAAACACTCCATACCGGATATTGTTCTGGGACAGATTGTAGAATGCGGACGAGGACGAAGTCGCTACATCAAAATCGATTCCGTCCATATTCACTTCGGAGACGACATTATCAATGAAGAGCATGCCCGAGAGTGAACTGCCCGTGATCCCTTTGGTCCAAAGTCCCCGCGCTGCCCCACCGTTGATCGTGCTTGAATCCACGATGCATGGATCCTTGCAACCCGCAAAAAGGATCACATCTGATCCAGTGACCCTCGTAACTTTGGATCCGAAATTGACGAGATTGACTCCTTCAACCAACACTTTTGAGCAGACGGTAAAGATCATTCCACAACGTCCTGTGGTGTTCTGGCCATCGATTGTGCCTCCCGAAATACTGATAAAGCTCAAGGGGACAGTCGTTGTGCCAGCAACCTGAAAAGCGGTCACTCCGGGGGACAGGTTGATCTTACCCTCTAATACAATGCAAGTGTCCCCTTGAAGCACCAACGTCTGATCCCCCGTGATGATGGGCGCCGTCAACCGCAGCACCGTTACTCGCCCTGGCTGATTCGCACGAGTCAAGTTGTAGACAATCTGGATCGCCGAAAGGGTGGTAGCGTCCGAAACTAAATCCACCCTTTCTTGCCCATTTTTAACGGCATCCGTGTGCCAATTGGATAGAGTCGGCGGGTAAAAGTATTCCTGTAGTGATGCGGAAACGGAGGACCCAATCTGGATCACCCGATTCACCGCACCAGAGCCAAAGGTCAGGGACGTAGCCACACCCGCAACCATGCTGTTTCCGTAAAGCGTGTCCTTGGATTGGCCCAAGTAAATTCCCGTCGTAGCTGAAGAAATTTCATTTCGGAAAATGAAGTGGGAAGACGATGTGGAGGTGGAGGCGCCTCTCGTCGCTAGCGCGACCGGGTTACCGATGAGAAGATTACTAGCGATTTTTCCGCTTTTGGAATCCTGTAGGCAGATGCCGTCTGTGGCGTTGTATTCCACCCGGTTGTTCACCACCAAACAGTGGTCCGCATATTCCAGAAGGATTCCAGTGCGATTGTTGAAAGATTCGTTTTCCATGATCACCCCTTGGGTGGTCTGCTGAAGATGGATGCCGGCGGCAGTCGACGCGCCCTGAACGATACATCGGGTCACGGTCATTTCATTGTTGAAAACGGATGAACCAAGTCCTCGAAAAGAAATTCCTGAGAGTCCGGTTTCTCTCACTGTGACTCGATCCGCGTTCACTCGACTCACTCCGGCTCCCTCAATTCCGTACAGATTTTTTCCTGCACCCTCCAAGGTCAATCGGTCAATCGAAACTAAGGTGGATCCTGGTGAGATCCGCACCAGGCTCCCTGCCGTAGTGCTGGCCCCAGCCGCGAAGGTGGTCCCCGATCCAGATAAAGTCATTTTGGAACTCAGGATTAACGGTGACCCAGTTACGGAGTATATGGTGTTGGCTCGGAGGCGAATAAGAATAAACCTGTCAGGTTGGGCCGCCCGGGCGTTGTCGATAAGTCCTTGCAGGGTTAAGATCGAACCCGAGGTGTCCTCAATCACCGTAACCACTTCATTGATGGGCTGCTCGACAAAGCTCGGGCTGGGAACAGAAAATTGCATCCCCGTGCGCAAACCTGCCTTGGATTCAGAGGAAAGCACACGACCACTTAAAGGCAACCCGATCGATGCGGAACCGGAAAGGTGGCTGATGCTTCCCGCCACAACGCCTGCCTTTGCAGAGGAAGAAAGCCTGACGAAGATCGTCTGGAGGAGCTGCCCCGCGACCGGAGTCACGGTCAGCCCAAAGCTAAATCCAGTCGAGGCGTTCGTGCTGATCTGAAAATCGCTCGAAGAAACAGCCACAGCCACCGTTTGGGTCAGGTTGCTTCCGGTCAAGGTGTAGGATTGGGATGCAGAAGCTGTACCAAGGGCTGAACTTAATTCGCTAATCGAGGCCGGACTGACGAGCAACGCAGGGATCGCAGTGTCAAAATAATACGCTCCCAAATAATCGCCACTGGTGGATGCGGCTCCATCAGCCACCGTGTAGATCGAGGCTGTCCAGTCCCCCGGATTGAAATAGGCAGATGCTGTTGTCGCATTAGGTTTACGTGAGTAATTCTGGTCTCTGTTGTTAATCCCGACGCCAAACAGATCGATCACCACACCGCTGGTGTTGACCAACGCAATCGCGTCATTTCCATCGAAATCCAAGGCTGAATTCGAAGTAGCCGACGTATTGGCATAACTAGGATTGTTCGCAGAGGAATTCTTAAAAACCCGACAAGCACCACTGGCAAGGCTCCCCGAAAGAGTCCCATATGCAGGCATAATTCCATCCGTCGTGCCGTCCCCAGATGTCTTTGGTTTTTTCCAAATCGCAATCTTGTATCCCGACAGGTCTACAGCGGTAGTTCCGGTGTTCGCAATCTCGATATACCTATCGGAACTCGACCCTTCATAGACTTGAGAAATAATCAGATCAGATCGACCCAACGCGGGAAGCAGCAAAATCAAAGATAACCAAACTCGCCAACAGGGAATGACACATCTCCTCAAAGGAGAAGTGTGGTGCTTTTTCACATTATTCCTGCGTGGCCTTTAGATGCATGAACTTCTTTGAATCCGTTCCGCGCGATACGCTGAAGTCCTGCCTTTGGGTCACCCCTGCCACCGCCCCTGTTTGGCTACTACTTGGCACACCCGCGATAGGGGAACCCGGTACCCAAGTCCCTAGCGTCAGGCCATATTCACCCACCACGCTTACCTTCGAGTCATTGATCCGAATCAGCGCTGTCATCGTAAGCTTCGTTGGATCCGCAGTATTGAGTGCGGGCGGAACGACCAGTGAACTTGGACTCGTCGCTCCCAAGGCGTATGCCATCAGATTTGAAATCCCATCCCCATTATCATCGGCAGTCGGACTGGAGCTACCAAAGACATCCGAGTACTCCGCTACGTTAGTTACCGTGACAACCACTGTCCCCACCGCACTCGTCGCCGTCCCGTCAGAAACGGTGACCCCCAAGCTATAGGATGGCGTTCCCTCATAGTTCAGAGCTCCCGCAACAGTGATTTGTCCGGTCGCAGCATTAATCGCAAAGACTCCACCTGTATTTCCTGAGACAATCGTCCAACCCGACAAGGTTGAATTGGCGTCCGCATCGGTCGCTACCACCGTGCCCACCACTGTTGCTAAAGATACGTTTTCAGCAACAGAGAACCCCTGAGCTGCTGTAATGACAGGGACTGTGTTCGCTGGAGCGGGATTCGTAAAGATCAACAACCCATTTGCGTCAAGAGAAGCCGGCCAAGTTGGATTTTCCATAGACTTAATCTGAGACAGATCTAATCCGGTGGGGCTAAGGATATACATCTTTCCCCCACCCGTGCTGTTTGCAATTGTTAGAATTTTGCCAGCAGTCCATCCAGTCGCCGAGCCGAACCGAATCTCGGCTGTGTTATCGGTTCCCAGATCAATCGTCGCGTCAGCTTGCGCGAGAAGATTCCCAAGATCCGATCCCGCCCCGGCATAAGCCACCTTCACCCGATCCGACCCAGTCCCATTGTTGGCAAGAGTCAGCACATTCCCTGCCGCTAAACTTTGGGCGTTTCGCAACTCCAACGTTCCACCCTTCAAAGTGAAAGCCCCCGTGAATGTGTTGCCCGCCGACAGAATCAAGGTCCCCGCCCCATTCTTATTCATGGCTGTGGCCCCAGCCGAGCTATCCGGAATCGCACCCGCAAACTCGGTCACCCCATTACTATCATCCTGATCGGCATACAAGGTTTTCGCTCCAGCTCCCGTTGCCGTTAGGGCTGTCGCGAACTTGAGCAAGGCCGGCCCTTTGTTATTGATCAAAGCATGGCCCCCAGCTGAACCCGCGAGATTGATTGTTTTGTCGCTGGTCTCCGCCACAGTGTTGGACCATACGAGAAAGTTATAGGATCCAGAAACAGTCGAACCAATCTTGATGGTTCCGTTCGTACCCAATGGACTGTTCAATCCTGCATTGCCGATCGCCGGAACTTGTACCTTTGTTGACTGACCGTTGATGTTTCCATCAATCGTTACCACTCCACCAAAACTATTATTCGTATTCGCCAATATCACAGTTCGAGTCTTGCTACCGTTGACCCGCAAGGCTGCGTTTCCAGAAATTAGACCATTCAAGGTGGTTGAGCCATCCCCTGTTACGGTAAAGGTCCGAGAACCTGCGTTCGTTTCGGTATTGATTGAACCGTCCAGCGTCAGAATATTGTTCGTTCCTCGAACGTCCAAGGTTCCACCACCCGTCGAACCACCCAAGACAATCGACTTGTCCGACGTCTCCGATGCGACTGATTCCCAGCGCAAGGTACCCGTCGAAGTTCCACTGCCCAAAGAGATCGTTGCATTCCTACCCAAAGAGCTCGGCGAACCTGCATTCCCGAGATTTAGAACACTCAACTGACCTGCACCAACGGTGGTGGCCCCATCGAACGTGTTATCATTGCGCGTAATGTACACATTACCGTTTCCACTTTTATAAATTCCTCCCACGCCGTTAATGGGACCAGCTAATATCGAGTTGGTTGCAGTCGAACCCGACTGGCTCACTTTCAAATCCGCATCGACTTGGATATTATTGCTGAAGGTTTGCACCAAGGTGTTGTTGGCAAAGGTCAATGTAGGGTTGGTGCTTCCGTTCGCGACAAACTGAAAAGTACCACCAGTATAGGTCAGACTTCCTGATCCAGAAATAGCGTTCGTGACGGCATTCAGGACAAAGTTTCCGGTCGAATCATTCGTCGCCACCAGATTGCCTGTCAGAAGACCATTAAAAGTCACCGTGGCTGTGTTGGTGCTGATTGGATTATTCGGGGTCCAACCCGGACCACTGGTCCAAGTTACCGTGCCGATCGTCGTGCTATTAGTCACGGTGGGAACCAAGACCACTGGGGCATCCGTGATGACTACTTCTTGCGTTGCAGAATCCGTGCTGCTCCCAGCAGGGTTATAAGCCCGGACGCGGTAGTAGAGGGTAGTGCCAGCTGTGAAAGTTCCGGTCACTAAGGATGAGGAAACGGACCCGACATCTTTTGGATATCCGCTCAGGAGCGGAGTGAATCCACTATTTTCTGCCACATCGAGGTAGTATTTGGTCGCACCAGCGGAGGCGCCCCAGTTGGCCGTAAAGCCACTGGTTGTAATTCCGGTTGCCTCGGAAACAGCAGGAGCCGCGGGGAGAGGCAATACATCAGATGGGCTGTCACCTACAATGATGCGTCCGATAGTCAGATCGATCTTTGTGCTGTTACTGACAGCACCTGGTGTTATCTGAACAGATTTAAAAGATACAGTTGGGTCAGTCGTTGCCGTTTGGGTTACTTCATGGGTCCATGCAACGGGATCCAACCCGACGGGATTCACATAGACTTTTACGACATCGTTTGCGAGTCCCGGATTAGCAGTATAAGCCACCACGATTTTATAGGATGCACCAACTGTAAGCGAGGTGGCTCCGTAAACTGCAGTTGCGCCGGTAGCACTGACCCCCAAATCAAAAGTTGTTGTGTTCGCTGTAACACCTCCAAATCGACGTAAGAATAGTCGAGCGGAAGCAGGACTGCCTCCACCTGCAGTTCCCGTTAAGGCAAAAAAACCTTGTCCAGTTGAGGTTGTTGAATTCAAAGCTGCTATAACTTTAAAGTTTTCCAGAACGTAGTAGAAGGTTTTCGCTTCAGTCCCTGTTGTCGGATCAAAACGCGAAGCACTTGGTATATCGCGGTAGGATTGGGCAGCAGAGGCAACACCCGTTACTCTTATTGATTGAGGGACTGCCCCAGATGCCGCAATGACTTGAATTGGACTTGCCGTAGCAGTCGTCCCTATTTGCGCCCAAGAGTTCTGCCCGTTCAATGTCCCTAGTGTGTAGGTAGAAAAATCTGCATCGAAAGCAACAGCACCAAAACTAACTGAACCTCCCGCCAACAGACCAGCCACCGCAAGAAGGAGTGGTAGAAATGTTCTTCCACTTTGCCGAGCTTTGTTCGTCTGTTCGTTCATATAGAGGCTTTTTTTCTTAGATCTGCTTCCGACGCAGTAACCGAGTCAGCACCAGCCCACCCAAGCCAAAGCCCAGTAAAGCACCCGTAGAGGGCTCAGGCACCGCGTTAAAGGTCAACAACGTTCCTGATACTGTCCCCGTGGCAAATCCAGCACCCGTTACTGCCGTATCCGACAAGGTTGTCTTCGCCGCAATCGTGCTGTCCAGCAAGTAGTAACTCGTCCCATTGTAATCCACGGCCGATCCCGTTCCCAAGGCGGCACTTGTCGTGTAGTAGGCAAAACTTGCAGGAGTTAACGCTGACGCAAGCGCATATGTGCCATCCACGAAGAATCCACCACTGAAGGTCGTGTTAGTCCCTGCCAGCAGGCTATTCGTAATCGTCGCGCTGTTAAGGTAGATCGAAACGATGTTTCCTGAGGCAAATGTTCCGCCAGCAAAAGGACTTGAATTACTCGTCAGATGCAACAGATCATTTCCACTCGCTGTGGCACTACTGTAAGTCGGATTGAGCGAGGTGAACTCGAACTTGAAATCGGTTCCCGCTGTCGGATCCACGCTCGGCGCTGTCAGAATCCCAGGACTGTTCCCAGGTCCAACCGTTCCTGATCCCGATATTGCGCCGACACTGCCTGATCCACCCAAGCTACCTCCACTGTCCACCGTAACTGCACCAGCATTGCCGTGGACGAGCAAGGTCGCTGAGTTACTGATAGTGGTGGCGGAGGTGATCGATCCTCCACTGGAGATTCGAAGAGTCCCCTCTCTCACCTCAGTAGCACCCGTGTAGGTGTTAGCACCCGAGAGCGACCACTGGCCAGTTCCCGTTTTCAACAGCGAGTTGGTATTCGCCCCGAAATCGCTAATCGCACCGGCGAATTCCCCTGTGCCGCTGGTAGAACCTGTCAGGAAAATCTTTTTGGCACCTGTGCCACCAGTTGATGTCATGGCACTGGTAAACTTCAGGTTTCCACTGCCCGACTGGTCCAACGTCGCCCCACCCGAAACTGTCTGACCCGTCGCGTTTGTCCCAGAGAGATTAATAATTTTATCGGTGATCTCTCCCGCGCCGGTGTATTTCAGAACCGTAAAGGCTGATTCATTTGTGCTACCCATGTTGATCGTACCTGCTTTGCCAAGGGCACTGTTTGCGCCAGCATTACCAATATTCGCCGTTTGCAAGGTTGTGGTTTGACCCGCTGTGCTTTGCGTGATGCTGACCTGCCCGGAGAAACTGTTGTTGATGTTCCCCAAAACCACCGTGCCAGAGCTGGACTGTCCCACCGTAAGCTTGTTTGTGCTACCAGAGACCTCATTGATCAGCCCATTAATGAGGAGCGAAGTACCATTATAGGCAGAGAATAAGTTAGTCCTTGAAGTTGCGGTGAGCGCAGTGATGTTACCATTGATGGTCAAAGAGGAGTCAGTTGCCCCATTCGCCCGTAAATCTAGACCGTTGTTTCCAACAAGTGAAAAAAGTTTGTCTGAAACTTCATTGCCACTTCCTGTCCAACGAAATTTTGTGGGAGAGGTGCCCGCTGTCCCACCCACTAGAATCGTCCCATTTGTTCCAATCGAACTATTTGCACCAGCCATGCCGATTTTGGTCAGATAGGTCGTCCCAGAACTGAGACTCGCATAACTGCCGCTAAAGGAGCTATTCGTACCCGTTAAATACAGATCTGAGCCAGTCACCAGCTGGAGGGAACCAGCGCCACCGATAATTCCCGACCAAGTATCATTAACTGAGCTGCCACCGTTGTGGCTTAGTGCCAAGATACTGCCCGAGTTGATCGTAACACTATTGGTAATGTTTTGCGTGCCAGCAGCGGTAATACTACGGAGGTAGTTCGTTCCAGTACCGGCGATGGTGATAGTTCCAGAACCGAAGGCAGCACTATTAGAATAATGAACTTGCCCGACGGTCGAAATCGTTGTCCCCCCGGCATAAGTATTGGCCCCTGCCAGAATGATTTTTCCAGATGTAGAAGTTGTCCCTACGAGGGCTAATCCGTTACTCCCACTGATGACCCCGTTAAGTAGTACATTTCCGCTCGCCGAATTGGTAATGGTTAGGGCCGTACCACTGGCACTGTTATTTTCGATGGCGGAATTTACGGTCACGCCCAAGCCGCTCGCGGAACCAAAACTCAACCGAGCGTTGCTTCCGATGTTGACACGGATCGGGGCCGACGCGGCAATCGTTCCACCGCTAAATAAAATCGCATTGGTATAGGTGGAACTTCCATCCCCTAGTGTCAAAGAGGATCCCGCCCCACCGGTGATTCCAGTTCCAGAGAAGGTAATAGAATTACCATTGTTAGGACGAATAATTAAGTTTACGTTATTGGCTAGAGTAATTCCATTGGTAGCTGCAAGAGTGCGCGCAGCTGAAGAGCCCAGCATGTATCCACTCGTGGTGAAGTTAAGAGCGTTTCCCGCCACATTGGCTCCAAGGGTCACCGTTCCAGCCGTTCCTCCAAACTGATAGTTATAATTTCCGTTCGTAGCGGCAAAGAACGAAGTCCCGCTGTTCGTCGTCCAGGTTGGAATCGTGCCATTCCAAGTCGCACTTCCACCCGTGCCTGCCGTCGCATTGGTGTCTGCATCCCACACCGCGTTAGTCTGGGCGAAAGTTGCTTGCCCCGTGATAAACAGCGAGAAAAGCAAAACTAAAAGAAACTTTTCCGTGAAGAATTTAGAGAACTGTTGTGAGGCTTTTGTATTCATATTATTTCTACCCTTCATACTAATTTAGTCCGCCAGATATCTGTTTCGTTCAAATTATTTGAACCGCGTGCCATCCTCGAAATATATAATGTAATATTATTTATGCAAGTATTATTTTCTTGGCCCGCATTAGATATGTTTTTTATATCATTCCTATAAATCTTCTGGACAAGGATTTATGTCAATTTAATCATAATTCTAATCAAAAATAATATTTTTAGATAATAATTTAAATTGTTTAAGTAGTAATGTGTAAATGCTACATTAAGATTAATAAACTACCCTCCATTCGAATGGTCGAATCTCTTTATCGGCTGGTTATATGCCGCTCAAAGAGTATAGATTAAAGTTGCAATTTGTTAATAATTATGGCCATAGCACTACGTGTGCCCATTTATTATTAATTTAGCCTGAAACGAGATACTACCTACTGAAGATGGCGTTGGTGTAGCTGGGAATCGCGTTCGTGTACTCCACATGGGAATCCCAAAAGGCAATGTTCAGACCTTTACATCTGGAGGTCCAACCAAGAGCACTTCAGGCCTAGATGTATATCCGCCTAAAGTATCTACATCAAAAAATCTAAGTCACGCGCAAGCTAGGCGGGTTTAGTTCCGCTCCACAGAATCTATGGCCCCTGCAAGTTGAGCGAAACTTCGCTGAATTCGATCGAATCGCTCGATAGGACCTCGTGGGTCACGAATCCCAACGCATCGAAACTGCTAGTCGCCGGCGTACTATCTTTCGCCGAGTAGCGCACCATCGGAGTAGGAACATCCCCCGCCCCGTCCATCGACGATTCAATCTCGACCGTACCACCCGATTTTTTCAAGGACAACACCACCACGTAGGCACCATCTTTGACCGTCTTAATTCCCGTCAAGCTATCCCCGAGGTTCCGGGCTGCTTCCTGACTCTTTGCGTCCTTCATTCCACTAAAATCCCCGTCGTTGCCAGGAAATCGAGCCAGCAAAGCCCCCTTGGGGAAAGCCTTGTCGAGCCCAGCATACGCACAATAACCCAGCCAACCTCGGCTATGATCCCTAGAAAGCTTTCTAAAAAGGCCATAGCGAAAATTCCCCGTACCCGCCACTCCCACGAACCGAACATTCGCCTTCATCTTCAGGGTTTGCCCCTCCCCAATCTCTGTCGCGGGGAAAAATGCAGCCAAGTTCCTCCCTTTCGCCCCAAAACCCTCCCCGCTGAATATAATTTTTCCGCCCTCCTCTTTAGGTCCGAATTTCAGATCCTTTGCCCCCATCACACACCAACCCGACACCGGCAAATCGGTCCCCGCCGACGCAATGGGAGTGGGACTAGGCGCCGTTGCCTGCGCACCC
Source organism: Verrucomicrobia subdivision 6 bacterium (assembly GCA_945876115.1). GTDB lineage: Bacteria > Verrucomicrobiota > Verrucomicrobiia > Methylacidiphilales > Verrucolacustridaceae > Verrucolacustris. The sequence goes on along the minus strand of CAMCNF010000013.1, from coordinate 1,008 downwards.
CCGAAATTGGCTACACCCAGAAACAATCCGATAAACAGGAATTTTTTCATAACCTAATAGTTATGAATCCCCCTTTTCCAGCGCAAGTCTAATTTAAAAAAATGTTCACCAACTTAACAACAACAACCAAATCCGCCTTGTCTTCGACATACAACCCCCCACAGGATTACTAACTATGTCAAAATCTCATCGTCTGGCCCCCACTTCGTTCTACTGCTCTCTTCTCTCCCTCGCACTTACCTGCTCTTTCTCCCCTCTTCTCTCCGCTCAAACAGCTGAGCACTTCTTCACTCCTCCCGACGCCCCCTTTATTACCGGACCGAAAGAGGAAATTCATCGTATCTCTCTTCCCGCAGGTACCGCGGACGCAGCCCAAGCCCTCATCGATGCCGCCCGAAAAGAAAAGCCGGAAGCGGTACTGATTCTCGAACCCGCTGGCAACCTTGAGGTTGGCGCTGCACCCCTTCGTCTCGGCAGTAAAATGTGCCTCCAACTCTCCCCCTCCGCCGGTCTCACCGCCGGTGCGAACTGCTCCGCCCCCAGCCTAATCTCAGTCGAGAAAGCCGAGTTTGTTTCCATCTCCTCAAGAGGTCCCGGCCCCGCGACTCTCGATGGTGGAGCTAAGTCCGTCACCGGCATCCAGATCACCGAAGGCTCCCGAATTAATCTGGATCAACTCAACATCCTCCGCTGCGCCAAAACAGGCATCGACTATCGCGGAACGACCAATGTCACCTCACTCAATGAGGCCACCAGCGTCACCCGTTGTCACTTCGAGAAAAATGGCAACGCTCTCCAAGTCGACCAGTCGGGCGGTTTCCAATGCCTCGACAACGTATTCCATAATCAAGCGGGTACCGCACTGGTCATCAACTCCCTCAACAGCATGGTCGCGGGCAACACCTTTTCGGGAAACAAAGCCGACATTCAAGCCAGCTCCGACCGCGGCATCATCACCCGCAACACCTTTGGCAGGAGTGAGCTCGCTCTCGATCTCACCCCCACCAG
>CAMCNF010000012.1 GCA_945876115.1 Verrucomicrobia subdivision 6 bacterium | reverse complement strand
TAAAAAAGTCTAAAAGGAATTTTATAAGATATGGGATATTGAGAAGTAAGTTTGCAGACCTTATGCATTTGGCTGTAATCGGTGATGGGAAAGATTGGGTGTTATCGGAAAGGCATGACCAGCCATCGGTCCCCATCACTGCCAGCTGGGAGATTGTGGAAGAAGCTCTTGCGGAAATTGTCCGGTAGTCAAGAGTTTAGCCGGCGGCGGGCTTGGCGAAAACTATTCTGACGGCAATTTATTTCGCTTGGCTAGGCGCCATTTCGTTAGGCCGAAAAACCAGCCCCGTTGGGCGATGGGCTTGACTCTGGCAACGAAGATTTGCCCGAAAAAATCCAGAAGCTTGGCTTCGGAGAAAACATCGGGAGGTGTATTATTGAGAAAGGGTGGAGCTTTAAGGTGGCGGAGGTAGAGAAACTCATTGGTATCGACCTCGCAAACATAGTCGGCCAGTTCAGACAAGGATTTGAAATCGTAAGCGTTAATGAAAGCTTCTGGATTAAAATATTCCACTGCCCGTCGATCTCCCCAGAAGATCGGCACCGTGTGCACCGCCAAGGGGAATACGGCGGGGGCAAAGCAGAGGATCAAGGAGATCGTGCCCGAGTATCAGCCGTGGATGGGGTAAAATGCAAAGCGGCATACCCATGCCGATGAAGATTAAGATTGGGATTAAGTGTGAGGTGGCCCTGCTTCGCCGAGGCTATGCAGGGTTGTAAGGGGCAGGCGGGAGGTTGTCGGAAAGCAGATGCCGGATTACAGAAGTCGGTGGGCGGGAGTCGGAGGACAGTAAATCTGAGCCTACCGTTCACTGCCTACGGCAAACAGCCAGCCCGAGAGAAGTGTTTATCCCAGCTTGACTCTTGTAGATACAATATGTATATATAAAAAAATGAAGACGGCAAAGTTGTTCAAGAGCGGGGGTAGCCAGGCGGTTCGGTTGCCCAAGGAGTGCCGGTTTGAAGGAAAGGACGTCCACTATCACAAGGTGGGGCCGGCCCTGGTATTGTTGCCCCATAAAGGTTCCTGGGAAACCCTGTTTGAGGCCTGTCGGGAGTTCTCACCCGGTTTCATGTCGCAACGTAAGCAGCCGGAGCTGGAAAAAAGGGCGCCCATCGGTACCTGATGTACTTGCTCGATACCAATCACTGCATTTATCTCATCAACGGGAAATATCCCGAAATCGCCCGGCGGTTGGCACGGCAAAAGACCGGCTCGGTCGCCCTCTCCTCCATCACCACTTCTGAACTGTGGTATGGAGTGGAAAACAGCGCCCGCCGGGAGCAAAACCGGGCGGCTCTGGCCAAGTTTCTTCTCCCCCTCGAAAGCCTGCCCTTCGGGGAGGATGCGGCCCAGGCATATGGGAAGATTAGATCCGTGCTGGAGAAGGCAGGGCGTGCGATCGGGGCGATGGATTTGTTGATTGCCGCCCATGCCCTGTCTTTGTCCGCCACATTGGTGACTCATAACCGGAGAGAGTTTCAAAGAGTGCCCGGACTTAAGGTGGAGGATTGGACGGAGGGTAGTTAGCGCTCCATTGGCCGCGGTAGATAAAGAGGGTGGCTGGATTAAGATTAAGATGAAGATTAAGAAGGGCTGTAAATTCGGAATTCGGAATTCGAAAAGCGGAAGGTTATTCGTGCGCGTGAATGTAAACGATCGTTGGGGGAAGGTGGGGATCGGGAAAGGGAGTCAGGGGATTGAAGACGGGAGTCGGGGGAAGGGAGACGGGAAAAAACGTGTTGAAAATATAATTCGACATAATAACCATAACCGTTACCATTATTATTAAATGACAAAAGTAAGTATTCAAGAGATGCGTTTCGAATTTGGCAAGGTGAAGAGGGCGTTGGATCAAGGGGAGGAGCTCCTGCTAACTTTTCGAAATCGGCCTCTGGCGCGTTTGACTCCGGTAGCGCCGAGCCATCCAATTTTAAGGCAGGACCCAGCGCTTGATTTTGCTGACGGGGCGGAAAACCTTCCTCTGCTGAACAATCAAGCAATCGATGCTGCGATCTATGGCTGAGAAGTCGGTCTTTCTGGATACGGGCGGACTGTACGCCTGGATTAACCGAAGCGATCCGTGGCATCAGGCGATGTGCGAGCTGCCCAAAGCCAAGGGATGCCGATTAATCCTGACCGACTACATCGTGGACGAGGCTTGCACCCTGTTCGTGGCACGTAAGATTTCCCACCAGAGACAGCGCCTGTTCCAGCTGATCGATCATTCTAGGATCGTCAACTTCACTTGGATCGGTCCAGACCTTTTTGCGAAAGCAAGGGAGTGGATGTTGCAGTACGAGGACCAGCCCTTTTCCTTCACCGATTGCACAAGTTTTGCCTGTATGAAAAGTCTGGGCATCACACAGGCGGCAACGGGGGACCGTCACTTTCAAACGGCTGGATTCGAGCCGCTTTTTCTGGGCTAAAGAACAGCGACCTACCCAAGGTAAAGTTCATGGAAACTAAAGAAAACTTTCGCATCTCCGACTATTTCTGGCCAGCGGGGGTGTCGCTTTTGACTGGCCTGTTGGGACTATACATCGCCACTTTGAGCCTATTTGCCGTTGGAATTTCAATAACAGTTTGGCACGGTCTGAGCTTTATTGTGTGTGCACTGGCGGCAGGGTATCTAGCGATTCAAAGTCCCTCGAGAATTGGGCGGCTAAAAAAATCTGCATTTGTTTTGGTACCCAATCTAGCCGCCTGTGGGTTCCTTGCCTTGATTGCAGGTCAATTCGATGACCTGAGCTGGGATGGGATGAATTCAAGAATTGAATCGGTTCTCGGGCTTTCTGCGGGATGGAATCCCGTCAAAGATCCATCCTTTCAAGAAGGTGTTAAACTCGGGGAGACGAATCCTTACCTTAAAGGGTCATTTGTTGTCCAGTCGGGCTACCAGTACAGTATCGGAAACTTGCTTTCGGCTTATTTGGCCAAGATCACAGGGAGTCTCAATGCGGGTAAGGCGATTACACCCATCTTAGCATTAGCCTCCTTTGGTCTCTGTTTCGGGGCATTCAGTGCTCTGTCCCTAGGTTCTGGATGGTGCTGGGCCTTATCCTTTTTGGCGGCACTGAATCCGGTTTGCATCTATCAGAGCTCTAGCTACTACATCGACGGGCATACGGGAGCCCTGTTTACCGCTATGCTGTTCAGTGCTCTTCGGCTTCTGCTGTGCCCGATGAGTATCGATGGACTCTTGGCTCTAGTCATAGCCTTCTTGGGATTATCAGCGGCGAAAACCTCGGGACTTCTTTATGGAGTTGTCATTGATGTGGTCTTTCTCGGTTTCTACGCATTGACCCATTTAAAAAACTTAAAGCCGATTCTTATTTTTGTCGGGATCAGTGCTTTGGTTACATGGCCAGTGGGAGTGATGCTTAGGAAGGTGGGTGGGTTCCAAGATCTTTCTATGGCCTATCTACAGAGTGCCACCAATCTGGCCACAGCGGGATACGGTGTCGGGCAAAACTCTTTTGGGCTGGATGTGATGCCCAAACTGGATCGCCTCCAAGTGTTTCTGATGTCCTATATGGCGCCCACGGAGGTCATTGCCACCAAGCCCAAAATCAAGTTTCCCTTTTGGCTGAATCGAAAGGAGCTGTCGCTGTTTGAAGATCTTTCACCAGATGCCAGAGCAGGGGGGTTTGGACCGCTTTATGGAGGATCTCTTATCCTGGCGGTAGTCTCACTCGGTTTAATTTTCATGGGTAAGCCTCCGGGTTTGGCGAGTTTTTTCCCCATGGTGCCGGTCTTATTGAGTGTCAGTCTAACTCAGACTTGGTGGGCACGGTGGGCCCCGCAGGGTTGGCTGATTCCATTGACTCTACTCCTTCCACTTGTCTGTGCGTGGAAAAACGTGCCTTCGGGCAGGGCATGGATCTTGCCTTTTTTTGCGCTGTTTACCGGCATCCTGAATAGCGTGCTGATCCTGCTTTTTTATTCGGTCGGCTGTGTGAAGGCCCAGCGGGTGCTAGACTCCCAGTTGGCTTTTCTGAAAAGCCTGCCTCAACCACTGCAAGTCCACATGCCGATGTTCCTGAGTAACCGGACATGGTTCATTCGTGAAGGAATCAATTTCCAGTTGGTGAGAGATCCTCTTCCCAAGCCGTGGATCAAGCTGATAAAAACTGATACCCGAGTGGCTCTGCCCCCTTCGTTCCAGCCGGAAACTGACCTGACTTCAGGCTTGAAAAAAGAATGGGACAAACGAAAGCTCCTTGAGCTCTAAAAAGCGCAAATTATTTTCCGTTGTCATCGCCACCCGGAATCGGGAGAAGATGCTTTCCCGTTGCCTAGGGGCACTTTCCCGGCAGTCCCTGTGTGCCGACCAGTTCGAGGTATGGGTGGTCGACAATGGCAGTACCGACCGAACCTGCGCCCTTGTTCATGAATGGATGAAACGCATGCCAAACCTCGGTTATCTTTTTCTTGCGGAGCGAAACGTTTCCATGGCTAGGAACTTGGGTGCACAGGCGGCACGAGGGAGCTGGCTTGCCTTTACCGACGACGACTGCCTTCCCCCAGTGAATTGGCTCGCCAGGGCGGAGCGGGTCATCCGCAAGGTGAAAGGGATCAAGGTTCTGGGGGGGCCGATTTTCGATATCCTTTCTCTAGGGATGAAAGTATCGCCAGGATTTCGACTAGCTGGCTGGAACGAATCTTACGGACGAAAGGAACGATATCTTAAATCCAATGAATATTTTATTGAGTGCAACCTCTTGATCGAAAGGGCTGAATTTAAGGCCGTGGGCAGATTTAATCCCGGAATCGGCCCAGGAAATCGCCGGTTTGGATTTCACGAAGGAACAGAACTTCAGGGGAGGATCGAGGCTCAGAACTGCACGAAACCGGTTCGGTATTATGTGCCGAACTTAAAAATGCGGCATGTGCTTCGTCTTGCCCGTTCCTCCAGATGGGGAAGATTGTACCGGTCGCTTATTTCAGGGTACGACCACGGAAGAGTCTTTTGCAAGAAACCAAGGCATGCCGATTATCTGCTCGCCTTGCGTGCACAACTCGCGGTCTTCGGTGCTCTATTCCTAGTGCCTTTTTCATGCGTCCCAAATCCGAATCTATCCCAGGGGATTGAGCGGTATATTTTCCGTTGTGGAGAAATGTGGGGCGAATTTTTCGGGAGGAAGCACATCTTTGAGCCCCATGCTCATATTTCAAAAAGGAGTCGGGGGGTATTCAAATTAGCGTCGGATCGTCTCATCCCTGTTTTGAAACGGGTCATTCATGTTGCCACGCACAAGGATCCTCCGATCCCCAGTCATCTCGTGAGGATTAGCTCAGATCAGAAGATTCTGGGGCTCACTTTGAAAGAAGCCCTGCCTTCGCATGCATGCCGTTATAAAATGCCTGATAAGCCATTGAGGCATGCGCATCCCCGACTGTCCGATCATTCCGAATACAGATCTCCGAAAGGCATTCGCCTAACTTTGCGGAGTGCCAGAGTGTTCGGACCAACACCCGCAGTGGTTTCCCAAGACGGGGCTGTCTTGGAGGAGGTGAGTCGGGACTGGGGGAAAGTGGGAGCTGAAATCGGTGTGCTCAGAAATTTACGGATCCCAACCAAGCACAAACTGGAGGGAAGATCCTTCCTCGCCGCTCTTTTAGGAGGAGAAACATATTTTCACTGGATGACGGATGTCATGCCGATCTTGCTGCAAGAGCGGGGGCGAAACAAAAACTTCGATGGCTATGATTATATTCTCACCCATCAGCAGCTAAAATCTTTTCACCTAGAGGCTTTCCATAAACTGGGAATCCCAGAAACAAAGATATTGACCCTGACCAAAAAGACGCAATATCTGTGCAGGGAGCTTGGGTTCCATTCGCCGCATCATGACACTGGCCGGCCTCCCGCCCACAGCCTGCGGCGCGTGGCTCAATTTTTCAGGCCCCGAATAACCACTGATCAAGGACGGAAAATTGCTCTGTTGCGGCCCGCTGGCAGTTCACGGCAATTGCTCTATCGTCAGCAGATTCTTGAGCTGTTATTGTCTCTCGGGTTCCAAGAGTATGAGCCGAGTCGAGACACGATTGAGGGACAAGCAAGAGTTTTTGCCTCGGCCAAGGTAATCGTTGCCGCTCATGGAGCCGCATTGACGAATCTAATGTTTGCTCGTCCGGGCACGACCGTGGTGGAGCTTTTTTCCGCCCGTTACGTGAATCCATGTTATATGCATATCTGTGCCCAGCTTGGCCTCAAACACATTTCTGTAGTTGATGAATCCGTGCCGGATGGGGTTGTGTATGATCTGATGAATGCTACCGTGCCGATCCTGACCACCCCGCAACAGGTGCGTTCCGTATTATAAATCACAAACGGAACAAGAGAGCATGCGGTTGAATGAGAAAGGGATTTCTGGACAATGTTTTCAAAGGGGAAGAGTCATTCGTTCCAAATGAATCCCGAAGATTTTTCCGTTTGTACACAGTTTGTATGAGTCCGATCCTTAAAAGAGAATAATGGTTTTCTACCAAGGCAAAAAAGAGTTCCCAATTTCGAGCCTATAATCATGAACCACAGAGAATGAGCAATCAAGGCTTGAAAGAATCCCTGAGGTGGAAAAGTGTCCTGATGGAAATTCTCTGAAAATGATCAGACTGCAGAGAGTTGTTGTGGTAGATTTCACTGGCCGTTTGGGGAACCGGTTGATCTTGCTCAGTCACCTGATTGCAGCCGGGATGGAGTATGGTTTTGAAGTCTGGAATCTGGCATTCAAATCCTATGCTGATGGATTTGAAGCATTTCAAAAAAACGATTTTTGTATGTGGCCGGAATCTTTGGGGGTGGTGTTGCCCGCTTGGATGCATCGCCCCTTGCGGCGTATGATCAAGGTAATGGCGGTCCATTGCCCCGCTCGATCGGTTTTGCATTTTTATGACCGCTCAGGATTGGGCACGATATTCTTGGACAGTGATGAATTTGCGGCTTTGCGGAAACAACATCGGAATCTGGTTCTCTGGGGTTATGATTTTCGATGCCCAAACCTAGTGGAAAAGCATGGGGAGCTTTTGCGAAACTTATTTCGACCTTCGGCCGGGATCCGTCAAAAAGTGGATTCGTGGAAAGCACGAAGCGGGTTGATAGGAAAAGAGTGGAGTACCCTTCACGTCCGAAGGGGCGATTATCGTGAGTTTGAAGAAGGGCGCTACTTTTATCAGGCATATGATTATCTTGCCTGGGTAGATTCGCTTCGGGAAATGGGACGTTCGGTCGTCGTCTGTGGAGATGACGAGGAAATTTGTCGGGAACTGGCGTCCAAGGAGGGGGTTCTGCTTGGACCGGGCGAGCCATTTTCGGATCTGTTCGCAATGTCAGAAAGCACACTCATTGCCGGACCACCGAGCACTTTCAGCAGCTGGGCGGCCTGGCGGGGAAGGAAAAAACTTTTGGTGCTATCTCGCTCGCAGCAGAAACTCAACGAGGCAGAGGCAAGAGTTCCAGAGCTAGTCTAGGAAAATGGACGAATGACGAGACAAAAATGGATAACAACGGCCGGGCAGGATGCCGGTAAAGTGTCTGATTTGTTGGTAGCAAACCGAAGGAGCTAAAACCCCGAGGGGGTAGTTCTGCAATCGGGTTGTGTCAGAATCAGCTGGGTGGTAGTGAAGAACTCATGAACCGATACCTAGTAAGATTAGAAACTAGAGTTGGCCAGTTATCACGTTTAATGTTTTATCGATAATAATGAGGACTCTGAAATAAATAGATACGTGAAAGGACAAAGTGCAAGAAAGCTCTATGCACTATTTTGCCCAACCGATGGTAGTTCTATGAGGAGAATTCACCTACTTCCGTTCCTTAAATGATCGCTCTGTTGATCCCATCATTCCATGGAGGGAAAAAATTGCTGACAGCGCTCCGTTCGGTGATGGATCAGCGAAACGCTTTTGATCGTATCTTCATCTCCATTAATGGGGACGAAATCCACGACCTGTCATTGTTGCAGCTGGAGGGACTTGAAAGGAATACGAGGGTCACTATATTTCAAACAAAAACATGCCTCCCTTTACACATGCACTTAGCAAGCTGTGTCGGCAAGATGGCGGCAATGCTCGGTAACCAAGATTATTTATTTGTCCTTTGTCACGATGATGTCTGGACGGGAAAAACCGAATGGGACTGGGTCGTCAAAGAGTGCAAAGAAAAGAATGGCTGGGCATGCTTTCCCTATTGGAGTTTGGTAAATGATCAAGGTCAAGGGATACGAGAGAAATCTTTTTTTCAGGGGATAAAGCCTCCTGAAGAGGCTATATTCTCTTCGATTGACCAAGAAGGAACGTACACCAACCTTTCAGGAATAGGAGTTCCGTTTGCCGCTTGGAAAAGTTATGGAAAATGGTGCTCAATTAAAAAGAGTGCGGCTAGAACGGAACTCATGTTGGCCTCCCATCGCGTAATATCGAATCTAGTGCATGTTCCAGGCCTGAAGATTCAGGTGGAAGTATCTCCCCATTCGGATGGGGCATCATTAAGTCAGAAGCAAATCGCGTGGGACGAAATTATCTTTTATGCGTGGCTCTTGTGCAATGGAAGAGTTGTGCGGTGGAAAAACTGGAAGACAAGTGTGCGCAAAGTCTGGTCTGATTCCAAATACCTCTTTAAATTATATTGCCCGAGTCTTTATCATCTCCTTTCTCTAAAGAAACGGAACCGACAGGAAACTCTATAGAGGGCAGCTTTTCGTTTCTGCCAGTAAGCGGAGGAGCTCGCGGACGTTTCTCAGTACTTGTAATGTCATTTGGTGCGCCCAGGCGAGAGAGAGGGGTTTAGGCTTTGAGGAATACAACCTTATGGAGATAAAAGCCCGAAGCGTTCATGTGTAGATTAAAGGATGTCTTTTTGCAGCAATATGATTCCTAAGATCATCCATTATGTCTGGTTGGGCGGAAAGCCTATGTCCCCATTAGGCGAGAGATGTTTGGCAAGTTGGAAAAAGCACTTGCCTGGGTGGGAGATCAAGCGATGGGATGAAAGCAATAGCCCGATGGGCCAGTTCTTCGTGGCTAAGATGATGAAAGAGGGAAAGGTCGCATTTGCATCCGACTATATCCGGTTGCATGCACTTTTGGAATCGGGTGGACTTTATTTGGACACGGATGTTGAAATCTGCAGGGACCCGGGAGAAATGGCGGAAGGCACACGTTTGATTTTGGGGTTCCACTCCGTGCAAAACCGACTGTGGAAATGTGCTTTAGCCACCTGCTGGATCGCCGCTCCCCAGAATTTTTCTCTTTTACGCTCTATCCACAAGCGGTATGAAGCGCTTGATCGTGCCGTCATGAATAATACTATCTTCACAGCGGAGATTCTGCCTTTATTTGGAAATCATGCCCTCCCTTCCGACGGACGTTTTCCATATCTAGAAAATGCGAGCGTTAGGATTTACCATCGCGATTATTTCGGATCTGAGTCGGGCGTACAATCTGTAGACGCCACAGTAGATCCGGTTGCCATGCATTACGGAACGGGGGATTGGGGAGGGCGGGCTGATCCTCTGCCATGGTGGAGGAGGTTTTATGACATGAGGTTAGATCGAAAAGTACTCCGCCCTATCGAAGGATGGGTCAAAAAGATCCGGAGTCCCGCACCCCAATCCCATTCGTGAGCCAAAAAAGTCCAGTCACACTAATCTTTTACCGCAGGCCGGAACGTTTTCTACAAGTCCTGCGAGCTGTTCGTGGATACCGACCAGAAACGATCTATGCCATCGCCGATGGGGCCACGAATGCCGATGTTGAAGGCCAGGGCCAAGTACGGGAGTGCCGGGAAATGCTTGCTAGGGAGATCAACTGGCCTTGCCGTATCGAGCGAATATTTGCTGACAACAATCTTGGCCTGAAAGAGAGGGTCGAATCCGGGTTGGATCGTGTTTTTGCCGCAACATCTTTCAGCATCATTCTGGAGGAAGACTGCGTCCCCAGAGCAGAATTCTTCCGATTCGTAGAGGGCGTTCGGGAGCAGTGGGAGGGGGAGGAGAAGATTGGGGCGATTTCCGGCAACTGTTTTCTGCCCGCGTCTTTTCCGCTCTCGGGTGATTACTTTTTCTCCCGCTATCCGCATATTTGGGGTTGGGGCACCTGGGCCCGGTGCTGGAAAAAGCATGACCGAAGTGACGCAATTTGGCCCCTCCCAAGGGGGCTCAAAGCATTATGGCCGAACATGAGCCCGAAAGAGATCCGGTATTGGGAAAAAGTTTTTGGGCGAGTCTATGGCCATCAGTTGAAAACATGGGACTATCGCTGGCTCCTCAGCTTTTGGCGCAACCAGTGGTTAGCCGTGACTCCACGGGACAATCTGGTGGAAAATATCGGATTCGGAGAAGGGGCGACGAATACGCGGGACGTAGATGTAAATTCCGGAGTCGAAAGAGTTGGGTTGATGTCCTTTCCGCTTAGGCATTCCCGGCAGGTGAAATTAGATCAAGCAGCTGATCAAGCGGTTTTTATCAACCACTACCTCCGAATGGAGGGAAAACTATCTTTTTGGCGGAGGCTTAGGCGTTCCATGGGGAAGCGGTTGGCGCATTTCAGCTCGCGCTAAGGCAAATAACTTTGAAGCTGTTAAAATTCAGCTAGGTTGCAAATATGAAAACTGTCATTCTAGCTGGAGGCCAAGGGACAAGAATCGCGGAGGAGTCCGGAAACCGGCCCAAACCAATGGTCGAGGTCGGTGGCAAGCCGATCCTTTGGCACGTGATGAAGATTTATTCCGCCCACGGCATCCGAGACTTCATCATCTGCACCGGTTTTAAGGGGTATGTGATTAAAGAGTACTTTGCCAACTACTTCCTACACATGTCGGACATCACTTTCGACATGCAGAAAAACACGTTGGAAGTTCATGAAAAATATGCCGAGCCCTGGAAAGTTACGGTGGTGGATACGGGCGAGGAAACCATGACCGGAGGGCGACTGAAAAGGGTGGCCAGTTACATTGGGAATGAGACCTTCTGCATGACCTACGGGGATGGCGTGGGAAATGTGGATATCTCTGCCGTGATTGCTGCCCACAAAAAAGCTGGCAAAAAAGCGACAGTCACTGCGGTGCAGCCACCCGGCCGTTTCGGGTCCATCAATTTTGAGGGGGAGTCCGTTCGCGGATTTATCGAAAAACCAGAGGGAGACGGCGGGTGGATTAACGGTGGATTTTTCGTGTTGGAGCCTCAAGTATTGGGAACGATTAGGGAGAATGGGACTACCTGGGAGCAGGAGCCTCTTAAAGGGCTTGCTAGTGAGGGTCAACTCCACGCCTACCGACATCGGGGTTTTTGGTATCCGATGGATACGATGCGGGATCGACATTACCTTGAGGAACTTTGGGCTTCTGGCAAGGCTCCTTGGAAGATTTGGTGATGTTTGGAGACGCTTTTTATGGAAAACGGGTTTGGCTCAGCGGCCACACCGGGTTTAAGGGCTCATGGATGGCCGCATGGTTGCTCGAGCTGGGTGCCGAGGTCCACGGATATGCGCTGGCTCCCGACACAATGCCTTCCCTCTTCGACCAGCTGGGTTTGGCCAGCCGGTTGGAACACGAAGTGGCGGACATCCGTCACGCCGCTACTGTTCAACAATCGATTCGGAAATACCGGCCTGACATTGTCATTCACATGGCTGCGCAACCGTTGGTCCGTCGCTCCTATGTAATTCCGGTCGAGACCTATGAGATCAACATCATGGGTACCGTATATGTGTTGGAGGCGTTACGAGCCCTTTCTCAGCGATGCGCAGTTGTCATCGTAACTTCCGACAAATGCTACCAAAACCATGACTCCGGGCGCGCGTATGAAGAAAACGATCCGTTGGGGGGTCATGATCCCTATAGTTCGAGCAAAGCTATGGCGGAAATCGCAGCGGCGGCATATCGTTCTTCTTATTTTCAGGAACATTCCATCCGTGTGGCGACCGCCCGGGCTGGAAATGTCATCGGGGGAGGTGACTGGGCGGAGGACAGGATTATTCCTGATGCCATGAGGGCCCTCGATCAAGGAATTCCCATTCTGGTTCGGAATCCACGTTCCGTGAGGCCTTGGCAGCATGTTTTGGAGCCATTGAGCGGATACCTAAGACTTGCTATTCATTTGGCCAAGGATCCTTTGTGTGCCACCTCATTCAATTTTGGGCCGGCTGCCGAATCCGCCCGTACCGTGAAGGATCTTGTCTTGGAGGTCCTCAAGACCCGCCATGGAACCTGGGCGGATGTAGAAAGACCTGGCAATCCGCATGAGGCTAAGCTCCTCAGCCTATCTATTGAAAAAGCAAACAGGATGCTTGGGTGGAAGCCTCGCTGGAAATTTGAGGAAAGCGTTTCCCAAACTTCTGCTTGGTACGATCAAATCAAAAAGGGTGCGTGCTCACCGTTGGAAATGGTCAGACGGCAAATCGCGAATTACGGCTCATGAGCTCCTCTTTGCAAAACCTAAAAACTGAAATTCTCCGTTTGACCCGGGAGTACTCTGCCCTAGCCCATGCGAGCCAGAGGCCGGGATGGAGCGAAAAAAAGCCAGCCTTCATTCCTGGAGAGACACCCATACCCTATGCAGGAAGGGTGTTTGATGAGGATGAGGTGGAGGCAGCAGTTTCATCCGCGCTGGACTTTTGGCTTACTCTCGGACCCGAAGGTGAGGCCTTTGAGAATGAACTGGCTAATTTCTTGGGGGTGAAGCACTCCCTCTTGGTCAATTCTGGATCATCTGCCAACTTGCTGGCCCTCTCGGCCCTGACTAGCCCAAAGATTCCTGACAGAAAACGGTTGTGTCCTGGGGATGAGGTCATTACTTGTGCGGCAGGTTTTCCCACTACGGTCGCGCCCATTCTCCAAAATGGTCTGGTGCCGGTATTTATTGATAACGACCCCGTTACCGGAAATGCCCGGGTCGACCAACTGACATCGGCGTTTCAGGAGGGAAAAACTAAGGCAGTAATGATGGCCCACACCCTTGGAAACCCATTCGACCTCGGTTCGGTACTGCGCTTTTGCCGTCAGCATGACCTGTGGCTCATTGAGGATAATTGTGATTCCCTTGGCAGCACCTACAGCATGCCTCAAGCCATGGCTAAGGAACTGGGTTTTACCCAGAATTCCCCCGGAATCGTGGTTGATGGAAAAAATGTGACTCGTTACACTGGGACTTGGGGCGATCTAAGCACGCAGTCATTTTATCCGCCTCACCACATTACGATGGGGGAGGGGGGGGCAGTAAACATAGTGTCCCACCCGCCCCTAAAAAAGCTAGTAGAGAGTTTTCGCGACTGGGGTAGGGACTGCTGGTGTGCCTCAGGCAAAGACAACACCTGTGGGAAGAGGTTTGGCTGGAGACTCGGTGAGCTTCCCAAGGGTTATGATCACAAGTACATCTACAGCCATTTGGGATACAATCTCAAGCCATTGGATCTGCAGGCCGCTATTGGAAGGTGCCAGCTAAGGAAGCTCAAGAGTTTCATCGAGGCGAGAAAACAAAATTGGGAAACTCTTCGGGCAGGGTTGGCGGATTTGGAGGGTGTATTCACTTTTATGCTTCCGACGCACACCAGTGCTTGGATAAAGACCGGGGAGTCAAGCGGGATACCGCCACGTTCTGGCCAATCTTCTAACGTTACTTCAGGTCATTCCTCCGTCTTTCATGGGGATTCCTCGGGTTGCGTTGCCGAGCCTAGTTGGTTTGGTTTTATGCTGCGGGTACATCCCCAGGCAAAATTCACTGCAAGCGAGCTGGCTTCCCATCTCGATGGAAACAAGATCGGCAACCGTATGCTTTTCGGTGGCAACTTGCTCCGTCAGCCTGTGTTTGTCCAAATACGGAACGAGCGCAGCCAATCGTTCCGGGTTGTCGGTCAAACTTCTTTCCAGCGACTCGATGATGAAAGTCTCAAGATACTGCTGGCGGGCGCAGATGAAATCATGGGTCAGGCCTTATTTCTTGGGGTCTATCCGGGGCTTAGCAAGGGACAGATCAACCAAGCCATCGAACAAATCAAAGCATTTGTTGCCTCCAAGTCATGAAGCTAACTAAAACAAAAATCCGCGGGCTTCATTGCGTAGATTACGTGATGCCAAAAGATGCCCGGGGCGAATTTCTCAAGATATTCAGTCCTGAAATATTTCGAGGATTGTTTCCCGCAAAAAAACTTGAAGAAGTATTTGTCACACGATCTGCACGAAATGTGGTTCGTGGCATGCATTTTCAAAGTCCTCCTTTTGAACATGACAAACTTGTTTCGTGTATTCAGGGTAGGATATTGGACGTTGTTTTTGATATGCGGAAGAGATCAGACACGTTCGGCACATTTCAGGCTTTCAGATTAAATGCAAAGCATCCCCAGGGGTTGCTCATCCCACGGGGCTGTGCGCATGGTTTTCTCTCATTGTTGGATAACACACTGGTCTGCTATCTGACTAACCGTCGTCACAATCGGACCAAGGATTCGGGCATACATTGGAGGAGCTTCGGATTTAAGTGGCCCGTAAAAAAACCGATTCTTTCTAGAAGAGACGAGATCTCTCCGCCTTGGAGCCCACACACTTCACTCTTTTAGGGATGAAGATCATGGTGTTGGGAGGATCGGGTCTGGTGGGAAGGCATCTCATGTCATGCTTGCGTAAGAGAGGGCACGAAGTAGTGGGCACTTGTTGGAAACAAGAGCCTAAGGAACTTACACGCCTAAGCATGAGCAACCTGAAAGGGATCGATGCCATTCTAAAAAGGGGCGAATTTAACGCACTTGTGATTTGCTCTGGGTTTACCTGGGCAGATGGTTGTGAAAACAAGCCAGCAAAAGCCCGATTATACAACTCTATTCTTCCCGGAAAAATTGCTGGCATCTGTAGAAGGCACAATACCAAAGCTGTCTACCTTTCATCGAGTTATGTCTTTGACGGAAAGCGGGGGCCTTATTCGGAAACGGGGCGCCCAAATCCGCTTTCTGCTTACGGAAAATCCAAGTTAGATGGGGAAAAAAGGGTTCGTCAGTTTGGCGGGAAAAATGCCTTGATTGTGCGAACCATGGGAGTGATGGGCTGTGAGCCACGGAAAAAAAACTTTCTGTACACGGTCATCCATCAGCTGCGGAAAAAAAAAGCGCTTTCGGTTCCTTATGACCAGCGGGGCAACATAACTTGCGCCACGGATCTTGCGCTAGGGATTTGCCTATTATTGGAAAAGAACAAAAAGGGGGTTTTCCATATTGCGGGAAAGCGGCCCAATGCCAGGAGAAGCGAGGTCGCGCAATCGATTGCCCGGCACTATCAGTTAAACGAAAAGCTCATACGACCCGTTGCAACATTGGAATTTAAATCGAAGGCTCCCCGACCGTGTAACGGCGGTCTATTAACCGAAAAAGCCCGAAAGCAACTTGAGTGGCAACCCCTGAATCGTTGGCCGGAATGGAATTTGCTAAGTAAAGGCAAGGAATTGTAAGGCTAGGAGTGGCCAGCCGAGGCAAGCCCAAGACAATGAATCATGCCATGACAACCGCTACGGTGACCGCAGGCGTACCTGTTTTTAATATGGGGCCCCTGATGAAAAGGCGAATCGAGAACCTTCTCGAGCAAAGTTACGCGAATCTGAAAATACTGATCTCAGATAATGACTCAACTGATGAGACGCAAGAGGTGTGCTTACAGTATGCAAAAAAATACCCTCAGATTGTTTACGTCCGCCAGAAGGCAAACATAGGCCAAGCCAAAAACTTCGAGTTTGTTTTGAAGAACGCTCGAACTGATATGTTCTTTCTGGCCTCTGGGGATGACTGGCATTCTCCTTCCTTTGTCGCTGAATCTGTGGCTGAACTCAATCGCCACCCCGAATGTAGTCTTTGCTCCACTGCGATGAGATTCGTAGATGACGACCAGAATCCGGTGGACTGGCCACGCAAGGACAGAGAATTATGGCCCACTCGGCAGATTACAGATGGAGATAAAATCCGAAGATTCATGTTTGGGGCATCAGGTTTTTATCTTTATTCTCTGATACACTTGTCCCGCATTGACCCAAGGTTGATGGAGATGGCCAGGTATACCTGTGCTCCGTATTACGAATATCCTTGGGTCTTGGGGCTTACGATGACTGGGTCTTTTTGTCATACCGATGCCACTTATCTAACGTACACACTGCATAACAAGCGGACCCTATCATTGGAAAGCGAATACGCCATTGCCCATTCTATGCCAAGCAGTATGGACTCCAACGCGATGTTATTTCTGGATCGATATCGCGCCGTGGTGGACGAACTTGCTCCCGATCAACGAACAGCTAACAGGATTAAAAATCAAATACTAATCGGGGCGCTCATTAGCACCGGGGGAAGCTTGGATTGGTATAAGCGTGCTAAGCCGGTAAAAATATGGCCTCAACTGTGCAGTCTGCTCAGAAAGGTAGATGTTTGGGGGCTTTGTTTTCTAATCTGTATGCAAATATTTAGGATCAAACCGTTACGCCTCTTGTTCCAGCAACGAATTTATTAAAGATCAAGCCTGGACCGTAAGGGGCAATTTCACAACCGCACTGCGGGACTCAGGGATGCGCAGGAAGGTGACGGAGCGACTTGACTGCTGCATTAGTTTTCATACATTCAAAAAAACGGCAATGTTGTTTCAGGGGAAAAATAAGATCTGCTTCCCGCCGGCGTTTATTCTGACTTTGATGCGTGGCGCAAATAATCCTCCCATAAGGCAATGAAAACTGATGGGCCAGATCTCGAAAACAGGTTCGCTCCTCAAAGCCGGGCATCAGTTCGAACAAGCGGGTTCCGGGACGGCAACAGAAAAGTAAAGTGAGAGCCGCTCCATGGGGAGCCAAAATCAGCTCGGCATCCCTAAAAACGGCAATTTGCTGGCTTAAGGTCAGTTGCCCGGCAATTACCCGATGAAAACCATTCTCACGGAGCTTCCCCCATAAAGCTTCTTCGTTTTGTACTCGTCGGTATGCGGCGTCCGCGCGTGAAATAAAAACCTTGGGCGGGTTCGTGCAGGTTGCCGCATGGTTCAGGAAAATCGGCCGAAGGCCCGCGTAAAAATCCTGGCTCGAGACATCAGGGGGAGTCGTGAAATCTGGATATTGCTCTTGAGTGGTTTGAACTAAAATTCTTTTCTGATCTATGCCCAGCCAGCCGAGGGAGGAATATTGAAATTCGTTGGGCGAAGCGGGCAGCAGCACCTGCTCAACCTCGCCACCGCCCTCTCGGATCGCCCAAATAGGAGCTAGCGCTCCGCCGATCCAATGACAAAGGTTAGTTTCGCCTCCAATCCTTAGATCCAGCCGAAATTTCTTTTTAATGCCCCTAGGGCCGGGGGAGGCCTTAGAAAGGTGTTTGATTCCGCATTTCAGGGAGAGACCAGCTTCAATCCAATCCACCAAGGTGGACTTGGTCCACGCTGGAGGAATCGAATCTATGCCCCAAACGGTTTGGGCCAGGTCGTCATCTTGCAAGGCACCAAATTCCGTGGCGGATGGGGAGGGAAATCGATGGGATCGCATTTCCATGCTCCAAGTGCGGGATTTTCCGCAGCCGGAAGGAATGATACGGAGAATCGCAGGGGCAATGTCGGTGGGTACGCGTCAACTCCTGGAGGGAGCGATCAAGATCAGAAGATGGAAGGGAAAATCAGCCTTTTGTTTTTCAAGGAAGCGTTTGAGGTGGAAGCGACACCGAAAAAACCAAGGAACCCAACGTGGGCGGATGACTCTATGATCCGCAAACCCAGATCCTTGATGATCGCCGGCGGCAATGCGCACGTTCCATGCACGTCGGGTGAGCGCCCCCTGTAAGAACTGGCTCAACTCACCCAAAGGCCCGGAGGCGGAGGGAGAAATTATTAGTGCGCGCCGGGAATCCATCTAAGGCAAACTGAGACCGAAAGCGATAAACCAAAAGAAAAAAACCAATCTCGCCACATGATCCAATCCTCACCCCTTTTGATTTTTCAGGACCATCTGAGCGCAGGGGGTGCAGCTCGGGCGGCGAATCGTTGGGCTGATGTCTTGCGAAAAATGGAGAGGCATGTTGTTCAGGTGGCAGGAGATCAATCCTTTGAGGCTACCCGACTCCTGACCGGCAAGCCGTCCCGGGGTTGGGGGCGATTGGTGGAGGTTTTCACGGGAAAAGGGGGGCGCAAGGAGAGGGTGCAAGCAGGGCTCGAGGATATGCTGGAAGGTGAACGGCTGAAGGGAATCTGGTTTCACAATATTGCAGGAGGAGGAAAGTGGGGTTGGTCGGAGCAAATGGTCTCGGTCGCGCGTCAATACGCGCCGGTGGTCTGGACTCTCCATGACATGTGGGCTTTGGGGGATGGCAGAGAAGGTTACTTTGAGGAAACTAACCTGCGCATGGGGATCAAGGCTTCGAGGATTCAAAAGATCTGTATGGCTGACGGCAGATATCCAATCGCTGTGACGGCGCCATCCAAGTGGCTGGCAAATCTGACGACAAAAATAGCCGGACAAAAATGCTGGCATCTGTCAAACCCGATTGATTTCCAGACTTATTCTCCCGGGGACCAAGCGGCGGCCCGCAGGAGGTTCGGTTTGCCAGAAAAGGGAATGGTCATTCTGGCAGGTGCTGATTCGATCCAGGATCCCCGTAAGGGGCTTGATCTTTTGCTTGAGGCGTGGGGCCAAGGGAGAAAAGACGCCGTGCTTGCCCTGTTTGGGCGAAATGGGCAAAGGAGGGAAGGAATTGTGAACCTTGGATCGATCGGCACGGATGATGCCATGGCAGATGCCTACCGGGCAGCCGATCTTTATGTGCATCCGGCCAGACAGGAAAATGCACCGTGCACGATCCAGGAGTCATTTGCGTCAGGGACGCCTGTGCTTGCCTTCCCGGTGGGGGGTATTCCGGAAATGATTCAGGCAGGGGAGAACGGTTTCTTAGCGAGCGAAGTAACAGCCAAATCATTGCACGAATCGTTGGAACAGGTTTCGGCAGACTTCACGAGACTCCGCGAGATGCGAGAAAAATGTCGAAGAAGTGCGGAAGAGCTTTGGGACCAGGGAAAGTTGCTAAGGAGGTTTGAGGGGATATTGGCAGAGATAAATACTGAGAAAAGGTAAGTAATGGTTGTTTGGGCAGAAAAAAGGGATACCCCAAAAGTGATTATTCCTCAGGAAGCTTATTGCGTTTAGCCAAGCGCCATTTGGTCAGGCCAAAGAACCAGCGCCGCTGGGAGACCGGGCGAATCGGATTTGCGAAAATGCGGTCAAAAAATCTCAAAATCCTCTCTTTGGAAAACTCCTCTGGTGGGACATTTTCATGAAAAGGGGTGGCCCGTAGGTACTTCTCGTAAAGAGATGGTGTATCATCAACATGACAAACATATTCGGCTAATTCGTCCACCGTGGAGAAATCATGGGCATTGATGAAGCTGTCTGGGTTGAAATATCTCGATGCCTGACGATCGCCCCAAAAGATGGGGATGGTGTAGGCGGCAAGGGGGTCATACATCTTTTCTGTGGTCCATCCCAGCCGGTCTTTGTTTTCAAAAGCAATGGTGAAGCGATATGGACGAAGAAAATCGAGTTTAGCCTCATGACCGGGAGGAGCAAAGAAGCCAGTGTTATTGAGGCCACGGCCGGAGGAGTGCACGCGACGCATACGGTTTAAGGCCTGAAAGAAAATAGTACGATTCGCGACGGTTCGATCCACATAACTGGAAAGCAGTGCGCAAAAGCGTGTTTTGGATGAACGAATCTTGTCCCAGTCTTCCCCGCCACGGATCAGAGGCTGGGGGGAGCGGTCGAAGGCGAAGATCGGGATATGAAGTTGACGTGGATCGGGGGACCAAACGGGGAGGATGGCATAATCACACTGCTTCCAGTTCGGAGGGTAGGTTTCATGGTGGACATAAATCTTGGTGCAGTTGTATAGCCGGTGGCGATGGCCCGACAGTGCGTAGATCAGAAAATCTGGGCGTTCTTCTTGGCGAATTGTATACTTGGTCTCAAGAATCGGCAGGAAAAAATTCTCAAACTGCGGAGGGCAATCGGAGAAGTTAATGGAAATCTCTGGTTTCATGAGGATCTTCGGTGCTGATGGAGATGACCAAGAAGTTGATAGGCAGGACGTCGAAAACATAGAAACTCCGCCACGACGAGCTGTTCTTTTCTGGCCGTTTCCCAGTCGGCGGGGTTCGACTCAAAGAAACTAATCTTCCGCAAAGCAGTCTCGAAATCGACTGCCACGGTTTGCGGGGTAAAAAGGGAACGCTGGACGTAAGTAGAGGGATTTCCCAAGGCAAGGCATCCGGCCATGATAGCCTCCACCTGCCCGTTCCCAGTTAACGGACCGCCGTCGAGACGTAGATAGTATTTGGATGTGCGAAGCATGGTTGCAACTTCGGAAAGACAGCCTTGCGGATATCGTACAGGGCCAAACTTACGCAAACAATGGCGCTGTTCATCCGTCAAGAGAGCGAATGTCTGGTGTTCAACCATCACGCCTTCTCTCTGCGGTGAGGCAGACCATATCTGATCCCAGGTAAACGAAGATTGGAAAGAGTAGGGGCATTCAATGGACCTGTTGCCCAGTCCGGGCCGGATGGAAAATCGCCGGTGGGTGTGGGTGAGGGAAACATCAAAGCCCTCGGGAGGGATCCGTCTAGCCCGCTTAGCTGTTGGGGTGCCAGGATCGGCAGGAAAATAGACCCATAAAACTTTGGGATGAGCCCGTCGGATGCTTAGGGGGATAGAAATATCGATTGAGACGACCACGTGAAAGGATCTCCAGTCTATATCTTGAGCCCGTACTGCCATATGGTCTGGGGATTGAGTGTGACCTTGCGCCCCTCCAAATGGAATTTCCTTCGCTAGCCGACGAGCACGTTCATAATTCTGATGTCTTGTCATTGGATCGTTGCCGATACTTTCCTCCCAATTACGGCATTCAGGTGCGGGATCCTCATGCACCATATGGAATGCCGCCCGTAAATCGACCAGAAAGCCCATCGGCCCTGTCCGTCGGAGGCTTGATTTTATCGCGTCTGCAGGGAGGGACTGGGTGGTACAACAGTATAAATCTGGATACACGGACTGACGGACTAAGGCGACGGGGTGGGAAGACCAGAGATCCCTCAACAAAGAGGCACTTGGGATATGATGGAATTCTCCAGGCAGGTGGCTCAACTCAAGCTGATTAATACTGGATCTGGGGAGCAGTCGAAAAAGAGGAACGAGTGAGGATGGAATAAGCTTCAGAAATTCTGATGCTGGAGATTTTAGGAGAGAATTCAACAAGAAGTGGGTGCCGAAAAAAGCTCAGTAAACTCAACAAGCTTTTCTACACGAAAAACGGGCATTCCAAAAGGGGTCATGTTGGAAGCTGTTCAATCGGCCATTGGGATGAGGTGGGAGTTCTCGGTTTTGGCCTAAGGCTAAAGACGTCGCGGAAAAAATATAAATCCACGACGATAAAAGAAGATTCGTAGGGAATGGTATGCTAGAAAATCTGTCCATGAGATTGAGTTTTCGACTGCTTCGTGGATGGATTTACCGACAATATCCGCCTCTCTCCCGAGGCATGTATCGTGTGAAGTTGGCGGGATACGAGCGAAGATGGGGGCTGGAGAGAAACGGTTTCACCAAGGAGGGTTTTTTTCAGATATTGCGGAAGCAAGTGCTAGTAAAGGTGAAGTCAGGAGTTTTCTTCGAGTTGGTCTGCGGAGATGGTCGAGTTGGTTGCATGGGGCCTTGGCTCGAAAGCCTTCAGGTTGGTTGGAAAGTCATCGCATGGGAGCATCGGCCCTATCCACTTGCGGAACTTCGAAAAAATCGGCCGAAGACTGAAACCCATGGAAACCGCCTGACAAATTGGATGGAGCCACAGAAAAAAGCTAACCCGGTGGGGATTACCAGCCGTGGGTGCAGGGAGACCTCGGCACTATGCCGGGAAATACGCAAGGGGCATCTACGCCCATCTCTTCTGGGAATCTGGAATCCAAGTCGAAGGCCTATCTGGTATCAGCGATTGCGAAAAGAGGGGTATCGGTTGGAACTCGTCTGGTACAATATGGAATTCTATTGGTCTGAACGGGGATGAAAGTTGCCTTTCACAGTCGTTTGGTGACGGAGCGGGGCTCGGAAGCGGCCATGCTGGATTATGCCCGGCTAAACCGGTCGGTCCTGAAAAACGAATCTATTCTATGCTTCCCTGATCGGCCTGAGTTTGCCAAAAACCCCATCCTAAAAAAGTGGCAGGCGGAATTTCCGGTGATCTTGTACCAGGACCAACGTGGCTTGGGAAAGGCTCTGGAAAAGGAGGATGTGAAAGCGATCTACCTGACCAAACCTGGTTTCTATGACGCGTTTTTGGTGCCCGATTTAAAAAACTGCATCCATGCACAGTTTCTGTGCGATGAGTTCCATGGCGATGTCTATGCTTACCTTTCTCCGTGGATGTCTCGGGTCATGACAGGAAGGGAAGATTCGTATGTTCCATTTTATGTCCCCCAACTCAAAACAGAAGATAACCTCAGAAAAAAGCTGGGTGTTCCGCGGGAGGCCAGAGTCTTTGGAAGGCATGGGGGCTGGGATACGTTTAATATCGCATTTGCCAGGAAGGTGGTGGCAGAGCATGCTCACCGTCATCCCGAGGATCACTTTGTGTTCCTGAATACCGAACCCATCCGAGGGACGGAAAAGTTGCCCAACGTCCACTACCTATCCGCGACAGTGGATGCGAATGAAAAGGCGGCATTTTTGGCCACCTGTGATGCTATGATCCATGCGCGAGACACAGGCGAAACGTTTGGATTGGCGGTGGCAGAATTTGCCGTTCTGGCAAAACCTGTGATCACGTTTGAAGGCTCTAAAGAAAGAGCTCATCTGGAGATGTTAGGGGATCAAGCCTTACTGTATCGCAACCCCCATCAACTGACCCAACTTTTGCAAGACTTTCAGCCGCACAAGACACATGGAGCCGCGTATGATTTATTTGCGGATCCGAAAGTTGTGATGGATATATTTGAGCAACGGTATTTAGATGGAATGCGATGAAAGCCCCTGACATTTCCAATCGCGGTCATGATTCTGACGCGGCGATCGTGGCCGATAACAGGATTGTGTTGACGGCCGAAGAGCAGAGGTGCGCTCGCAAGAAGCATGAGGAATCGTTTCCGGATCGAGCTGCAGGTTATTGCCTGGGGGGAGGCAAATTCAGGGTAGGGAATCTAAGCTATGTGACCTTTTATAAGACACCGCTGGAAACAATTGGTCGTCTGCTTGAGACTTTTAACACTATGGCGGCCCCCCTCCTCCGCGAACCCCAATCCCCGTGGCCCAGTTAAAATGGTGGCTAGTGGCACAGCTTCTTCGCAAAAAGCTGCAAGTCCAAGAAAGAGAAATCCGTAACGCTCGTTTTTCTTTTAGCACCAATGGTGAGGATGTATTGCTGGACAGTCTTCTTTCAGGTCCCGGCCTGTACTTGGAAATCGGCGCGCACCAGCCGGTAGCCGGAAGCAATACCTATTTGCTCTATTTGCGGGGCTGGCAGGGATTGGTTGTAGAACCCAATGGCAGGCATGCTGCAGAATTCTCTAGAAGGCGAGCCAGAGATCAGGTAGTCGAGGCAGCCATATGCGACTTTGAGGGTGAGGTTTGGTACGATGAGGTTAGGCCACACGATTCCGCCAATCAGATTCGCAGGGTTGGAGTGCCTCCGGGGCCCCTAGTGGTCCATTCCAAAAAAATACACTCTATGACGATGGAAAGCCTTTTTCAAATCAGCCGTTTTCCTTTGGAACAGTTCCGGCTTTTTTCCATTGATGCTGAGGGATGTGATCTGGAAATTCTGCGATCTACCCCTTGGGGGGCGTTTCGACCTCAGGCAGTCTGCGTTGAGGCCTTGGAGCAGGGCGCTCGGGCCGAGACGATAGCCTTTTTGAGCTCCAAAGGGTATGAATTCCATGCTGCTTCCGGTCCTTCGCTAATCTTTCGGCGTAAAGATTTTGTGTAGAAAAACGCCACGCAAACCTTGTGGCACATGCGACTCGAAGCTCGGTGTCAGTGACGGGAGGAAGCCAGACGCCGTTTAACATCCTTGGGCATTTTGAGCCGTGGCCACGGTTGGTGCCGCGAATTATAGAAATAATGGGATCTACTTCAGGGCGGAAGGCGTCTAAACAATAGTTTGTGAAAGTTTTGGGTATCTCCGCCTTTTATCACGATTCTGCTGCCGCGCTGGTGGTGGACGGGCGGATTGTGGCCGCGGCGCAGGAGGAGAGGTTTACTCGGAAGAAGCATGACGAATCCTTTCCGATCCGTGCGGTGGATTATTGTTTGAAGGAAGCCGGAATCGAAGCGAGGGATCTGGATTACGTCGCCTTTTACGAAAAGCCTCTTTTGAAATTTGATCGGCTTTTGGAAACTTATCTTGCCTTAGCGCCTGCTGGGTTTCCCTCCTTTCTTCGGGCCGTACCAGTTTGGCTTAAGGATAAGCTGTTTCTCCCAAAAAGGATGAGAGAACAACTTCCTGGATACACGAAGCGGTTCGTTTTTCCTAGTCACCACGAGTCCCATGCCGCCAGTGCATTTTTCCCCTCCCCCTTTCAGGAAGCGGCCATTCTGACGATGGATGGCGTGGGGGAGTGGGCCACGGCCAGTATTGGAGTCGGCAAAGGAAACAAAATCCAACTATTGAAGGAGCTGCATTTTCCGCACTCCTTGGGGCTTCTTTATTCGGCTTTCACCTACTTCTGTGGATTTCGGGTGAATTCGGGTGAGTATAAACTGATGGGGTTGGCGCCTTACGGGCAACCGACTTACGCCGACTTGATTCGGAAGCATCTAGTAAAAATTTTCGACGACGGGTCGATTTGGATGGATCAGTCCTATTTCAACTACGCGGGGGGGCTCACGATGACCTCGAAAAAGTTCGATGGTCTCTTTGGTGGTCCGCCTCGAAAGAAGGAGTCTCCGATTGGAAAGAGGGAGATGGATCTGGCCGCCTCAATTCAAGTGGTGACGGAGGAGGTGATGCTGAAGATGGCTCGACACGCGCATCAGCTGACGGGAATGAAACATCTTTGTCTAGCGGGTGGGGTGGCCCTCAACTGTGTAGGGAACGGAAAGCTTTTGCGGGAGGGACCATTCAAAGATATTTGGATTCAGCCTGCATCGGGGGACGCGGGTGGGGCTCTGGGAGCTGCTCTCTTTACCTGGTACCAACTCCTGGAAAAGCCTCGCACAGTGATGAAGGAGGATTCCATGCAGGGGTCGTACCTTGGACCCGAGCCTAAGGATGTGGCGACGCGAGCTTTTCTGGAGAAAGAGGGCGCAAGATTCCGGCATATTTCTGATGAAGGGAAACTGTGCGAGGAGGTGGCAGGGCTGATTGCTTCGGAGAAAGTGGTGGGATGGGTGAATGGAAGAATGGAGTTTGGGCCGCGGGCTTTGGGCGCTAGGAGCATCCTGGGCGACGCCCGAAGTGAAAAAATGCAGATGCAGATGAATGTGAAGATCAAGTTTCGGGAGTCGTTTCGTCCCTTTGCGCCTTCCGTGATGGAAGATAAGGCGGCTGACTGGTTCCAAATCGACCCAAAACATCGCAGTCCTTACATGTTGCTGGTGGCACCGATTTTAGAAAAGCACAGCGAAAAATCATCCAGCAACGGAAAGATAGGATTGGATCGGGTGAAGGAGAGGAGATCCAGTCTGCCGGCCATCACGCATGTGGATTACTCCGCACGTTTGCAGACGGTAGGATTGGGGACGCGGTATCGGAAACTTTTGGAGGCCTTTGAAAGAAAGACAGGCTCCCCGGTGATTATTAATACAAGCTTCAATGTCCGGGGAGAGCCGATTGTCTGCACTAGCGAGGAGGCCTATCGATGCTTTCTAAACACGGATATGGATGCACTGGTGATTGGAAACTTTCTGCTTCTAAAAGAAGAAAATGCCACCGCCAGTGGCGCGGCTCGGGCGGAGTATCTCAAAGGATTCGAGTTGGACTAACCTATGATCGCAATTCAGTGGAATCCCTCAACAAAGCAGCTCAGGCAATTCGCCGGGATCTGGTTTCCAGCTTTTTGCGTATTGGCAGGCTGGATGGTGGGGAAAAAAACTGGTCATTGGGATGGAGTCCAGTTGGCATGGGCAGTGTGTGGATTGCAGGCGCTCTTGGGCATAATCTATCCGCCTGGTATTCGACTGGTTTTCGTTGGTTTGATTCTCCTGACATTTCCGGTCGGATGGGTGGTATCGCATTTGTTGTTAGGGGCGATTTTTTACCTAGTGGTGACTCCAATTGGTCTGATTTTAAGGATGAGTGGGCATGATCCTCTGCAATTGAAAAAACCAAGTGAAAATTCGGTCTGGAAGACCCCGGTTGGCAAAACGGACGCCACCCGCTATCTTCGGCAAAGTTAATGAACCAGAAAAGATCGTCTGATTTCGAAAAGCAGGCCGCCGAGGCCGGAGGCGGATTTTTCAGCGAATTCTGGGTTTTTCTCAAGGATAACAAAAAGTGGTGGCTTCTCCCTATACTCTTGGCGTTTTTACTGATGGGAGCGCTTCTTCTGGCTGGTGGCACGGGGGCGGCGCCATTCATCTACACACTCTTCTGATACTTTTCGGTTAATATCTACGCCTCCCTCATCGTGAGCCCATCCAATCGAGCGCATAAGGGATTAGCGATTTTTCTGGGGGTAGTGGTGGCGCTGGGACTGGATTTTGGGGTTCGGCAGATTTATGTGAAGATTCGAAAAAAACCACCCGCGGACAAGCCTGGGTTGAGAGTCCCTGACCCTCTCTTTCACCACGGAATTAAGCCAAGCTCACAGGGGGTGGATATTTTTGGCCCTTACTCGGCACCGTACTTCAGTAACTCGCTTGGATTACGAGATGCAGAAATTCGAAATGTTCCACTTGTCGGAGAAATTCCTAGAATTCTGTTTATTGGAGACTCTTTTACCGAGGCAGGGCCGATTCCTTGGGAGAAAACGTTTGTCGGCAGGGTTGCCAACGAGCTGAAACCGAAAGGGATTGA
>CAMCNF010000011.1 GCA_945876115.1 Verrucomicrobia subdivision 6 bacterium | reverse complement strand
TTTATTTTCCAACGTCCGGATGCTGGAAAAGAATATCCGGATCAGAATGTCCACCTCTTCCAAAGCGGTACGCACCGCTTGCCCATCACAGGGCACTCCCGCCTTCTCCAACAGCTGCAGAGCTCGGCGCGAGATCCGCAATTCTGTCAGACTCGCTCGGAACTTCTCCGTGAACTCCTTCGCCGAAGGTGATCCCTCCGCCTCCCCGTGCCGGAAGTAAGCGGATGTCCCCGCACGAAGCAACTGCTCCGCGAGGTGACCCCCCGCTCGATCCTCTGGCAAGCTTCCCGCCAACCCAAGTAAGTTGGCCGTAAAAGAGAGAAGACGGTCGGACAAGTCCGGCCCCCTTCTCTCCTCTTGTGCAGGAGCCACACCCTTCGGTGCGCTCACGTTTGCTTTCTCTTGGGGTTTCCATCGATTGTCTGGTGTGGTTGTCTTCATGGAGGATTAAACTGGACCCAAGGCAAAAAGTTGCGGTCTTTTGAAAATATATTTTTCCACCTCCACCTTCACTCACCCTCAATCCAGAAACCCTCCGTATTCACAAGAGTTTACAGACGCCAAGTACCCTCCAACATATTCACTACGCCTCCCTGCCATGAACTACTCCCTCGGCTTTTGGCTCTTCGCCCGCATCACGGGCCTCACTTACCTCTTCGCTTTTCTCTCCCTCCTGCCTCAACTCCCAGGCCTTCTCGGCCCGCACGGAATTCTTCCCGCCCAAAACCTACTCTCTCGTGTCACCGAAATTGTCGGCCCAAACTCCGCCCCCCTCTCGCTCCCCTCCTTCACCTGGCTTTGCGGCACCTCCAATTTCTCCCTCCAACTCATCGCCCTCCTCGGAATCGTAGCCTCCATTTTAATCATCACAGGTTATCTTCGACCCCTCGGCGCACTCCTCGCATGGCTCTGCTGGCTCTCCTTTGTCAACATCGGCCAAGATTTTCTCTCCTTCCAATGGGATACCCTCCTCCTCGAAGTCGGCTTCCTCCTCATCTTCGCTGAAAAACCCGGACTTCTCCCCCGCTCACCCGGTCGCGATATCCCACCCCTCCTCATCCGCCTCGCACTCACCTTCCTCCTCTTCCGCCTCATCTTCAGCTCCGGCATCGTCAAACTACTCAGCGGCGATCCCACTTGGCCCAACCTCTCCGCCATGACTTACCATTTCGAAACTCAACCCATCCCCAACCCATTCTCTTGGTTCATCCATCAACTCCCCACTTCACTTCTCCATCTCTCCACCCTTTTCACTCTGCTTATCGAACTCCTCCTCCCCTTCGCACTTCTCCTCCCCCAAGCCAAAGCCCGTCTCACCGTCTCCCTCGGGTTCCTCTCCCTCATGCTCCTCATCACCCTCACTGGAAACTATGCCTTCTTTAATCTCCTCACCATCGCCCTCTGCCTCCCTCTCATCGAAAACCGCTTTTACCCTTCCTCCCTTCGCCCAAAAACCATCCCTCTTCCGTTGATCCCCGTCCCATGGCGACATCTCGCCTCCCTCGCCGCTCTCCTCCAACTCTCTCTCGCTATTCCTATCTTCCTTTCCACTCTCCAACTTTTTCCCCGCTCCTCAAGCACCCCATGGCAAAACTCTTTCGCCCCCTGGCACCTCACCTCCAGTTACGGACTCTTCTCCGTCATGACCACTCGCCGCCCCGAAATCACCCTCGAACGCAGTCCCGACGGACTCCGCTGGGATCCCATCCTTTTCCCTTACAAAGCCGGCCCCGCCGATCGCCTTCCTCCCCAAATCGCCCCCTTCCAACCCCGCCTCGACTGGCAAATGTGGTTCGCCGCTCTCTCCGCCGAGCGAGGCCAACTCCCAGGCTGGTTCACCCCCTTTCTCGAAAAACTCCAGCAAGGCTCTCCCGAAGTTTGGCACCTCCTCTCCTCCACCCCCTACCCCTCAGGCCCCACCTACCTCCGCCTCCGCCTCGATCAGTACCACTTCTCCACACCCACCGAACACTCCTCCACTGGCCACTGGTGGAAAATCACCCCCGGCCCCGTCCTTCTTGTTCTCTCCCCAGAAACTTCTCGTTAAGCCATCTCGTCCAACTTTAACCTAAAGCAAATGCCTCACCTCCACGTCTCCATCTCCGCTCAAAGACTCGACATTATTTCCGACGACGGCTCCGTCTCCCGCTCTTTCCCCATCTCCACCGCAAAAAAAGGGACAGGCTCCGAGCCAGACAGCAATAAAACTCCCTTCGGCTGGCACCGCATCTGCCAAAAGATCGGCGACAACGCCGATTTCGGCACCCACTTTGTTGGACGCAAACCCACCGGCCGTATCTGGAAATCGACCGACCCCGTCGAAGAAAAGAACCTCGTCCTCACTCGCATCCTCTGGCTCGACGGCGATGAAGTCCATAACCGCACCAGCAAGGGCCGCTACATCTACATCCACGGTACCAATCGCGAAGACCTCATCGGCCAACCCGCCAGCGCTGGCTGCATCTGCCTACGCAACACCGACGTCATCGAACTCTACGACCTCACCCCCACCAACACCCGAATCGAGATCATCGCTTAAAACCAGAACCGAGGCGCAGACGCGGAACGCAGTATATCCAACCCCAGAATGGTTTTAGAAATTAGCCGGCTGCCCCCCGACCCGCGTCGGGGTTATTTCAAACATCAAAACTCAAGCCCAGGTAGGGCGGTCTCTCCGAGAACGCCTGCGCTCATTTTTGTATGCTCAATCGCCCAGCTAGGCGGCCTCGGAGATGCCGCCCCTACCTAAGCTTCCAACTTTAAAACCTCCTTCGCGCGTGAGCCCATCCCGCATCGGCGAGACGTGCCAGAACAAAATCAGTTTCTACTTTTCGGACTTCCTGCAGCCGCCTCAAATTTCTCTATCGGTTGAGAAACATAACTTTCCCGGTCTTTCTTCTGCATCCAACCCCAACTCGTCAGGACAAGCGTGACCA
Source organism: Verrucomicrobia subdivision 6 bacterium (assembly GCA_945876115.1). Taxonomy (GTDB): domain Bacteria; phylum Verrucomicrobiota; class Verrucomicrobiia; order Methylacidiphilales; family Verrucolacustridaceae; genus Verrucolacustris. The sequence continues at coordinate 25,058 of CAMCNF010000011.1, read as the reverse complement.
GCAATATCCCCACCAACAAAAACCGCATCTCCAAAATAAAACCCTTCGGCAAACCAGCCCCATTTTGATTCCGTCGTCCCATTAATATTCTCAGCATCTCCATCTCTTAACAATCGGAGCACTGGGCGGAATTTCACGAAGTTTATTGTGACATCTTTGAGTCAAACCCCCTTCACTTTTTCCCTCAAAACCTTCGTGGCCTCGTTCGCTTCCCTCCACCCTTTCGCATCAAAAACCTCCGATGGCTTGAAAAGGGTTCGTCCAAACTTCTCCACCGATTCCACCGCACCCGCCCAATCCTCCTCCGGCATTTCCGCCAACGCATCTCGCGCAATCTCCACACACGCTGGATTATGACAAATCAGCAAAATCTCCTCCCCCGCTCGTACCGCCTGCCTCGATGCCTCCGCACTCCCATACCGATTCGCAATCGCACCCATTTCCAAATCATCCGTCATGACCAATCCCCGATACCCCAGCGTCTCTTTTAATAGCCCCGTGACAATCTCCCGATTCAAACTCGCCGGACCTGAACTCTTACCCCATGCAGGAAACTGCGCGTGCCCCACCATGATCGAATCGCACCGCTGCCCCACTTCACGAAATACCGAAAGCTCCTCCTCCATCTCTGCCCTCGTCCGATCCACCAACGGCAAATCCCCATGCGGATCCAACCCGCAAAAAGTATATCCAGGAAAATGCTTTCCCGTTCCCTTGACCCCCTCCTCCTGCATCCCCCGTAAAAACTCCCCTGCTCTGCGTATTACCTCTTTGGGGTTCTCTCCAAAACAGCGCCCAGCCAGAGAATTATCCACCCCTGCCCTCGCCCTCGGCGCGTAATCCAAAACCGGTGCCAGATTTAAATTCAGCCCCACCAGCTTCATCACTTTTCCCGTCCACTGCCCATGCTCATAAAACCACTCCTCCTTTCCCGCCCTCGCCAACTCCTCACCCGAGGCCGGCCTCTCTCCCATCACCGCCAACCGCGCCACCCGCCCCCCCTCCTGATCCACCGTCATAATCGTAGGATGCTGCACCAACTCCGCGCACTCCTTCACCAATCCGTGAAACTGACTCGCCTCGGCCATATTCCGTGTGAAGAAAATAAACCCCCCAGGCTGCACTCTCCGAATCAGATCCCGCAACCCATCCGTCAAATCAGGCCCAGGCAACCCCATCACAATCAATCGACCTGCTGGATGAACTTTCACCCTATTGGCTCTAAGGATTTTCTTCTCCCTACGCACGCTCAATCCACCGCCTCCAGTCTCGACCTCACCCCCTTCTTTCCCGTAAGGTTTCTCCTCACATGGCCACTTTTCAGATCATCTTCACCCCCGCCAGTTCGTCCGAAATCACCCAGCTCCCTACACCTCTTCAGGTCGAGGTCCTCCGCGAATTCGACGTCCTCACCGCCGATTTTCTCGAAAAACATCCCGACCGTTTCGGTATCGTCCGCCGGCCCGACCGCATCCTCTACCGCTATCGCGCTGGGGAATACCGCATCTATTTCGAAAAAACCGAGCCCGGCCTTGTCATCCACCGCGTCCTCCACAAAAACTCCCTCAAGGATTTCGCCTTCCGCTCCCAGTTGCCCCTTTCCGAAGACGAACTTCTTGCGGAGAACCCAAAGTTTTGGGATCTGATCAATACCGCCAGTTCCACCTCCTCCAAAAATAATCTGTGAACCGTACCCTTCCCCTGCTTCTTGCCCTTCTCTCTATCCTCACGGGGTGCCAACCTTCGGGACGCGTGACCAACCTCGTCGCCCTTTTCACCGATTTCGGATCGACCGATCCCTACGTCGCCCAACTCAAGGGCGCGATCAAAACGATCTCCCCCTCCGCTGAAATCATGGACCTTTCCCACGAAAACGCCGCCTTCGATATCCCCACCGCCTCCTACCTCCTCGCCAAATCAACCCGCACTCTTCCCTCAGGCACCATCATCATCGCCGTCGTCGATCCAGGCGTCGGCTCCAACCGAGCCGCCCTCGCCATCCGCACCCAAGCAGGTCGCATTTACCTCGCCCCCGATAATGGACTCCTCACCGAAGTCCTCGCCCGCGAAGGCGTTTCCGAAGCCTGTACACTCGATCCCGAAAAACTCCGCCTCGCCTCCATCCCCTCCGCTACCTTCCACGCTCGGGATATTTTTGGACCCACTGCCGCCCGCCTTGTCGGTTCCACCCCTCTCGACTCCTGCGGGCCCAAAGCCGAAAAGATTCTCCGCCTCCCTCGCAACACCGCAACCGTCATGGCAAATCAGGCCAAGGGACAAATCCTCTACGTGGATCACTATGGGAACATTCTCACAAACATTCCCGGGTCCGAATTAGGTAAACTAAAAGCCGGCCAACTCCTCGGCGTCACCATCAAAGGCAAATCCGTTTCCCTGCCCTTCCTCCGCACCTACGCCGAAGCCCCCGCCAATCGCCCCTTCGCCCTGATCAATAGTGACGGGGAATTCGAAATCGCCATGAATCAAGGACATGCCGCCCGTGAACTTGGCGTCAAAGTCGGCGATCCTGTTGTCCTCAAACTCTAACCGCCCACCTCAGCCCCGTTTGTTCCAGTCAAACACCCCTTTTTTGTAGGCGTAGAGGTGCCCTACCTCCACCAGCAAGACAAACGCCAGCATCAGCCCAAAAACCTGCCAACCCATTCCCGCTTCTTTGAATCCCATTAAACTCACCGCCCACGGATACATAAAAATTACCTCGATATCGAAAAGGATGAAAATCATCGCTACCAAATAAAACTTCACCGAGAAACGCGCCGAGGGCGACCCCACCGGATCTTTCCCACACTCATACGCCATATCCTTTCCCTTATTCCTTCTCCCCACTTTTCCCATAACAATTCCTAGCCCAATTCCACCTAAGGCAATGGCTAGGGCCATCCCCAAGGAAAAAAGCACAGGAATAAATTCACGGATCACCCTTCTGTGCTAACCAACCCACCGTCCAAGCGCAAGACCTCCTCCGACTTGGCCACGAGGAATACTGCGTGCATTCTGTCTTATGCCTTTGGCCCTCCCCCTTCTTGCCTCGTTTCTTTACGCGCTCGGCTCTTGGTCGCTCAAGCTCGGCCTTCGTCGTGGTGCCCATCTTTCCATCGTCACCGCCCTCTCCAATCTCTCCATGGCAGGCTGGTCTGCCCCGCTCATCTTTTTTTTCCCAGGCCAACCCCACCCCCAAGGATTTTTGGGCGCCGCCCTCGCAGGAACCGCCCTTTTTGTCGGTCGCCTCTGCGCTCTCCGCGCCCTCGCCCAAGGCGATCTCTCTCACGCCACCCCCCTCCTCGGAATCAAAACTATTTTCGTCGCCCTCCTCACCTTTCTTTTTCTCGACGAACCTCTCAGCCTAGGCCTGCTTGCCGCCGCTCTCCTCACCGCCTTCGCCATCACCCTCCTTTCCCTTTCCCCCCAGTTCAATCGAAGATCGTGGTGGCCGAATAAGTCCCAATGGATCACCACAGCTTGGGCCGTCCTTGCCGCCTTCTTTTTTGCTCTAACCGATATCACCGTTCAGAAATACGCCCGCCTCCTCGGCGTCGGCTGGTTTCAACCCCTCATGTTTGCCACCCTCGCCCTCCTCACCCCTCTGCTCTTCCTCCCTGCTTGGCACCACCGAGCCACATTGTCCGCCACCCTCCCGCAATCCTCCCGCGTGGGAGCCCTGGCAGGTTCGGCCATAATCGGATTTCAAACCTCCTTAGTCATCCTTGTCATCGGCATCTTTGGCCACGCCACCGCCACCAATGTCGTCTACGCCGCCCGTGGCCTCTGGGCCGTCTTACTCGAGGGAGCCGCAGGAGGTGGCGCCGCCTACCACGACAAACGCCTCCTCGCCGTCCGCCTCACAGGAGCCGCCCTTCTTCTTGCCGCCGTCGCCCTCGCTGTCGGCTCTCTCTAAAATTCCGAACTCTGACCTCTGACCCCAAAGTTTACACTCGGCCCATTTGTAGCATCACTAAACCCACAACCGTAAGAATTAGGCCTCCAAGCTGTATCCCCGTCACCGGCGCCTTCAACCACCACCAGGCCGCCAACTGCAGAAGCACAAAACCCACCCCCAAAGTAAATGCGTAGACCAACTGCGGACTCTGCTCCCGTAAGGCATAGGTAATTAAAATCGGACAGCCAAACCCCGCTACATTCCCCGCGAGAAACCAGAGCCACCACTCCATCCCGCTTTTCGAAGCCGTCACTTTAAAAAGAAGATTCGAGCCCGCCATCGATACCGCATAGCCCAAAACCAACAAAGCGAATTTCATTCCGCAGGCTACTCTAGTTAGGCCAGCACCGAACCGCCCCCACATTCACTCCCATCCCTATGCCCCGGTTGGCAGTGCATCGCATATTCTGCTCCACCCATTCGGTCACACCACGCGACAAACGCTTTGCGCTCCCCCTCATCCATCGGAGCTTTGGTCGACGCCACCGCCGCCTCTTCCACATACTCAAACTTATCCACCCCGATCAGGTGCGTGCACACCTCAGGATAACTTAATGCATATCGCATCACCTTCTCCGCCGTCATCAACCCCTTCTCGCTCGACCGCTTGCTCCCCCCAAACCCCTTCATCCCAATCACCGCTATCTTCCTCTTCGCTAAATCAGGAATCACTACGGTTTCGAATTTTCGCGAATCCAATGTCCCTAAGGCGGAGACCGGCTGCAAAGTGGCATCAAACGGATATCCCCCCTCCAAAATTTTCAAGTGCATCGCAGGATCCGTGTGCCCCGTGAATCCAAGATACCGCACCTTCCCCTGCTTCTTCGCCAAATCAAAAGCCTCCGCCGTACCCCCAGGTCCATAAAACTTGGTTACCTCCTCCGCCCCCTTCAATTCATGCAACATCCATAAATCAATCCGATCCGTTTGCAATCGTTCCAACGACTCCTCCAGCATCTTCATCGCCCCCTCTTTCCCTCCCTCTGGCAGTGGCTTTTGATGCGAACAACACTTCGTCATGACAAAAGCCTTATCTCGAATTCCCTTCAACGCTTTCCCCATCCGCACCTGCGCTTCTCCCTTGTGGTAACACCAAGCGTTATCAAAAAACCGAATCCCACGATCCACCGCTGTATGGGCAATCCTCGTGGCCTCCTCGTCCGAACCCGATAAATAAAGAGTATGCCCCCCTAAACCCACCACGCTCACCTGCTCCTCATGCCGTCCAAATTTGCGCGTCGGAATTGCCTCCACCCCGCCCGCCCAACCCTTGGCCAGACCCAACCCAGGAATTAACCCCAAGAAACTTCGACGTGTAATCATAGGTTAACCTTGCTCATTCATCAGCCCTCCGCAAGTCAGGAAAAACTCTCCTCCGCCCCCCCCACTGGTAATTGGATCTTTTGTGAGAAACTTAAATAAAAGAGTTTCCAAATCTCTCCCAGAACCCAACCTACGGAATCGGCTCGACCGAGCCACCAACCCAAAAGGAGACCCCACTATGTCATTCAGCAGTGCGAGCAAAAGAAACGGTAAAACTTATTTCCTCCACAGCCGCCAGCAGACTCTTAAAGGTGGCGCCGTCGTCACCCTATATTACTTCGCCTCTTTGGCAGGTGCAGGTGCAATGGAAGCCCTACCCCAAGGATACGAAGTGACCGAGAACGAACGGACTGGCCTACCCCTCCTCAAAAAAATCAAGCCCCCAACCGCTTAAACCCCCACGCCTACCTCTCCTCTGACCCCGTAACTCTGGGGTCAGAGGTTATTTTTACGTGTAAGCGTGTCCCGCGAACGCGGGTCGCGGACCTCACGACCCATCACCTCAAACCTAGGGCGCGTCTGCGTCCCGCAAGCGCGGGAGCGGTCTCTCCGAGCCCCGATGGGAATCGGGGCGCAGACGCAGAACGCCTGCGCTGAATACTCAAAACCGTCCACCGGTAGGGCTGACCGTCCCTGGTCAGCCGACCCAAAACCACCCGCCTGCCCCGTACCTGCCCCGACCCGCGTCGGGGCTCTTGTCGGGGCTTGGCGTGAGCAATCCTCATCCCGTAATCGTGGCGTTCTCGCCGCCTCCACTCCACTCAAACACCCTCCCCTTTTTAACTTTTCTTGGCTAAACTAATAGCATGCGTCGTCGGCTACCCCTGTTTGTTCTCCTCCTCACCACCTTCCTCACCCACGCCCAATCGGAGGTCGGCCTCATCATCAATGCCCTCCTTCAAGGTCTTCAAGCGGCCGATGCCATCCGCCAATCGGTTGATCGTGCCAACCAGTTCCCCGCTCCACCCAACCAACCCCTCGCCGACCCGATCTGGAACTACGACGAAGCCTCGCTCGTCCCTTACCATGTCCTGCGTAACGGACCCTACCGCAATCTCCAAGGCGAAATGGTCCTCAGCGCCCGCCAGTCGAAACCCAATACCATTGAACTTCTTTTCTATCGATCCAACGGCTCTCTCTCCCGTCGGGAGTTTTGCCAGTCCGATCGCCGCGACGGCCACCGGGTCGACCTCGACGAGAAAGGCCGTAAAACCGCCGAAGGCCCCATCCGCACAGGGCTTCCGGAAGGGGATTGGCAGTTCTACTCCGCCGACGGATCTCTCCAAGCTGAAACCCGTATGACCGCAGGCCAAATGACAGGCCCCCAAACTCTCTTCGGTGGCGACGGAAAAACTCGCGCCTCCAACACTCTCCTCAAGGGGAAACGCGAGGGCCCCTCCACTCTTTTCCACCCCGATGGGTCCGTTTCCGACAATCTTTTCTACTCTGCCGATAAACTCAACGGCCCCGCCACCGGCTGGTGGTCCTCTGGTCAACCGCGCTACTCCGCCACCTGGAAAAATGGTCAACTCGATGGACCCAGCTTCGAAAACTTCCCCTCGGGTCAAAAGAAATCAGAAACTCTCTATGTTCTTGGAAAAAAGGAGGGCCCCTCCCGCGAATGGAATAACCAAGAATCTCTTATTATCGAGGAAAACTATCAAAACAATCTCCGCCAAGGCCCCTCCTTCACCTACTCCCCTTCTGGCGTCAAACTCTCCGAAACCCTCTACGATAAAGGCAAAAAAAACGGCTGGGCCGGTATCTGGTCCCCCCAAGGAAACAAAATTTCCGAAGGGGATTGGCGCAACGATCAGCTCGAGGGACCCCTCCGAGAATACTACCCGGACGGAAAACTTCACGCCTCCGCCACCTATCTCCACGGCAAGAAAGAGGGACCCTATCAAACTTTTGCCCCCAACGGAACTCTCACCACCTCCGCCGAATTTAAAGCCGACATACTCATCGGCCCCATCACTCTCTACTACCCTCAAGGCCAGCCCTTCGCCGAATGCCTCTACGACGGGGACCGCCTCTCAGGGGGAAAACTTCTCTACCCCGACGGCAAACCCCTCGGCCAGTTCGGTCCCGTTCTTCCACCCTCCACCAATAAAATCAGCTCCCTCCTTCTCCAGTATCCCGATGGCCGACCTCTCAGCTCCGCTCAGTACGATCCCCGCTTAAACAAAACTACCTGGCAAGGCTGGCACCCCGACGGATCCCCGCTTGGTAATTTCGATAGCCTGACCACCAAAGACTCCAAGCTATGGCTCGAACAGCAGTCCTCACTCGAACAGCAGATCGGTCTCTCCTTCCCTTCCGAATTTAATCTTCTCACCCGTTAACTATACCAAAGTCCCTCCAACCGAATTGCAGGCAACCCCAGATCTCCAGCCTCTTCTTCTACTTCTGTTTTACCATCCACCAAGGCGGGTAAGCAGCCTGATGAAAACGTTGGGACACTCAGCTTTGCTGAAAATTCGCCCGCCAAAGAAGAAAGAAACCGTACCCCTGCAAAATCAGGTTCGGCATCCAAACAATCAACTCAGGATACGCCCCGCCCCGGTTCTTCAATCCCTCCGCCAATAAAATCAAAGCGTAGTAGGCCATGACCAAAAAGAAACTGATCACCACACCTACCGAGGTCTCTTTCCGCTGCACTCGAATTCCCAGAGGAATCCCCACCAATAAAAGCGTAAACGGAGCCAAGGCGAAACTAATTCGCTTCTGCATCTCGGTTAACATCGGATAGATCTGCTTCGGATCCACGAAGCCCTCCACCGGAGTCAAAAGACGTTTGACGAGATCTCCCATCGCCGCAATCCGAATATCTTTCATGTCATCTGGGTTTAGGAAACTTCGTAAGGAAATTTTTAAGGGCAACTGATCCGCACTCAACCCCGCCCGAATCCCGTTCAAATCAGCCGCATTCTCCCCTCGTTCCTCCTGACGCGCTTTCTGCAAGGTGATCGTTAAACTGAGGTCGTCCAAATCGGCCGATAGACTGCCCTTCTCCGCCCGAATATTTCGCCGCGGGATACCCGCAGGATCCAGCTCCCAGATATTAATATCAGTCAGATCGGTTCCGTTTTTCTTTCCAATGTAAATCCGATACCCAGGGAATCTGTCCATCGCCTCCCCTGCTCGAATCAGAAAAGCAGGATTGTCGCGGCCAATATCCAAGAGAACTGACTTAAATTTCTGCAGGGTCAGGGGAACCAATACCGCATTGTTATAAAAACAGATTCCCGAGATAAAGAGCCCAAAGAGAATCACTGGAGCCACCAACGGAATCAGCCCAATCCCTGCCGCCCGAATCGCCTGCAACTCCAGATCCTGCGACATCCGACCGAAGACAATCAAGGCCGCCACCAAAATCCCCCACGGCATCGTAAAGGTCAACGCTTGCGGAATTAGCAACGCCACCATTTTGAAAATTAGGCTGATCGGCAACTCATCATTCACCAGCAACTCGAAGATCTGCTTAAAAGCATTTCCTAAAACAATGATCGCCGAAAGCACCGCCACCGCCCCCGCAGTCGCGGCCATCATCTGTCCGGTAAGGTAACGATAAAGAATACTCAAGGGGCTTTTGGCTTTCGGCTGTACTCCAGCCTGTCTTGCCAGGTGGTAGGTTGTCCACTCTTCAGACCACGGCACTCGTAAAAATGAAAGGTCGGCCCCGTCGGCTCTCCCCACGTCGATCGACGATAAGTCTTCACCACCTTGACCGATTCAAAATCCCTTGCAATCGGCGGCAACGGATTAGGCTGCTCCGCTACGTACAGCCCCGTGCTGCCTGAGGGAAAGGTCTCCCGATAACTGGGCCAAATCGAATACTGAGTCATGATTTGAGGCCAATCGGGAGTAAAGGCCCGAGGCCGATCGGGAAGATAGAACGAAAGCAGACTGGCCGTTTGATACTCATCCGCTACGACGAAATCGGCGCCAATCTCCTGACGAACTTTTTCCGCCTCCACCGCCAAGTCATTCCACCCCTTCGCCCGATCAAGGGGATTATTCTTAAAATGCAGCGGGAGAAAATCGTGGAGTAGCGCCGTCTCCACAAATCCCATCAACAACCCAGCACCCATCACGCCTCGCCAGACACTCTTTCCTTCACTCCACTTTTGCACCGCCCAACCTGCCCCCAAGACTAATCCCGCCAACAAAGCTGGCGCCGTCCAATTTCCATTGGCGGTTTTATTCAGACTGATCCAGCTATAAACCACAAAGAGCGGCCAAAAAAGGCTCAGCAGATATTTTTTCCCTTCTCCCGCTTGTCGAGTGGTCGCGGGCCGGATGGCGCCCATCAACATCAGGAAAAAGAGAATCGGAGAAACCACAATCGCCTGCAAAAGCCAGAAACCAGCAAACTTTCCCCAGTTCACCCGAAAGCCCCGGTCCAAATCCCCACCCTCAAATAAGTGCATCGCGGTAATCCAGCCATAAAACGCATTCCAGAAAACAATCGGCAGAGCCAAAATCACGAAGGTCCCCACCAAAAGCACCATTCTGCCTGAGAAAAGAAGTTTTCGGCGTCCAGGCGCCAGCAGAAGAAAGAGGGCAAAGGAGATTAACTCCGCTGCATTGGTGTATTTCGCTTGAAAGCCGAGCCCAATCCATAGTCCGGTCAGGATCCAATAACGCTTTTTCCCACCCTGCACCGCTCCCCAAAACGAGAGAGCCGCCGCCGCCCAGAAGAAAACGCTTAACGGGTCGATCGTCATTAAAATACTGCCAATCGCAAAAAGTGGCATAACCGAAGCCGCCACCACCGCCACCAACCCCACCCGCTCGCTGTAGAACGCCCGTCCAAGAAGAAAGATCAACCAGCCAGTGCCCGCCGATAGTAACACTGCGGGCAGACGCACCGCCCAGACATGATCCCCCAGAAGAAGGGTGAAAACCCGAATAACAAAGGCCGCCCCAGGCCCCTTTCCATAATGATTCCAATCCAACGACCGTCCGCACTCCCAGTAGTGCGCCTCATCTCCCACCAGATCAAGATGCGGAACAAACCAAAGCCGAAAAAGAGTCACCAACCCAATCCACCCTAGAGCCCAACGAGCTTCTCTGCTTTTCAAAATCGATCCCATAGACCGACTCTAGCCGAATTCACCCCTCCATCGCAAAGCCTGCGTGCTTACCATTTGACCCCCGCCTTTTCGCTGGTTGAGTAAGGTTATGCCCTTAGCCCTTAAAATCGACGACCAGATCAAAGAAGCCATGAAAGCCAAAGATGCCGATAAACTCAGCGTCCTCCGCATGCTGAAGTCCGCCATGAAATATGCGGTCATCGAAAAATACGGGGCCGACGGGGTGGCCAAAGATGAGGATGTCTTGGCCAGCGTTCGCAAAGAAATTAAGAAACGGCAGGACTCCATTGAAGCTTTCGAAAAAGGGGGGAGGCCCGAACAAGCCGCCAAAGAAAAAGCTGAAATGAAGATCCTCGAATCCTACCTTCCTGCCGCTATGCCCGAAGCCGAGCTGGAATCACTCGTCAAAGCAGTCATCGCCGAACTCGGCGCCACCGATAAAAAGGCCATGGGTGCCGTCATGAAAGCCTGCCAGACAAAAGCCGCTGGTCGTGCCGACAACCGTGCCCTCAGCGCCCTTGTGGGCAAACTTCTTCCCTAATTTCATAGTCGAACATCAGGCCAATTCTTTCTCTTCAAAGCTTGACATATTATCATACATACATATGTTTTGAGTAGTGAGAACAACACTTATTCTCGATGATGATGTTTTTGTGAAAGCCAAAACTGCTGCCCTTGAGTCAGGCACTTCGCTCAGCAATTTCATCTCCAAAACTCTCCGCGGAAATTTTTTACAGCACAAAATCCAGCCCTCCCCTACTCGGATCCAAATTCCATTATTTCGCGGTTCCGCAACCCCACAAAGTCATCCTCTTTCCGAATTAGCCAGGCTGCGAGACGAGGGACGCTAAGCGATGCGGATGCCGGACGTCAACGTCCTGATCTACGCTCACCGCGAAGAGGACCCGGATCACCCTTTCTACCAGAACTGGCTCGAGGATTTAATCAACGGCCCCGAACCCTTCGCTCTCTCTCCTCTGGTGGCCGTTGCCTTTGTCCGCATCGTAACTCATCCATCCTTTTCTTCCAGCCCTACCCCCCTGCCCCAAGCCCTCAGCGTCATCGATTCTCTTCGATCCTCTCCCCGTCACCGCTCGCCAGGACCAGGCCCTCACCATTGGGACCTCACAAAACTCCTCTGCGAAAAAACCTCGGCCACAGGAAAACGCGTCGCCGATGCCCAGCACGCCGCCCTCGCTATCGAAAACGGATGCACTTGGGTCACCCGTGATCCCGATTTTCAAGAATTTACACGCTGGGGTCTTCGCCTCGAAATTCTTGAGCCCAACTCGTAGTCAACCCCACTCCTCAGTTCGATATTTTTTCCGGCCCCTTCTTTCCCCCGCCCCCTCCGCCGGGTCCACGACGTGCCTTTTGCGGAATATCCTTCGCATACTCCTGCAAGGCCAGAGATAGTTCCTCTACGATCTCAGGATGCTGGCTTGCTTGATCACTCTTTTCAGAGGGATCAGCCAGCACATCAAACAACATCGGCGTTACCCCTTGGCCCTGCCGGGAGGTGATTAATTTCCAAGGTGGCCGAAAAACCGCTACCTCTTTGTTTCCCATGAAAAAGATCGGACGCTGCGTGGCTTGCCCTCCTTGCAAAGAGGGCCAGACATCCTTTCCATCAAATTTCGGCGCGGAGGCCATCTTCACCCCCGTTAGATCCAGAATCGTCGGAAAAAGATCCGCGACGCAAATGAACTGCTCACTCTTTTGTCCAGTCGGCAGGACACCGGGCCAGTTCATCGCCGCGGGCACATGAATCCCCCCCTCGAAGACCGTTCCCTTTCCCTCCCTCAAAGCCAGGTTGGTCGAGCCCTTGGTTATATCCCCGCCATTGTCGGAAAAGAAAATGATCAGGGTGTTTTTTCGTACCCCCTGCTTCTCCAACTCCGCCACCACTCGCCCGACCGCCGCATCCAATCCACCCATCGCAGCCAAAAGAACCGGACGGCCGCGCATTCTCCCGTCACCCCCTTCCGCAGAAGGAGCAGAGATTGGACCGTGAATCGCATTGAAGGCTAGATACAAAAAAAAGGGTCTGCTCTTGTCCCGCTTTTGCATCAACCCGATCGCCTCATCCGCTAGAAGATCGGTTGAATACCCCACCTCCTCAACAGGTTGACCATTCCGCCACCAGTCCAACTCCTGAGTTCTTGGCTTCATGTGGGTGTTGTAATCGACCGCCCCACCCAACAGGCCGTAGTGATGATCGAATCCGCGATTCGTTGGCAGATATTCCGGTTCCGGATGGCTGTTCTCCTTCGCCCCGCCCAAGTGCCACTTTCCACACATCCAAGTTTGATACCCCGCATCATGCAGGGCCTGCGGAAGCGTCTGGTATTTTAAATCCAACCCTGAAAAGTTTTCCACCCCCGTCCTCAGGGTGTGCATCCCTGTCATCAGCGCCGCCCGAGTGACACTGCAAATCGGGTTCACATAAAAATGCTCTAATCGCACCCCCTCCCCAGCTAGTCGATCTAGGTTTGGCGTCTTCACCTCAGGATTATTCCACCCGATATCTCCCCACCCCTCGTCGTCCGCCACCAAAATCACCACGTTCGGTTTTTCCGTTGCCCCCCAAACCCACCCCGCCGAAAACATCACTGCGAAAAGCGTACTTCTGATCACGGTTTTTCTAAAGTCGGAGAACGCGGAAATGAAAACCCCTCTCCTCGAGAATACTTTTCCCACATCTTCATCGCCACCGCCTTCAACTCCTCCAATGAAATCGATCCACTCCCCTCCATATCCACCTCCGTAAAGTGTTGCTTCACAAACCCAGCCATCGACGACCGCACCCCCGGTCCATTCGCCTCCCTCGAGCTAATCTTCCCATCTCCATCCGCATCATACCCGGTGAAAGTCTTGTTCACCTCCGTCATCATCTCCTCCCGACTCAGTTTTCCATCCTGATCTCGATCCATCTCCTTGAGATGATTTTCGATCCATGGCTTGCGGGGTTGCCCATTCGGCTCCATCTGGGGTGAACCTCCCGTCGCTTTTCGATCAGGTGGCGGCGGCGGACGATCCCCACCCTTCCTCTGTTTTCCTTTCTCACTTGTCGACTCAGAAGTCGTTCCATCTGGATTCTTGAAAATGAAATGTACGCTCCCACCTGGCAGAATCTCGTAGTTCACTGAGCCCATTCTCCCATTTTGGCTGTAATCCAACTGATACTTTTTCTTATCGGCCGAGATGGTAAACCCCGTAATCTTCGCTCCGGGCAAAGGCTCCCCTGCCTGCCGCACAGGATTAGCACTGGGTTGCGGTTCCACTTGCCCACCACCAATCGATACCTCCCCATGAAACCCGCCGTTGATATAGGGATAACTTTTGCTCGCGTGGTAGTGATACTCCCCTGCAGCGCTTGTGTGACCGTGAAACGAATCAAGTCCGTTCACCGTACTACCATCCGGTTCCGCCAACCCATAAATCGGATACCCATCCAAGGCATAGCCCAAAGGCATTCTCGGACCCAACCGCACCGCTAAATGCCAAGGCGCCACATGGTAATGGTAATCGTCCGCCCGCCCGCAGTGTCCCCCATACTCATCCAACTCCCCCGCCAGAAAAGTGTCCGTCCGACCATCATTCTTAATCGGATTGAAAATTGGAATCCCATTCGCCGCCACCGCGATCGCCCCACGGAAAAAGTTCGTCTTGGCCGACATTCCATTCGCCGCTGGCACAGGATGCAGTGGGATCGACCAAGCATTCCCCAAATAGTAAGCCTGAGGAAGCGGCACCTGCTGTTGCCACGCCGTAATTCCCACCATCATCGGATGGTCAGGCAACCCGTCCGACCCCACATAGAGATACTTCTCATCCCAATCCAAAAGAACCGCTTCTGGAAATTTTTGAAAGGGTTCTGCCGTTTTGGGAGCGGGGCCAGTTTGCGCCGCCGACTTCTTTTTCATCGCCTGATAATCCGCCTCCTCAATCATGTGAGCCGACGCGAATCCCACACCGACAAGCCACAAAACGAAAACCAGTCGGGGCTTCACTGCGGTGGCGGAGCTCCGCCACCTGGACCACCCTGATTTCTCGGTGAGGGTAAAAGTTTTGCTTCATCCGCATCGATAAACCCATCTCCGTTGGCGTCATGCTTGGCAAAGTTCGTCTTCATCGGCCCTGGAGCCTCCTCCATCGATATTTTCCCGTCCCCATCCTTGTCGAACTTCTTTATCGGATCGCCACCCTGCTTGCCCACCCCGCCCTGCCCCCCTGAGCCCGCTTTCTTTCCTCCCCCTCCAGGCCCACCCTCAGGCAGCCCCCGCCGAAAACTCGCATCAGGCGTCCCTTTCAACATCCGCGGATAAAAAGGAAACTCTGCCGTAGCCACATAGTAGTAAGTTCCTTCTGGATATTCCTCGGTCACACCCGTTTTCCCATTCGCCTCATCGAGATTCCCCGACCCTTGGGCAAACTCATAATCAACGGTGTAGGTGCCATCAAACTTTCCACCCGGACCCGCCGTCCCACTTGGACGAGTTCCCTCTTTCAGCTGATAGCTAGATCGGTCGCCCGAAGTCTGAAGATAAATTGGAAAGCCGTCCGCCGCATAGCCTAGCAAACTCGACTTTCCACCCGTCTCGCCCAACACCGATACCAGCCCCGTCGGTATTCCGTGGTAATGATAAGCCCCGTTCGGCTGGACGTGCGCATGGTTCTGATCCAGCCCCAGATTCTTACCACCCCCAATTGCCTCAATATGCCAAATCGAGCTGTGATCGTTTTTCCAATACTCCGCCGTCCCAGGATCGAAGGGAACCCCGTTCACCGCCACCCCAATCGATTGCTGCTTCAACTGCGAAAAAGTGGCATTGGTTTTAGGATGAAGTGGCATCCTTAAACTATAACTCTGCGCCGAAGCCGCATTGGGACACCCAGGCCCTGGGAATTGGCCTATCTCGTGGTTCGGCACCCCATTCGCCTTGATCACCCGATATCCGCCCTCCTCCGTTATCGATACCTGCGGAGCAGGCAAACCCGAGGAACTGCCCGCCGCAGTTTCCGTATCTCCTTCATGCCCAAGATGAGCCTGCCCCTCCGAACTCATCGCAAAAATCAATGTTCCAAAAAGCAGCAGAGCTAGATCCAGTTTCTTTAGCGAAAGGGCACGCACCTCTTTGTTCACACTTCCTCGAAGCCTACTTCCTTCGGCAAACCAAGGCCAACCCAGAAAGCCCTAGCAACAAAAGCGAAAGTCCGGAAGGCTCTGGCACTCCCGTCACCTCATAAATCCAGTTCCCAAAACTTTGTACCGATACCACCCCCGCCAAATCCCCGTAATCCCCATTCGGCCCCGTTGTGTCCAGCGGATCAGGTAAGGAAGCTAAAAACGAATTCACCCCCACCAACTTGGTCACTCCCCCTATATCGATAAAAAGCCCACCCCCGCTATCGCCACTCCCAATCAAATACTCCAAGGCCACCGGCGCGGTAGAGCCCATCGAACTCAAAACCGATTCCGGTGGCTTATCAAAATCGCAAAAGAGCACCGTCGGAGAAATTCCATCCAGATCGAGCAACCCGCCATCCCCCATTGTCGTCAACATTCCCCCACGGGCATCAATCACATTTTGCCCTGCCCGCTTCGTCCCAGGATAAGTGTTCATTCCCGTCAAACCTGTTCCACTCCTCCCATACCCCACACTCGTTCCCAGCAATCCCAACAACGAAGTGCTAAAATCTATCTGCGCAGGCGTCACATTGGTAATCGCCTGACTCAAATGCACCAAACCCAAATCCACCCCCGCCCACAAATTTCCCCCACTACTACTCCAACCTCCATAAGGAATCCACTCCGTCGCCGAAATTCCAATCCCATTGTAGGTCGGTCCCATCCCAAAGATCATCTCACTCACCCCCGCCCCATTATCATCAGTTCCCCCCACCACATGACCCGCTGTCAGAACCCAATCAGGTGCAATCAAAGTCCCCGAAGCGATGTACCCACTCGAACCAATACTCCAAGTCAGAAAACCTACACTGTCGTAGACGCTTTGCTGGGCCAGCGAAGTGTAGAAAGAATCCGCCACATCGTTCCGGATCGTCCCCGCCTGGCTCACCTGCAGAGTGCCACTCAAAAAACAAATTACCCCTGCGTAAATAAGAGGAATTCTCACTAAGTTTTATTCTAGTCGCCCAAACTCGACTTATCAACTTCCCCTGCCCACCCCTGAAAATCCCACCTAATCGCCTTCACCTCCGCCCTCCTGCCGATTAAGCTCACCTCATGTCCGCAGATGCCCTCCTCTCTGGCCTCACCCACGTCCACACTCGGGAAGAGTTCGCCAAAAAACTCGCCACCGGTCGCCCCCTCCGCGTCAAACTCGGTTTCGACCCCTCCGCCCCCGACCTCCACCTCGGCCACGCTCTCGTCCTCGCCAAAGTCCGCCAATTCCAAGACGCTGGCCATCTCGCCGTCATCATCATCGGCGATTATACCGCCCGCGTCGGCGATCCCACCGGGCGCTCCAAAACCCGCCCAGCCCTCGATCCCGAAACCATCGAGCAAAACGCCAAAACCTACACTGACCAAGTCTTCAAAATCCTCGATCCCAAGAAAACCGAAGTCCGCCGCAATGGCGAATGGCTCTCCCAACTCACCTGCCTCGATCTCCTTCGCCTCAACGGCCAAGTCAATGTCGCCCGCATGCTCGAACGCGACGATTTCTCCAAACGCCACAAAGAGGGCATCCCCATCAGCCTCGCCGAATTTCAGTATCCCGTTCTCCAAGGATACGACTCCGTCGCTGTCCACTCCGATGTGGAACTCGGAGGCAACGATCAACTCTTCAACAACCTCGTCGGACGCGATTTTCAACGCCAAGCAGGCCAAGAACCTCAAGTCGTCCTCGTAACCCCCTTGCTCACCGGAACCGACGGAAAACAGAAGATGAGCAAATCCCTCGGCAACCACATCGGCATTACCGAACCCGCCCAAGAGATCTTTGGTAAAATCATGTCGATCCCCGACGAAACATGTGCCGCCTGGCGCGATCTCCTCGGCCCCTTCCTGGGATTACCCAAGGAATCTCCCAGTCACCCGATGGAGTCAAAAAAAGAGCTCGCTGCCGCTTCCGTCCGTCGCTTCCACGGAGAAAGCGCCGCCACCTCAGCCCGCTCCGACTTCGAAGCCAAGTTCTCCAAAAAAGATCTCTCCTCGGCTGAAATGGAATCCTTCCGCCCCTCCGCCCCCACCCTCTCCGTTGCCAAACTCGTCCAGGAAACGAAAGCTATCGCCAGCAATTCCGAAGCCCGCCGCCTCATCATCCAAGGGGGCGTCAAACTAGATGGCACAAAGCTGGCTGATCCCCAATCCGAAATCTCCCTCACCTCAGGCCAAGTCCTCCAAGTCGGCAAAAAAACCTTCTTCCGCATCCTCCTCTAAACTCGTCCCCCAAGCACTCCCGCCGCCTACCCCTCAACTGGACTTTTCCAAAGTCTTCCGCTACGGTTTCTCGATGCAATTCGTGCACGCAGATCAAAATATCGGGCCCTTGCTCGCCATCGCCGCCACGCGGTTTCCTCTGCTCAGATAAGTTCCTCCGCACGGGCGCCCGCCCCCCGTGCTCTTTTTCCCTCTATCCATGCTCACTCTTTCCAAACTCAGCAAAGCCTTCGGGGGTCGCACTCTTTTTAGCGATGTCTCCCTTCAGATCAATCGGGAGGACCGCCTCGGCTTGGTCGGTCCCAACGGCGCAGGAAAATCTACTCTCTTTTCCCTTATCCTTGGCGATGCCACCCCCGATGACGGTCGCGTCACCATTGAAAAAAATATTACCCTCGGCTTTCTTCCTCAAGAATCTGCCCCCGCTGGAGAGGAAACCATCCTCGAATTGGCCTGCGCCACTTCACCCGAGATGTCTCGCGTCCAACAAGCCATCAAACGCCACGAACTCGCGGGTACCCTAGAAGATCCGGAGTACCACGAAGCCATCGACACCTTCACCGAACTCGGGGGTTGGCAGCTCGAACCCCGCGCCAAACAGATTCTCAGCGGTCTTGCCTTTCGCGATGCCGATTTCGATCGTAAAGCACGAACCCTCAGCGGGGGCTGGATTATGCGCGCCCATCTCGCTCGCCTCCTCGTCCAAGAACCCGATCTTCTCCTTCTGGACGAACCCACCAACCATCTCGACCTCGAATCCCTCGTCTGGTTTCAGGAATACCTAAGAAATTACCCAGGGGCGATTCTCATGATCTCCCACGACCGCGAATTTCTCAATCAGCTGGTCAGCTCTATTATCGAAATTTCTCAAGCCAAACTCCACCGCTACCGGGGCAACTACGACAAGTACGTTATCGAGAAAGCGGCCCGCGAAGAGCAACACCTCGCTGCTTACAAAAATCAGCGAAAAGAAATCGCCTCTCTCCAACAGTTTGCCGACCGCTTCCGCGCCAAGGCCAGCAAAGCCTCCCAAGCTCAAAGCAAACTCAAGCAAATCGATCGTATGGATAAAATTGAGGCTCCCGTCTCCGCAGCTCGTTCGATCAAGTTCTCCTTCCCTCAACCCCTTCGCAGCGGGCTCCGCGCCATCACCCTTAAAAATGTCGATCACGCCTACCGCAATGTCGAAGGCCAAGGTGATCTCGCCGTCTATCGAGGCCTCAACTTTGAAGCCGAACGCGGTCAACGCACTGTTCTCGTCGGCCCCAACGGTGCAGGAAAATCCACTCTCCTCAAACTCCTCGGCGGGGCCATACCCATCCAAAGCGGAGAACGAGCCACAGGACATAACGTACGCGTTGGCTACTTTTCCCAGCACCGCGGCGATACTCTCAATATGGAACACGAAGTGCTCGAGTCCGTCCTGGACTCCCCCAATCCCGTCAGTGAACAAACCGCTCGCACCGTTCTCGGTTCTTTTCTTTTCCGTGGTGACGATGTTTTTAAAACTGTCGGCATCCTCAGCGGAGGAGAAAAATCTCGTCTCGCCTTGGTCAAAATCCTCCTCGATCCACCCAATCTTCTTCTGATGGACGAACCCACCACCCACTTAGACATCGGCTCAATCGATGCCCTCATCGGTGCCCTCCGCCAGTACGAGGGCACCCTCATCTTTATTAGCCACGATGTTCATTTCATCCGCGCCATGGCCACCACCGTCCTTCACATCAGTGCGGGTCACCTCACCCCCTACTCAGGCGATTATCAGTACTACCTCGATAAATCGTGCGCCACCTCCGAACGCGCCGCCCTCACCGCTGGCGAACAACTCATCAACGCCCAACCTGTTGCTGCCGAGAAAGTCAAAAGCTCCGAATCTCCCGAACGCGCTCCTACCCCGCGAAAAACCAAAGAACAGAAGCGGGCCGAAGCCGAGGAGAGAAAAGCCCAAAGCCAGGCCAAAAAGACGAATGAAACCAAGGCCGCCGACCTCGAGCGACGCGTCCTCCACTTGCAGACTCGCCTCGCTGAAATCACCACTGAACTAGAAAAGCCGGAAACCTATCAAGCGAACGGTGCCGCCATGAATCTCAGTCGGGAATCAGCCGATATCAGCGCATCCCTCGATCAGTGCATTGCCGAAGGCCTTCTTCTCGCTTCGCTAGACACCGATAGTTAACAAAGCCATCCGACCGCAAGAGAATCGGTCCTTGGAAAGAATCACCCACTCTCCCTCCCTTACGGACCATTCCCTCGGTTACTATTCTTGGTCATTTTCGCTAACACCGCCGTTTTCACCGTCGCGGAAAGAGAAGAGTTTTTCAGAATCTGCTGGGCTGCCACCGGGTCACTTCGTGCAGTTCGCCAAAGCACCCCCATTGCCGTCCGCTCCTGCAGTGCAGGGTCACTTAAAGTCGAAGCCCATTTCAGCCCCGCCGAAGGATCCTGCTTGGCCACCTCCCGCGCCAAGGTACTCACCATCACGTCTTTGTTCTCCCCCGACGCTTGCCGACTCACGAAATCAGCCGCCGC
Source organism: Verrucomicrobia subdivision 6 bacterium (assembly GCA_945876115.1). Classification (GTDB taxonomy): domain Bacteria; phylum Verrucomicrobiota; class Verrucomicrobiia; order Methylacidiphilales; family Verrucolacustridaceae; genus Verrucolacustris. The sequence goes on along the minus strand of CAMCNF010000011.1, from coordinate 4,741 downwards.
CTGCAGGCTTAAATCCGACCAGTTTTGCACCAACTCATCCAAGGCCCTCTGCTGATCTTTGCCCGCAGGCAAACTCATCGCCCAGTTCGCCGCCGACTGCGGATCCTGCTTCGACCACCGATCCGCAATCAACGAAGTAACTCCCCCTCGACCCACCTCCGTCGGGTTGCTCGCGGCATACGCCGCCGCCCCTTGAGGATTCCGATCCGCCCAATCCCGAAAAAGATCCCGCGAGATGTCTCGGCGAATCCCGTCCCCCACCTCCATCGCTTGGGTGTAGGCAATCGAAGCCTGCGGATCGGTCTGCCCCCATCCCCGCATGGCGTCTTTCAAAAGTTCCGGGTTTCCGCTCTCCGCAAAAAGTTTTTCTGCATAGGCTACCGCCTTCGGCCCCTCCAACTGACCCCACCTCTCCATTACCTTCGCCATCGCCGCCCTCTTGGCCGCGCCTTCGGGTAGGCCCAAGGCCATGTCCAACGCCTTTTTCACTTCAGCCAAAGATGCTTGGCTCAAGCTATTCTCTAGCTCCCGATCCCTCGTCTTGGGATCGCCCATTACCAACGCCCGAGCAAAACGCTCTTCCACGGAAGCCGACGGTTGCCCCTCCCTCCCCAAATAAATCATCTCCTTGTCCCCAGATTCTTTTTCGCCTTGCCCTATCTGCTGAGCAGCACCCCTCACCTTCGTACCCCCTCCCCAAGGAGCACCCGGCGCTGTCACTCGGCCCAACCCAAACCCTAGCGCCAACGCTACTCCAGCTGTCGCTAACCAAACCGACCCCTTTGTCATTCCCGCCATGCCACATTTTCTCCCGAAGACAGGCTAAGTCAAAGACTATACCAAGCCCACGTTCGCCTCCTTCCCTCAGTTTCTCCTTTTTTTTCTCTCAACTAACTCATGGCCATCACCGCATAGTGCCTTCCCGTTTTGCCTTTTTCGGACCGATAAGAATAAAATCTACCAAGATCATCCGCCGTGCAAATTTTTGTATCCACAATCTCCCCCACCCCTTCCCTGGCCAACTGACGCAGAATCTCACCCGCAAAATCTACCTCATAGTGCGGAGGCCGAATACAAGGCCCCAGCAGTGCCACCATATCCCTCGCCTCCGCCCCAAATTCAGCCTTCATTTTGCGGACCGCAACCTCCACTACTCCCATCTCCGTCCCTTTCCTCCCGCTATGGACCAATCCTACCGCACCCGTCTTCCCGCACCGAATCCATACTGGCCCGCAATCGGCCACTCGAATCACCAGCGATACATTTTTCTCTATGGTCACCAACCCATCCACCCCTGGGATCACTCTCCCACCTCCCCCCAACCCTACCACCGCCACCCCCGCTCCATGGATCTGCTCCCCCATGACATAGTTTTGAGGCAGTCCCGCCTCGCTTAAAATTTGAGGAATATCTGCCGCCCCCAGCGCTGGATCCGACCGAAGAGTAAATCCGTGCAGGCACCCTTGCCCCTCCAACTCCGAAAAACGTAAAAACTTCACTGCCCGGGCTGAAGGCCAACACGAGAAGATGCCTGCATATTCAATTTCGTTTTAGGTGAAAGCCCAGCCTCGCTGGATGGAGGAGGAGGGTTCTTCGGTCCAAACGGGCTTGCCGTTGCTCTCTCCAAGGATGCCACCGCCACATTATAATCAAATCTTCCCTGAAGCTCATTGAACTGCGCCTGCGTAAGATTCGATTGTGCGTTGATAATATCGAGCTGTATTCCCGCACCCACATTGAACCGTGCCTCAGCCAAGCGCAGGCTTTCACGCGACTGCTCCACATTTCGCTGCTGCGATGTCACCAGCTGTTGCGCCTCCTCCATCCTGACAAATGCATCCCGCACATCACTCTCCACCAATCTTCGCTTCTCCTCATAAGCCACCTCCGCTTTGCGGATCTGTGCTTTCAGCTGCGTGAAACGACCCGAGCTCAACATCCCGTCAAACAGCGTCCATGTCCCGTTAATCGATGCCGCAGGCCCATTAAAACTATCCGTGAAAGTGGAGCTTCCAGGATTCTGAATGACATCATATCCACCCGAACCCACGATTTTTGGAATAAATGCCTCTTTTTTCGCCGCCTCAAACAATTTCCCCTGAATTTCGATCTCTTTTTTCACCGCTCGCAAATCATTTCGGTTCCGCACCGCATTTTCCAGCGAAGCTGTTAAGTCGACCTTCACCGGTTGGTAAGGCAGGTCTCCTTCCACATAGACGGGCGGAGTCCAATCCTCCGCCGCCTCAATCGGGTAATCCAACGCCATGACTTTTGCCAACTGCACTTCTGCGATTCTCTTGTTGTTTCGCGCCCGAATCAGTTGCGGCATGTTATTAGCCAACTCCACGTCCGCTCTCAGCACGTTGAATTTGGTCACCGTCCCCGCCTTAAATCGTTTCTGCTGCGAAGTCAGCTGAGCTTTCTTTAAATCCACCGCCTCCGTCTGGACGTCAATCAGGGATCGGTTTAGCAGAACAGCATAAACATTTTTGCGAACCTCCAAAATCACCCGATCAATCGTATCCCGAAGAATCAACATGGATTGAGTCTCTGACATTCGCGCCGCCCGGGTTCGCGACAATGCTGCTCCGCCGTCAAACAAAAGCTGGCTCACTCGTATGCCCGCATTCCAGTTCATCTCATCCGCCGAAACAAATCCCGCGTTGACCAATAAGCCATTGAGCTCTTTGGCTTGGTAATCAAAGTTTCCCGTGGCTGTGACTTTCGGCAGGAGCGCGCTTCTCACCTCCACCGCGACTCCCTCTTTCCTCTGGACCTCCTCTTTCGCTTGGCGGATCTCCGTGTTTTGCTCCAAAGCCAAAGCCACGCACTGCGCTAAATTCAACCTCTTGCTTGAAATTTCTGGAATGTCCGAACGACTCGCCAAAGGCAAAGTGACCTCCACTTTTTCCTTTTTTTCCTCCGCACGCACCCCAAAGACTCCTAGGGCCAGTAAAATAAAAATCTTAATTGCGCGGGAGTTCATCACAGTATTTCTCCATTACCCGATAAATCCTTACCCAAGCGTCCTGATCCCTCTCTTCGACCTGCCCAAGAATTTCATTCAAATGATGCCGTAACTCCCCTTGCAATCGATCCATCAACTCTTTCCCTTTTGCAGTGATCCCCACCAACTTTTGCCTCCGATCTCCAACCACCGCGTGTCGCTTAACCAATCCCACCGCCTCCAACCGATCCACTAACCCCGTCGTCGCCGAAGTCGCATGACTCATCCGTTTGGCCAATACCCCCATCGCCACACCCGATGTCCCCGCGAGAAAACCCAAAAGCGTAAACTGCGGCACCGAAAGCCGCTTCGCCGATGTTTGCCTAAATAAATCCAAAAGAAACCGCCTCTGCAATAGAGTGGCAATCCTCTCTAATTCAGGCACCCGAGCGTCCAGCCCACTCGTGAAACCGTTTTTTAGATACTTCGTCATGTGAAATATACAATATATGGAATATCCAACTCATACAAGTACTGAAATCATGATAAAATCGATCCGAAAAACGTTGCTTGCCTCATCGCACACCCTACTTTCTGGCAATATCCAATGAGTAATTTCCTCCTAAATAATGCAGTCCTTTTTAGCTTAATTTCCGCTGCCGTCGGTCTGGCTGCTGCCGTCGCACTCATCCTCTGGATTAAACGCCAACCCGCAGGCAACGAGCGCATGTGCGAAGTCGCCGCCGCAATTCAAGAAGGCGCCGCTGCCTACCTCCATCGACAACTTCAAGCCGTCACCATCATTGCCCTAGTTCTTCTTGCCGCCATCTGTTACCTAAAGAATATTCCCACCGGTATCGGCTTTGTCGTCGGTGCCGCCTGTAGCCTCGTTGCCGGATTCGCAGGCATGCGAATCGCCGTCATGGCCAACGTTCGCACCGCCCAAGCCGCCACCATTAGCCGCACCGCCGCCCTGCGTAATGCCTTCAACGGTGGCGCCGTCACCGGCTTGCTCGTCGTCGCCCTCGCCCTCCTCTCCATCGGCACCTTCTATCTCGTCGCCACCCGCTGGCTCGGCCTCCGCGCCGCAATCGATAGCTTGACCGGCCTCGCCCTTGGGGCCTCTCTCGTCAGCGTATTCGCTCGTTTGGGCGGAGGCATCTACACCAAAGCTGCCGATGTCGGCGCAGACCTCGTTGGCAAACTCGAATCCCAACTCGAAGAAGATGACCCTCGTAACCCCGCCACCATTGCCGACAACGTCGGCGATAACGTCGGCGATTGCGCTGGGATGGCCGCCGATGTCTTTGAAACCTACGCCGTCAGCCTCATCGGCTGTATCCTCGTAGCCTACCTCACCGTCTTCGGGGGCGATGGCCAACCCGATCCCGCTGCCCTCGCCTACCCCTTCGTCGTCGGCGGCGTCTCCATCCTCTCCGCGATTCTCGGGATTCTCACGGTCAACTTCGGCAAGGGAAACCCCACCCGCCTTCTCAGCCTCGGCGTTCTCGTCAGTGCCCTCGCCTCCGCCGCAGTTCTCTGGCCTCTCACCCATATCTTTTTCCCAGAAGGTCTTCGTCACGACGGCCAAATCGCCTCCACCAACGGCATTTACTTCGCCTCCCTCGTCGGTCTTCTCATGACCTTCGTTGTCCTCCTCATCACCAACTACTACACCTCCACCCACTGCGCCCCCGTCCGCCATATCGCAAAGGCCTCCGAAACTGGCCACGCCACCAACATTATCGCTGGCCTCGCCATCGGCTCCCACGCTACCGCCCTGCCCGTCGGCTT
>CAMCNF010000010.1 GCA_945876115.1 Verrucomicrobia subdivision 6 bacterium | reverse complement strand
GACGGGCATGGAATGGGACCTGAGGATGCGCTGCTGGCGCTGGAGCGGCACGCTACGAGTAAAATCCGCGAGGCCTCTGACTTGCTCGGGATAAGGACGTTTGGGTTCCGCGGGGAGGCGTTGCCGAGCATTGCTTCGGTGAGTCGGTTTACCTTGCGCACGCGAGAGACGGATTCTTTAGAGGGGACGGAGGTGGTTATTGATGGGGGGAAAGTAATCCGAGTGGGCCAGGCGGGCTGTCCGACGGGAACGAGTGTGGAAGTGCGGCAGCTGTTTGCCCATGTGCCTGGGCGGAGAAAATTTCTGCGGACGGAAGAGACGGAGTGGGGCCATATCGAGCAGGGGATTCGGTTAACCGCGTTAGCGCGTCCTGATGTTAGTTGGATTTTGCGGCGTGATGGAGCGGTCTTTTGGCAGGATAGCGCACGAGACGGTTTGGAAGAGCGATTGGCGGCAGTTTTTGGGAAGAATTGGAGGGAGTCGGTTTTGCCGGTGAAGACGGAGGATGGGGGTATGCGAATTCATGGTTATATCGGGCGACCTGGGATAAGTCGGGCAACGCGATCAGAGCAGATTCTTTTTGTAAACGGTAGGCCGGTGCAAAGCATGAGTTTGAATGCAGCGCTGCTTGAGGGGTATCACAATGCGTTGATGAGGGGTCGCTTCCCTGTGGCGGTGCTTTTTCTGGAGGTGGATCCAGCGGGGGTGGACGTAAATGTGCATCCAGCGAAGAGGGAGGTGCGATTTCGGCAGGATGGAGATGTGCGAAGATTTGTGGCGGGGGCGGTGGCAGAAGTTTTGCGAGGTGGAGAGGTAGGTCCTTTGCCTATGCCGACTCTTCATGGGGGCAGCACGGCGGCGTGGTCGCCCCCTCGATCTTTTACTGCGCCAACCTTCTCCGCTCCGCTTCAGCTCGAGACTCATGCGCCTACGACCTCCGGATCTCTTGGTCTTGAGGTGCCCCCCGTGCGGGGTATTCCCGCTGGGTGGCGCTATCTGGGGGTGGTGGCGCATCTTTATCTGGTGGCAGAAAAAGACGGTGGGGTGGTGCTGATTGATCAGCATGCGGCGCACGAGCGAATTCTTTTCGAGCAACTTTTGCGGCAGGTGGCGCAGGAGGATGTCCATGGGCAACGACTTCTCTATCCTGTGACGATTGAATTTCCGCCGGTGCAAGCCCAGTTCCTTCGAGAGCGACTGGAAGATTTGGGCAAAGTGGGGTTGGGGATTTCTCCAATGGGAGGGAACGCCTTTCTGGTGGATGCCTTACCCCCACGGATTAAAACATTAGCGGTGGAGGAATTCTTGCGGAACGTGGTGACCGATTTGGAAAAAGGTGGGACCAGCCTGCGTAAGGATCGAAGATTGAGCGAGGAGGTGATTGCCAAGACGGTTTGTCGGCATGCGATTAAGGCGAATGATCGACTGAATGAGGAGGAGGCGGTGCGTTTGCTGGTGGATCTTTTGGCGTGTGAGTTGCCCTACACCTGTCCGCATGGTCGGCCGACGATGATTTTACTGAGCAAGGCGGAGTTGGAGAAGAAGTTTGGGCGGACTGGTTAAATGAATCGCGAGCGGATTTATCTGGATCATGCGGCGGGGAGTTCCCTGGGGTTGAGGGTGAGGGCTGAGATGGATCGGGTGTTGGGATGGAGCGGAGCTGCGCCGAGCGGGGGGCATCGTGAGGGGAGAGAAGCGCGGGAGGAGTTAACCAAGGCGAGGGGTAGGGTGGCGGAATTTTTAGGAGCGAAGGATGCGGACAGTGTGGTTTTTACCTCTGGAGGAACAGAGGCGGTGCAGTCTGCGCTCCGCGGTTGGGGAGAAGCTGTGGGAAAAGGAACGCTTTATTTGAGTTTGATGGAGCATCCTGCGGTGGAGAGTGCGGCCCGATATTTGGAAAAGAGGGGTTTTGGGCTGGTACGAATTCCTGTGGATAGTGAAGGAAGATTGAGGTGGGAGGGAGTGAAGGGGCTGTCAGGAGAGGGCTTGGTCTGTGTACATCTAGCTCATCACGATTTGGGAACGGTGCAAAATCTTTCCGAAGCCAAGAGGTTTGCGGAGCGGACGGGGGCTAAACTTTTTCTGGATGGGACGCATGGGGCGGGTTGGGTTTCGCTGGATGTGGAGAAAGTGGGGGCTGATATGGTGGCGCTGTCGGGCCATCGGTTGGGTGGACCGAAGGGGGTGGGGGCGCTTTGGGTAAGGTCTGGAATTCGGTGGATGAGTTGGTTGGAGGGGGGAAGGCAGGAGGGGGATCGGCGGGCGGGAACGGAGAATCTTCCTGCGATTGTAGGATTTGGGGTGGCGGCAGAAGAGTGGAGGAAAGATGGAGAAGAGAGACGAAAGCAGGTGGGTAAGGCTCAGAAGATTTTGGCGGATGGGATTTTAAAAAAGGTGCACACGGCAAAGTTGCACGGGACGAAATTAGGAGCGGAGAGGAGTCCGGCCCATCTTGCCTTTAGTTTTAAGGGGTTGGAGGCGGAGAGTTTGGCGCTGGTGCTGGATCGGGTGGGTTTGGCGGTGCGAGGAGGGAGTGGATGTGTGACGAGAGAGATGAAGATTCCCCCTGCGATGAAGGCGATTGGGGCGGAGGAGAGGGAGGCGAGGGCGTTGATTCTTTTAACCCTTGGTCTGAATAGCCAGGTGGACCAGATGGAAGAGGCGGCAGCTCGCGTGGTTGAAGGGGTCGATCGGTTGACGAAGGCCTTGCCTGGCTCGCGGGAGTAGGTTGAATAAGACAACCATGAAAAAGACAATCCGATTCAAGAAAGAGAAGGACACGAAAAACACGGTGCGATTTATGGAGGAGCCTGAAGACGGTCAACCTCCGGTGGTGGGCACGCTCTATATTCAGAAGTGGTTTGTGAAGGAGCGGGATCAGGTAGAGGTCACGATCGATCTGGGCGGAGATTGAATCGGTCGCGGAGGGGTTAAGTTCTTGAACTGCGAGCTGGGTGAAGCATGTTGGGTGCAGTGAACTCGTTCCTTAAAATCATCGGTACAGCCTGCTGGTTGGGGGTTGGGTTTATTGGAGAAGTAAGGGGTGCGGCTTCGCCAGTGGGAGTGGAAGTGGATGGGAGGAATCCGATCCGAGATATTCCGAGCGATTTTTGTGGATTGAGCTTTGAGACCAAGATGGTTCTGCCCAATCCGACGACAGGCAAATCCTACTTTTGTGCAGAGAACTTGCCACTGATCAGCGCTTTCCGAACTTTGGGGATTACCCACCTTCGGGTGGGGGGGAATACGGCGGAGCGGGCGACGGTGAAGATTCCCGACTTAGCGGATATTGATCACCTCTTCGCCTTTGCTCGAGCGGCTGGGGTGAAGGTGATTTATAGTGTGCGTTTACAGAAAAATACGCCTGAGGAGGCGGCGAAGATTACGAAGTATGTTACGGAAAAGTACGCGGATCTCCTTTCGTGTTTTATTTTAGGAAACGAGCCGAACAAGGATTTGAAGTACCCAATCTTCCTGGAGGATTGGAAAAAGTTTAGGGAGGTGATTGTTTCTCCTGCCTTTACCCCTAGCGCCAAGTTTTGCGCGCCTACGGCAACGGATAAGAATCCAGATTGGGCGCGGGATATGGCTGGAGAACCTGGGATGAAAGAGATGCTGGCGATGATTGGTCAGCACTACTACCCAGGTGGGGATGGGCCGAATGTGAAGGATATAGTGAAGGCGAGATCGGACATGCTTTCCCCAGCCTGGCATCCGAAGTATCAGGCTTTTTATGAGCTCTTCGTGCCTGCGGTCTTGCGGAACGGGCTTAAGTTTAGGATGAATGAAACGAGTAGTTTTTCGAAGGGGGGAGCTTTGGGGGCGAGTGATACTTACTCGGCCTCGTTATGGATTTTAGATTATTTGTATTGGTGGGCTCACCATGATGCGAGTGGGGTGAACTTTCATTCAGGGCAAAAAGTGTTACCGGGGACAAACGGACCGGATAAGCCCAATGTGTACACCCCCTTAACTTCCTCGGAAAAAGGTTACACCCTTTTGCCGCCAGCCTATGGGATTAAGGCGTTTACACTGGGGAGTAGAGGGAAGTTGCTTCCGGTTACGGTGGCGGCGAATCGGGATGAGGTGAATCTAACGGCGTATGGGGTAAGTGGGTCGGATGGTTGTCTTTATGTGACACTGATCAATCGTGAGTTTGGTCCGCAAGGGAAAGAGGCGGAGGTGACCTTGGAGTTAGGGGAGTCTTATCTGCGGGGAGAGACAATTTCGTTGTCGCAGGAGAATGGGGATATTGCGGTGGTGGATGGAGTGTCCTTGGGTGGGGCTAAGTTCGGGGAGGATGGAAAGTGGGCAGGGGGGTGGTCGCCATTGAGTAAAGGTCTGGGAAAGAAAAGAGTGAAGGTAGGGGTGCCCTGTGCCACGGCGATGGTGTTGAAGTTATCGAACCCATAGTCGAAAAATCCCTTGGCGGGGTGTTGGATATTTCTTTTGGATTTTGGATTGGGGAAAACTTAGGCAGGATAGAGGAATGAGCGAAGAAAAGGGTCAAGGCTGGCGGGATGAGGTGATGCAGAGATTGCGTCAGGTGAAGTATCCTGGGTTTACGAGGGACATTGTCTCCTTTGGGTTGGTGCATGATTTAGATTTGGAGGGAACGGATCTTAAATTAACCCTAAAGCTTTCGACTCCTGATCCGACTTTGCCAGAGAAGTTGGGGCAAGAGATTCGGGATGGGATGAAGGGGTTGCTGGCGGTGAAGAGCGTGACGATTCGGACGGAGGTGGCTCCTCCCGCGGCAGTCGCCTCGACTGGGACCCAGGGGATTGAGGGGGTGAAAAAGATTATTGCGGTGGCCAGTGGGAAGGGTGGCGTGGGGAAATCTACGGTGGCCTCTAATTTGGCGGTGGGCCTGGCTCAATCGGGATTGAAAGTGGGATTATGCGACTGTGATCTTTATGGACCGAGTCAGGCTTTGATGTTGGGTTGTCGCGAGGGGGTGCAGGTGGAGGAGGGGACGGAGCGGATTGTTCCTGCCACGTGTCATGGGGTGAAGTTAATGAGTATGGGGATGTTGTTAGGGGATGATAGTCCTGCCGCATTGCGTGGGCCGATGGTGACTCGTTTTACGCAGCAGTTTCTTCGGCAGGTGGCGTGGGGGGAATTGGATGTACTGGTGCTGGATCTGCCACCAGGGACGGGGGATATTCAGCTGACGATTGTCCAAACCGTTAGTTTAGATGGGGCGTTGATTGTGACGACTCCTCAGGAAGTGGCGTTGGTGGATGCGCGGAAGGCGATTGCGATGTTTCGTAAGGTGAATGTGGAGATCATGGGGTTGGTAGAAAATATGAGTTATTTTGTGGTGCCAGGAACGGAAGAGAAGCACGAGATTTTTGGTTCGGGTGGAGGAAAGAGGGAAGCGGCGAGGCAGAAGGTGCCACTGCTGGTAGAGATACCGTTGGATCCAGAGGCGAGGAAGTGCGGGGATGAAGGAAAGCCAGTGTTACTGGTGCGAGCGAGCGCCCCTGCGGCGGTGGGGTTTCTCAATTTAGTCAATTCTGTGACAAAGATTTTGTTTCCAAACAACTCTGTCTAAGCAGTTTACCATACAACATAAAAAGGAACTTACTTGCGTTCTGTTTTACTCGAGCCAAGTTGACTCTATGGGTGCTGTTGTTTCTGCTGGCCAAGCGACAGAATCGAATGCGGTCTTCCGCAATTCGGCTTTGTATCGTGAATTTCTTTTGGAGCGGGAGGAAATTCTGCGTCACAAGTGGCATCTGAGTGAGCAGGCGGGGTATGACGTGGGATTTGAGAAGGGTCTTTTGGATTGGATTGTGAAACATCGGAGTGAGTGGAGGATGAATCGGGAAAAAGAGATCGCTAAAGAACAGAGCTGATTTTAAGATTTAGACACGACGCATGGCGCGTCCTTTAACGGGAACCTGTGAGTTCCTCAAGGAGGCGGAGATGGCAGAGGTAAAGATGATGGACGGGGAAGCTGTACACCGAGCGGTGCGGCGAATTGCCCATGAAATTGCCGAACGGCAAGCCCAAGGAAATGTTGCCCTAGTGGGAATTCAGACGCGTGGGGTCCCGCTGGCCCATCGTTTGGCCAAGGAATTTAAACTGATCGAAGGGGGCGGGGTTCTGCCGGTGGGCTCCTTGGACATTAGTTTTCATCGCGATGATCTGGCGCAGAATGTGCCCGTGCCGAAGGGTTCGGAGGTGCTCTTTGACTTGCAGGGGAAGACGGTGATTTTGGTGGATGATGTGCTTTTCACGGGTCGGACGATTCGGGCGGCTTTGGATGCGTTGTGTGATTTGGGTCGGCCTAAGATTATTCAATTAGCGGTCTTGGTGGATCGTGGACATCGCGAGCTTCCGATTCGCCCTGATTACATTGGAAAGAACCTACCTACCTCGCAGGAGGAGAAAGTGCGGGTTCGATTGATGGAGGTGGATGGAGAAGACGCGGTGATTTTGGAGAAGGGATCAGGATGAGTGTGGCTTGGCAACGGAAGGATCTGCTTTCTCTGCGTGAGTTGAGCGCAGAGGAGATTGGCAAGGTTCTCTCTACCGCGACAGTTTTTAAGGAAATATTGGGACGACCGATTAAAAAAGTGCCTGCTTTGCAAGGGAGGACGGTGGTGAATCTGTTTGTTGAACCCAGCACGCGGACGAGAATTTCTTTTGAACTGGCGGCGGTACGATTGAGTGCGGATGTGGTTAGTCTGGACAGGGAATCGAGCAGCATCCGCAAAGGGGAAACCTTGAAGGACACGGCAAGAAACCTAGAGGCGCTGCAAGCGGGGACGATTGTGATTCGGCATCGATCGGCAGGGGCGGCCCACTTTTTAGCGGAGCGTTTAAAAGCTTCGGTGATTAACGCGGGGGACGGTTCGCACGAGCATCCGACTCAAGGCTTGCTGGATGCCTTTACGATTCAGGAGAGGATGGGGAAGATTGCAGGGGTGAGGGTGTTGATTGTGGGAGATATTATCCACAGTCGGGTGGCGCGTTCGAATCTGTGGGCTTTGACTAAGTTGGGGGCGAAAGTGAAGCTGGTAGGTCCGTCCACTCTCTTGCCGAAGGAGTTTGCAGAGCTGGGGGCGGAGGTTAGTCATGATTTGGAGGGAGCGCTGGAGGAAGCGGATGTGATTAATCTGCTCCGGATTCAGCATGAGCGGCAGGTGCATTCGCGAGTGCCATCGATCGGGGAGTATGCGGCACTTTTCGGGTTAACTACGGAAAGATTTCGGCGGTGTAAGCCGGGTGTTTTGTTGATGCATCCTGGGCCGATTCATCGAGGGGTGGAAATAGCGAGTGAGCTGGCAGATGGGGCGAACTCGGTGATTTTAGATCAGGTGACGAATGGGCTAGCGGTGCGGATGGCGGTTCTTTATCTGGTCTCGGGGGGTCGGGGAATTGGGGGGGAGACATGAGAGATATCTTTTTGCAGGGAGGCTTGGTGGTGGATCCTGCGACGAAGCGAGAAGCGAAGGGGGATGTGTTGGTGCGGGAGGGAAAGATTGCTGAGGGCAAACCTGCGAAAGATGCCTTAGTTCTGAAGGTTGAGGGCTTGGTGGTGACGCCTGGGTTAATTGATCCGCATGTGCATTTGCGGGAGCCAGGGCAATCGGCCAAGGAGACGATCGCGAGTGGGACGGCGGCGGCGGTGGCGGGGGGATTCACCTCGGTGATTGCGATGCCGAACACTTCGCCGGTGGCGGATGGGCCGAACACGATCGCGTGGATGCGTCAAAGGGCGAAAGAGACTGGGGTGGCGAATGTTTTTGCCACGGGGACGATTTCCATGGGGCAAAAAGGGGAGCAGCTGGCGCCGATCGGGTCGCTCCGACAGGCGGGGGTGGTGGCGATTACGGATGATGGTCACTGCGTGCAGAATGCAGAGTTGATGAGGCGTGCCTTGGAGTACGCGCGGATGTTTGATTTGCCGGTCTTGGATCATTGTGAGGACAAATTTTTATCGGCCGGCGGAGTGATGAATGAGGGCAAGTGGTCGCGGATTCTGGGTCTACCCGCATGGCCTTCGATTGCGGAGGAGGTGATTGTGGCGCGGAACGTGCTTTTGTCGGAGCTGACGGGGGCAAGGGTAGTTTGTCAGCACATGAGTTCGGCGGGCTCGATTCGGATTTTACGGGAAGCGCGGGCGCGAGGAGTGCCGATTGATGGGGAGGCTTCGCCCCACCACCTTTGCCTGACGGACGATTTGGTGGAGGGCTATGATACTTCCTTCAAGATGAATCCCCCTTTACGGACACGGGCGGATGTGGAGGAGGTGAAAAGGGGGGTGGCGGATGGAACGATCCGATTTTTGGCAACGGACCATGCGCCGCACTGCACCTACGAGAAAGAGGTGGAGTTTGATGAAGCCCCTTTTGGGGTCGTCGGGCTGGAAACAGCGCTGGGGATTTATCTGACGGAGTTAGTGCATAGCGGGATGCTATCTCTGCGAGAGATGGTGGTTAAGATGAGTACTTTCCCCTCGGAATATTTCGGTTTGGGTCGGGGTAGCTTGGCTGTGGGGGCGGTGGGGGATGTGACGGTGATTGATCCCGAGCGGAAGTGGACGGTACGAAAAGCGGAGTTTGCCAGTCGTGGAAGAAATACTCCGTTTGAGGGGCGGGAGTTGAGGGGGAGGGCGGTGCTGACGTTGGTCGACGGGCAGATTCGCCATGATCTGGACGGGCGGGCGAGTTCCACTTAAGGTTTGTTCTGAATGGAAGGACTACTTGCCTTAGAGGATGGGACGATTCTGCGGGGCAGGGGCTTTGGCGCGGTGGGGTGGGTGGCAGCGGAAATGTGTTTCAACACTTCGATGACGGGATACCAGGAAATCTTGACCGATCCGAGTTACCGCGGCCAAGTGGTGGCTTTAACTTGTCCCGAGATCGGGAATACGGGGATCAATCCAGAGGATGAGGAGTCGGATAAGCCACAGGTGGCGGGATTATTGGTGCGACGATTGACGCGGCGATCGAGTCATTGGCGCCAGAGGGAGACGCTGGATATTTATCTGCAGAGGCACAAAATTCCTGCGCTCGAGGGAGTGGATACGAGGGCGCTGACGCGCAAATTGCGGACGGAGGGGGCGATGAAGGGTGTGCTGGCGACGAATGGGATGTCGGCGGAGGAGGCGATCGCTCAAGCGAAAGCGTGGCCTGGATTGGGGGCGAAAGATTATGTGGCGGAAGTGACCTGCAAGAAATCGTATGAGTGGGATCCTGAGGGCACTGATTTTCCAGCTCGGCTAGGAGATGAGAAGAGGAAGATGCCTCCCATACGTCATCGGGTGGCGGCGATTGACTGTGGGATGAAGCGCAACATTTTGCGACTGCTTCGGGCGGAGGGATTGCAACCGGTGGTCTTTCCCGCGCAGGCCAAGGCGGATGAAATACTGGCGGCGAAGGTGGACGGAGTGTTTCTTTCTAATGGCCCGGGAGATCCGGCGGTACCGACGTATGTACATCAGACGGTCCGTGATTTGGTGGGGAAGAAACCGATCTTTGGGATTTGTTTGGGGCACCAGATGTTGGCCCACGCGTTGGGGGGGAAGACTTTTAAATTAAAATTCGGTCATCGAGGAGGAAATCAACCGGTGAAGGATTTGGCGACGGGCAAGGTGACGATTACCAGCCAGAATCACGGATATGCGGTCGATGCGGACTCTTTACCGAAGGGGAAAGTGGAGGTGACCCATCTAAATTTAAATGACGGAACGTGTGAGGGGATTCGTCTGGTTTCGGGTGAGGCTTTTTCCGTGCAGTACCATCCTGAGGCGGCGCCAGGGCCTCATGACGCGGCTTATTTTTTCCAGCAGTTTGCTGCCCGACTCGACGCGGACGCGAAACGCGCCTAAAAAAGGTTCGTATGCCGAAGCTTATTTCCGAGAGCAAAGAGATTCCGCAGTTGGTAGTGGAGTTGACGGGATTGCGTATGGCGGTGGGTCGGATCGATGGCAATGAGGTGCAGGTGGTGCACGGAAGTATTTCTTCGCGCCACGCGGAATTGGTCTTGGAAGGGCAGGAGTATCGGGTGCGGGATCTGGAGTCGACGAACGGTACGCGGGTGAACGATGAAAAAATCACCACGGCGGTGTTACAAGATCGAGATCGTTTACAATTTGGGCAGGTATCTTTTCGTTATGAGGGGGCGGTGGCGCGGGCGGCGCTGGCCCTGCCGGCGGCTGGGCGTGGGTTTCAGGCGGAGATTGGGGTGGATGTAGGCGTCCCAGAAAACTTTCGTAACTTGTCTCCCATCAGTGGGAAAGCTACAGGGGGCAGTTTGGATTGGCTCCTTTGGGCTGGGGCGGGGGCGGCGGGCTTGGGATTAGCCTTTTATGTTTTTCGCATGTTTTCGGCATAGCAAAAAAAATATATTTTTTTTTGCAAGAGAGGGTTGACAGGGGGGGGTGGGTTCGGGCATGTTTATCGTTTCCCCTTGGGTCGTTATTTTGTTCGAGTCGCAAGGCTTTGAAGCAGATTTCGTGCCGAAGAGGAAAACGCCGGGCGAATTCCGGAACCTTTTTGGGTTCCACCTCGCCCATGTAGCTCAGTTGGTAGAGCACGTCCTTGGTAAGGACGAGGTCACCGGTTCAAACCCGGTCATGGGCTCTGTCGCGGTTAAACCCCGATCGGGGAGACTGACGACGGAATTCCAAGCCGGCGCGAGTGGAGATGGGAAACCGCAGGACAAGGAGAACAGTATTTATGGCAAAAGAGGCATTCAACCGTTCGAAACCCCACGTTAACGTTGGTACTATTGGCCACGTTGATCACGGGAAAACCACTTTAACCGCAGCGATCACGACCATCCTGTCTAAATCAGGATTGGCGGAAGCGAAGGCGTACGACCAGATCGACAACGCGCCGGAAGAAAAAGAGCGCGGGATTACGATCAACACCTCGCACGTGGAGTACGCCACGGAGAATCGTCATTATGCCCACGTGGATTGTCCCGGACACGCGGATTATGTGAAGAACATGATCACGGGTGCGGCGCAGATGGACGGTGCAATTTTGGTGGTCAGCGCAGCAGACGGTCCGATGCCGCAGACGCGCGAGCATATTTTGCTCGCTCGCCAAGTTGGCGTGCCTGCCTTGGTGGTCTTTTTGAACAAGGTGGACATGGTGGACGATAAAGATTTGCTCGAGCTGGTGGAAGTGGAAGTGCGTGAACTTCTTTCCAAGTATGAATTCCCTGGGGATACCATTCCGATCATCAAGGGAAGTGCCTTGAAGGCGTTGGAATCGGGTGACCCGAAGAGCGACGCAGCCAAGTGCATCATCGAATTGATGGAGGCGGTAGATAAGTTTATTCCGATTCCTGAGCGTCCGAAGGATCAGCCCTTCTTGATGCCGGTGGAAGACGTGTTCAACATTGAAGGCCGAGGCACGGTGGTCACTGGGCGAGTGGAACGCGGAGTCTTGAAAAAGATGGAAGAAGTTGAAATTGTTGGGATCAAGCCGACGGCCAAGACGGTGGTGACCGATGTGGAAATGTTCCGTAAACTCCTCGATACCGCGGAAGCGGGCGACAATGTCGGCCTGCTCTTGCGCGGGACAAAGAAAGAGGATGTGGAGCGTGGCCAAGTCATCTCGAAGCCTGGAACGATCAAACCCCACACTAAGTTTAAAGCGACGGTTTACGTCTTGAGTAAGGATGAAGGGGGTCGCCATACGCCGTTTTTCAACGGATACCGTCCTCAGTTCTACTTCCGGACGACCGACGTGACGGGCGTGGTCACGCTGAAGGCTGGCGTGGAAATGGTCATGCCTGGAGATAATGTGGACATCGAAGTCGAACTGATCACCCCGATCGCGATGGAGAAGCAGATTCGCTTCGCTATCCGTGAAGGTGGCAAAACAGTCGGCGCCGGACGGGTCACCGAAATTCTGGCCTAAACGCCAGGTAACAAGACCGGAGGGAACGGGATCTCGCTCTTTGGAGTGGGATTTCCACCAGCCGGACGGATGGAGGGCAGTAGCTCAATTGGTAGAGTAGCGGTCTCCAAAACCGTCGGTTGGGGGTTCGAGTCCCTCCTGCCCTGCACCTGAAGTCAGGAGAAAGGTTTGGCAACTATGGAAATGTGGAAAATTGGAGGAAGTTGGGTGGGGACGATCGCTCTAGGAGTACTCTCCTTGGGCGTCGCCTTCCTGCTTTTCCGTTTTCGCATGACTTTAGGAAAATTTCTCGGCGAGGTTAAGGCAGAGTTGATGAAATGTTCGTGGCCGTGGGATCCGAGTGAGACGGGAATTCGACGCTATCGTGAGCTGATCGACAGTACAGCGGTGGTGGCGATGACTACCCTAGTTTTGTCAGCCTACACCTCAGGATTTGATTTCCTGATCAGCCGCGTAGTCGGCTGGCTGGTGAGGTTTTGAGGAAATGACGATGACTGATGTAGTTACTACTCCTTCGGAAGCCGCCTGGTTCGCGGTCCATGTTCTCTCCGGGCAGGAGACGAACGTGAAGCGTCATATGCTGATGCGGATTAAGATGGAAGAGGTGGGTGAATTTGTGGAAGAGGTGGTGATTCCGACTGAGCGCATTTCGGAAATCAAGAGGGGGAAGAAAGTGGAGACGGAGCGAAAACTTTATCCGGGATACTTGTTTGTGAAGATGGCCCTCTATGATTTGGAAAAAAAGTTACATGAGCGGCCTTGGTATTTCGTCAAGGAAACCCCTGGGGTGTTGGGTTTTGCGGATGGGGATCGTCCCACTCCGATGCGTCCTTCTGAAGTGGAGGGGATGCTGACCCAGATTCGGGACAAAGAAGAAAAGATTACTCCGAAGGTTATTTTCGTGGTTGGGGATCGCGTCAAAGTAGGAGATGGTCCCTTCCAAAATCAAGAAGGGGTGATTGAGGAAGTGGATACGGAGCGGGGTCGGGTGCGGGTGGCGGTTTCGATTTTCGGCCGTTCGACGCCAGTCGAGCTGGAATATTGGCAGGTGGAGAAAACCTAAGGATTATTTATGGCAAAAGAAATCACTGGAGTAATTCGGTTGCAGATCCCTGCGGGTGCGGCGAATCCCGCACCTCCCGTTGGACCGGCTCTCGGCCAGCAAGGGGTCAACATCATGGCGTTCTGCAAAGAGTTCAATGCCCGTACGGCGAAGGACGCTGGCAACATTTTCCCTGTGGTCATCACGGTTTACAAGGACAAGACGTTCACCTTCATTACAAAATCCCCGCCCGCCTCGATTCTTTTGAAGAAAGCGGCGGGTTTGGCTTCAGGTTCGAAAGAGCCCAATCGTTTGAAGGTTGGCAAGGTGACGAAGAAGCAGGTCATGGACATCGTCAAGGTGAAGCGGAATGACTTGAATGCGGCTTCGGATGAAGCGGCTTTTCGAATCATCGCCGGGACGGCTCGTCAAATGGGCCTAGAGATTGCGGACTAAAGGAGATTTTGAATATGCCGAAGAAACCCAGCCGTCGTTATAGTGAAGCCAGCAAGTTGCTCGAGCCGAAGAAGCGCTATGCGGTCGGTGAGGCGGTGGCTTTGCTCAAGAGTATGCCGGCGGGTAAGAGCAAGGGGAACCCGAGCGTAGATCTTTCTTTTCATCTGGGTGTGGATCCGAAGCAGAGCGACCAAGTGGTTCGTGGCACGGTGAGTTTGCCTCATGGATCTGGCAAAACGGTTCGGGTAATTGTTTTTGCGCAAGGAGCTCCGGCGGAAGCGGCTAAGGTGGCGGGTGCGACTTTGGTTGGATACGCCGACTTGATCAAAAAAGTGCAGGAGGGGTGGGCAGATTTCGATGTGGCGGTGGCGACTCCTGACGCGATGATTGAGGTGCGTAAGTTAGGAAAAGTGCTAGGACCCCGTGGCTTGATGCCGAATCCGAAATCGGGAACGGTAACGGAAGACACGGCGAAAGCGGTGAAGGAGTGTCAAGCCGGCCGAGTGGAATTTAAAATCGATAAGGGTTCCAACTTGCATGTCAGTTGTGGAAAATTGAGCTTTGAAGGCAAGCAGCTAGGGGAAAATGTTTCAGCAGTTTTAGATGCGGTTTCTCGTTCTCGCCCGCAAGGCGCGAAAGGGAAGTATATGCAGAATTGTGTTCTTTCCGCTTCTTTTTCGCCTGGCATCCCAATCGCTGTGACTGAGGTAGCCGCTGGCTCGGAAGATTAAGCACCAAGGAGAAATTATCTAATGAAAGAAGAAAAAGCCTTAGTCATTGAAACGCTACGGGAGTGGGTCAAATCCTCGCCGTACCTGATTGTCTTGGATTATACAGGCATGAAAGTGTCTGAATTCTCCGAACTGCGTGGTCGCCTTCGTAAAGTGGGTGCGGCGGTTAAAGTTGTGAAGAACACCCTCTTTAAGCGGGCGATTGGTGAATCCGCTTTGTCGGGGCTGGATAAGGATTTTGTCGGCCAGACGGCGGTGGTGGCGGGTGGCAAGGATGCTCCGGCGGCGGCGAAAGTGATTAAAACCTTCAAGGCGGAGTTTACTCGTCCGGTGCTGCGTTCGGGGGTGATGGACGGCCAGTTGCTTGGCACGAAAGAGCTGCTGGTCTTGGCGGATCTTCCTTCGATGGATGTGCTTCGTGGGAAAATCTTGGGAGTTATTTCTGCACCGGCTTCGACCTTGGTTCGCCTTTTGGCCGAACCAGGAGCGCGTTTGGCGCGAGTGGTGCGGAGCAAGGCAGACGCGGCCCCCGCGGCTGGAGTCTAAAGATGTACATGAAAGGCAATCAACTTGTGTTAGCCCGGGAGCCTTTCCGGGATAATTCGATCACGGGTGTGATCGGCTAACCAGGAGTAAACATTAACACTCTGGCTTGGCGTAATGCGCTCGAGCTGGAATAGGAGAAAACATACTATGGCAATGAATCTAGAAGAAGTCGTGACGACCTTGAGCGGATTAACCGTTCTGGAAGCGTCGGAACTTGTAAAGAAACTCGAAGACAAGTGGGGCGTGAGTGCTGCCGCACCAGTGGCAGTGGCGGCTGCGGGTGGAGCTGCCGGAGCGGCCCCTGCGGAAGAAAAAACAACTTTTGAAGTCATTCTAAAGGAAGCTGGCGCGAATAAAATTGGCGTGATTAAGGAAGTGCGCGTGGTGGTACCTGGACTGGGCCTAGCGGATGCGAAGGCTTTGGTCGAGGGAGCCCCCAAGTCACTTCGTGAAGGCGTGACCAAGGATGAAGCAGCTGAAATTAAGAAGAAATTGGAAGCGGCCGGCGCCAAGGTGGAGATTAAATAACCCAAACCCCCGGATATCCGGGTTAAGGAGTACGTAGCATGTCGAAATCGACCAAAGTCGAGCGGGTGAATTTCGGGCGATTGCCCGAGACGGTAGCCATGCCGAACCTCATGGAGGTTCAGCTTGATTCTTACCGCGCATTCCTACAGGAAGCGACAAACCCGAAACAGCGGAAGAGTGATGTCGGCCTCCAGGCCGTCTTTCGCGAGGTTTTCCCCATCGAGTCATACGATGAGAAAATCAAGTTAGACTTTAGTCATTACGAATTGGGCAAAGCAAAAAATGGCCCAATCGAGTGCCTACGTGAAGGGGTGACTTATGCCGCTCCCCTCTATGTAACCTTCGTTTTGTATAACGATGGTTCCACGATTGAGGAACGGGTCTACATGGGCGAACTCCCCTTGATGACGAAGCAGGGAACCTTTGTGGTGAACGGAGCGGAGAGGGTTATTGTCAGCCAGCTCCACCGTTCCCCTGGGATCTGTTTTGAATCGAGCATCCACGCCAATGGTAAGACCTTGCACAGCTATCGGATTATTCCAGATCGCGGATCTTGGTTGGAAGTCTCCTATGATACTTCGGACCTGCTCTATGTGCATTTGGACCGTCGGAAACGCCGGAGGAAGTTTCTCTTAACCACCTTGTTGCGGGCGCTGGATTACAGCACGGACGAGGATATTATTTCACTCTTTTATCGGATTGAGCCGATGAAGTTGGCGGAAGATTTGGAAGAGAACGAGTTGAGCCAGAAAGTGCTGATCAAAGAAGTGCGCGATACGGCGAACGCTGATTTGGTGGTGGCACGGGCTTTTGAACCTCTGACCAAAACGGTCGTCCGAAGTCTTTTGGACCTCGGTTTGAAATCAGTTGAAGTGGTCGATATTCGGGTGGATGACACCATCTTGAAGTGCCTGAAGAAGGACCCTTCGAAGGATACCGAATCCGCCCTCAAGGAAATTTATCGGCGTTTGCGCCCCGGCGATCCCCCCACGGTGACGAATGCGAAGGCGCTCTTGAAGCGTCTTTTCTTCGATCCTAAGCGTTATGACATTGGTCGCGTAGGCCGGCACAAGCTGAACCAGAAGCTTGGCTTGCAAACCGATTTGCTCACCCGGATTCTGACTCGGGAAGACGTGGTGGCCGCCACCAGTTATCTGATCAACCTTCGCTTGGGCGAGGGGACGACGGATGACATTGATCATTTGGGCAGTCGGCGTGTACGGACGGTTGGGGAGCTTCTTTCCAACCAGTGTCGGACAGGCTTGAGCCGGACGGAGCGGTTAGTCAAAGAGCGGATGACGTTGTTCGATGTCAATACCGAAGGAATGACTCCGCAGAAATTGATCAACCCGAAGGCCTTGTCGGCTATGATTCGAGATTTCTTTGGCCGGAGCCAGCTCTCGCAGTTGATGGATCAGACAAACCCGCTGAGTGAAATGACGCACAAACGTCGTCTCTCCGCCCTTGGACCAGGGGGTCTAAGTCGCGAACGCGCGGGATTCGAAGTTCGTGACGTGCATCCTTCCCATTACGGGCGGATATGTCCGATCGAAACCCCAGAAGGGCCGAACATCGGTCTGATCTCCAGCTTGTCGACCTTTGGACGGATCAATGAATTCGGATTCATTGAAACTCCTTATCGCAAGGTGGAGTCTGGAAAAGTCACAGATGAACTCGATTTCCTAACGGCGGACCAAGAGGAAAACTTTATCGTGGCGCAGGCGAATACGGCAGTGGATGGTCACGGCAAGTTTACCTCGCCGAGAATATCCGTGCGCTATCGCGGCGAGTTTCTCGAAGTCGAACCTGACAAGGTGCATTACATGGACGTGTCGCCGAAGCAGTTGGTTTCGGTGGCCGCTTCGTTGATTCCTTTCCTAGAACATGACGATGCGAACCGAGCTTTGATGGGATCGAACATGCAACGCCAAGGGGTACCTTTGCTCATTTCCGAAGCCCCAGTAGTGGGGACAGGGATGGAAGCAAAAGTGGCCAAGGATTCTCACGCAATGATTGTCAGTGAAGGACCAGGGAAGGTTGCCTCGGTCACCGCTCGGCAAGTCATCGTGACGGAAGACGGCGAGGCGCCTGAAAACCGCAAACGGATGAAAACCGATGCGGAAAAAGGTGTCTATGTGTACGACCTTTTGAAGTTCATGCGGTCGAACAACGGGACGTGTGTAAACCAGCGGCCAGTGGTGCATGTGGGCCAGCGAGTGAGCAAAGGCACAGTGATTGCAGACGGTCCTTGTACGGATCAAGGGGAATTGGCCCTTGGACGCAATGTGGTCGTGGCCTTCATGCCGTGGAATGGTTACAACTTCGAAGACGCCATTCTTTTGAGCCAGCGCCTCGTCAAAGAAGATGTTTACACCAGCATCCACATTGAGGAATTCGAGATCTCGGCCCGAGATACCAAGCTCGGACCCGAGGAAATCACACGGGATATTCCTAATGTTGGTGACGAAGCTCTGAAAAATCTCGGACCCGATGGGGTGGTTCGGATTGGAGCGGAAGTCAAAGCTGGAGATATTTTAGTCGGCAAAATCACGCCGAAGAGCGAAACGGAGCTAGCGCCAGAAGAGCGTTTACTTCGGGCCATTTTCGGTGAGAAAGCGGCAGACGTGAAAGATAGTTCGTTGGTGGTGTCTTCGGGATCGGCTGGAATCGTGATGGATGTGAAGACAACCGGCGGTGCGATCAAGAAGGACTTTATCAAGCTGGCCCCCGGCGAAGCCAAACGGCACGCCAAAGGGGTGGATGATAAGTTCATTAAGAAACATGCGGAAATGAAGGAAGAGCTGACCCAAGCCCTTTCGAACATTTTGCTGAATGAAAAAATCCCACTCGACGTAGTCAATGCGGAGACTGGTGAAATTATCATTCCGGCGAACCGCAAGATCACCAAGACGCTCTTGCGGAAAATTGCTGACGTCTACAACCACATTGAAATCGATCCAAGTCCT
Organism: Verrucomicrobia subdivision 6 bacterium; assembly: GCA_945876115.1. Classification (GTDB taxonomy): domain Bacteria; phylum Verrucomicrobiota; class Verrucomicrobiia; order Methylacidiphilales; family Verrucolacustridaceae; genus Verrucolacustris. Next base: position 11,264 of record CAMCNF010000010.1, on the reverse strand, counting down.
ATCCGGATTAAAATCCGTGAAATCATCTCGAGCTACGAACAGAAGTTCAATCAGCTGTCCAACGAGAAGGAAATGGAAATGGAGCGCCTGGAGTCTGGAGAAGACATCGATCCAGGGATCATCAAGATGGTCAAAGTCTACGTCGCAGCCAAACGCAAAATTGCAGTAGGAGACAAGATGGCCGGGCGTCACGGAAACAAGGGTGTCGTGGCGAAGATCGTCCCAGAAGAGGACATGCCTTTCCTACCTGACGGGACTCCGGTTGACATTATTCTCAATCCTTTGGGGGTGCCTTCCCGCATGAATGTAGGGCAGGTGCTGGAGACCCATTTGGGAATTGCGGCTCGGGCCCTTGGATTCAACGTGGCCACACCCGTCTTTGACGGAATTAGCGAAACGAAGATTCGGGAGTTCCTGAAAAAGGCAAATCTCGATGAAGACGGAAAATCTGTCTTAGTCGACGGTCGCACAGGCGAGCTCTTTGATCAGCGTGTGGTAGTCGGTCTGATTTATATGATGAAGTTGCATCATTTGGTGGCGGACAAGATCCATGCCCGCGCAGTTGGACCCTATTCCTTGGTCACTCAGCAACCGCTGGGGGGCAAAGCGCAGTACGGGGGTCAGCGTTATGGAGAAATGGAAGTCTGGGCGATGGAAGCCTACGGGGCGGCCTACACCTTGCAGGAACTTCTCACCGTCAAATCGGACGACGTGGCGGGCCGTACGCGCATCTACGAGAGCATTGTCAAAGGGGACAACTCGTTGGAAGCGGGCACGCCAGAATCGTTTAATGTATTGATCAAAGAAATGCAAAGTCTCTGTCTCGACATTAAGGTCGGCGAGCGGAGTCGGGTGGTGGATGAGGATCTGCAAAAGCCAGATATCCTTATTGAAGCCGCTTAATCTCAATCCAGAAATACCCAATACCCCATGAACAAACAGACCCAATCGGCTCGTGAAATCCTCGGCATGGAAAGAACTGTCGGCTTTGACCAGGTGAGCATCACCGTGGCTTCGCCCGAATCGATTCTTTCTTGGAGCCGAGGCGAAACGAAAAATCCTGAAACGATCAACTACCGTACCTTCAAACCTGAAAAAGGCGGGTTGTTTTGTGAGAGGATTTTCGGGCCGACGAAGGACTACGAATGTTCCTGCGGAAAGTACAAGCGGATTAAATTTAAAGGGGTGATCTGTGATCGTTGCGGCGTGGAAGTCACGCTGGCGCGGGTGCGCAGGGAGCGGATGGGCCATATTGAGCTAGCGGTTCCGGTGAGTCACATCTGGTTCTATAAATGTATGCCCAGCCGCTTGGGATTGATGATGGATATGACCGCACGAGATCTCGAGCGGGTGATCTATTATGAAGATTATTTGGTGATCGACGAGGGGAAGACCCCGCTCAAGCCCAAGCAGTTGCTCACGGAAACTGAGTACCGCGAAGCGCAGGAGCAGTTTGGCGATTCCTTCATTGCCAAGATGGGAGCCGAGGCGATCCGCGATGTCTTTAAAAAGATCGATCTGGATGAACTTTGCACAGAGTTAGAACAGCAGTTGGAAACGACGAAGAGCAAGCAGACCCGCAAGAAAGTTGCCAAACGACTGAAGTTGGTCCAAGGATTCCTCACCGCAGGATCGCGTCCCGAGTGGATGATTTTGGAAACTCTTCCGGTGATTCCGCCTGACTTACGTCCTTTAGTACCGCTGGAAGGTGGTCGTTTTGCGACATCGGATTTGAATGATCTTTATCGCCGGGTGATCAATCGGAATAACCGGTTGCGTAATCTGCTTCAACTGAAGACACCGGAAGTAATTATTCGTAATGAAAAGCGGATGTTGCAGGAGTCGGTCGACGCCTTGATGGACAATGGTCGGCATGGTCGGGCAGTGACGGGTGCGGGCAATCGTCCGCTCAAGTCTCTTTCGGATATGTTGAAGGGTAAGACGGGACGATTCCGGATGAACTTGCTGGGCAAGCGGGTGGATTATTCCGGACGTTCGGTCATCGTGATCGGTCCAGAGTTGAAGTTAAACGAGTGCGGTTTGCCTAAGAAAATGGCTTTGGTTCTGTTTGAACCTTTCATTATTCGGCGCCTGAAAGAGCTGGGACAAGTTCACACGGTCCGCTCGGCGAAGAAGATGATTGAGCGCAAAGAAGCGATTGTCTGGGACACCTTGGACGAAGTAACTCGGGAACATCCCGTGCTATTGAATCGCGCCCCGACGCTCCATCGGCTGTCGGTGCAGGCTTTCGAGCCGAAGTTGATCGAGGGCGACGCCATTCGAATTCATCCTTTAGTTTGTACGGCTTACAATGCGGATTTCGACGGGGATCAAATGGCGGTGCACATTCCTTTGAGCGTGGAAGCGCAATTGGAAGCCCGTTTGTTGATGCTGGCACCGAACAACATCTTCGGACCGAGCAATGGACGCCCGATCACGACGCCGAGCCAAGACATTACCTTGGGTTGCTACTACCTGTCGCAGAATCCGATGAAGACGACGGAAAAACCAGGAGCACCGAAGAAGCGTTTGAACGCATTCTCCGATGCGGACGAAGTTGAATTTGCGATCAGCGAGAAGAGCATCAAGATCCATGATCTGATTCTTTTCAAGAACCCTGATCTTGGACGTGAGACGGTCTTTGGGGATGCCACAAAGAAATTCATTGAGACCACTCCAGGTCGGGTGGAGTTCAATAGCATCTGGCCAAAAGAGATGGGCTTTATCAATAAGCCTTCTGGCAAGAAGCAGCTCGGAGAAATTATTCTTCGTTGCTACGAGAAGTCCGGTCACCAAGCCACGGTGGAGTGTCTGGATAAGTTAAAGGATCTTGGTTTTAGCTCGGCCACACGATCGGGTGTTTCGATCGGGATCAATGACATGATTATCCCCGAAGAAAAACCGGCGGTTCTTGAGCGGGCGCGTGGGTCGGTTTCTCAGGTGGAGAAGCAGTACCGCATGGGTGCGATCACCGACGGAGAGCGCTACAACAAGATCGTCGATATCTGGACCCAAGCGACTGAGGAAATTTCCTCTGCGATGTATCGCACGCTTGAGCATAACGAAGGACGAAAAGACTTTAACCCTGTCTATCTGATGGTGGACTCAGGGGCGCGCGGAAACCGGAACCAAGTTCGGCAGTTGGCCGGAATGCGGGGTTTGATGGCGAAGCCTTCGGGCGAAATCATCGAGCGCCCGATCACGGCGAGTTTCCGTGAAGGTCTCTCGGTTTTGGAATATTTCATTAGTACCCACGGAGCCCGCAAGGGATTGGCGGATACCGCCTTGAAAACAGCGGATTCTGGTTATATGACGCGTAAACTTTGCGACGTGGCCATGGATATTATTATCCGTGAAGACGATTGCGGAACTGATCGCGGGATCTGGGTGAAGCCGATCATGGAAGGGGACGACGCGATTGTGCGTCTGCGCGACCGTATCTACGGCCGGACTTCTTGTGATGACATTGTCGATCCAGTGGGCAAGCGGAAGATTGTTTCCGCAGGCGAACTGATCTCCGAGAAAGCAGCGGCAGCCATCGAAGATCTCGGTCAGGAACGGGTGAAGATCCGTTCTGCGTTGACCTGCGAAACGAAGCGTGGCGTCTGCATCTCTTGCTATGGATTAAATCTGGCCACAAATCAGACGGCTAAATTGGGTGAAGCGGTAGGAATTATTGCTGCCCAGAGCATTGGTGAGCCCGGCACGCAGTTGACCATGCGTACCTTCCACATCGGAGGAACGGCCTCGCAGATTTTCAAACAGCCCCAGATCAAAGCGAAGAACGACGGCACAGTGCAGTACACGGAATTGCGCACGGTGACCGCCTTAGAAGGGCATGACATTGTTTTGAATAAGAATGGTTTCATCAGCGTGCACGCGGCCGATGGTCGCGAACTAGAGCGGTATCCTGTGGTGATTGGATCGATGATCTCCGTCCCAGAGGGCGGCAAGGTGAAGAAGGGTCAGAGCTTCGTTCAGTGGGATCCGTACAATGTTTCCATTCTGACGGAAAAAGCCGGTCGAGTTGAATTTAAAGACATCCTCGAAGGTGTGACGATGAAGAAAGAGGTCGACGAGACTACCAAGTCGGTCGGCACGGTTATCATTGAGCACAAAGAGGATTTGCACCCACAAATTGCGATTGTCGATCAGGCCGGTGCAGTCATCGCGGCTTATAGTATTCCTGCGGGCGCCCACATTGAGGTGAAGGACGGCGAGAAAGTCCAGGCGGGGCAGCGGATGGCCAAGACGCCTCGTAAGGTCACCAAGACGAAGGACATTACCGGCGGGTTGCCTCGGGTGGCGGAGCTTTTCGAAGCTCGTCGTCCGAAGGATGCGGCGGAGATCGCGAAGATCGACGGCGTGGTGGATCTCCAAGGAAATGTTAAAGGAAAAAAGAAGTTAATTATCCGGGATCCTGTTACCCAGACGGAAGAGGAGCATCTTATCTCTCTTTCCAAACATTTGATCGTTTACAAGGGTGATACGGTCAAGAAGGGGCAACAGTTAACCGAAGGACCGGTAGTGCCTCACGAAATTCTCGAAGTTTGCGGACCGCAAGAGTTGCAAGAGTACTTGGTCAACGAGGTGCAAGAGGTCTACCGGTTACAAGGGGTAGAGATTAACGACAAGCACATCGAGATCATCGTTCGGCAGATGCTGCGGAAGGTGAAGATCACCGAACCAGGCGATACTCAGTACCTTTGGGGCGAGCAGATTGATCGGATGGCTTTCGAGGATGCCAATCGGGAGATCGAGCAGAAGGGGGGCAAGCCAGCAGAGGCGACCCCAGTCCTGCTTGGGATCACCAAGGCTTCGCTCGAAACGGAAAGCTTTATCTCGGCGGCTTCCTTCCAAGACACCACTCGAATTCTGACCGATGCGGCGACGCTCGGGAAGGTCGATAAGCTCTTGGGCTTCAAGGAAAACGTCATCATGGGTCATTTGATTCCTGCGGGGACGGGCTTTAGCGCCTACCGCAAGATTAAACTCCTCCATTTGGGGGAGCCTGTGGGAGAAGCTCTGATCAGCACGCAGCCTGAGGAAGAAAGGGCCCGTAAAGTGGCTCTGGATATTCCCGCGGCACTCGCGAGTTGATGGGTAAAACTTTTCGAAATCGCTTGCCACAGAAGAGATTCTTGGGCAGGATTTAAATTTCCGCTGTGATTCGGCGGTCGCCTGAAAAGGTTGACTGACTTGATCTGGTGGCATGCGACGGCCCGTGCGGGTCGTCCTCCATGCGAGCGCCTTGAAGCGCTTTCTGGAACCCTTCAGGGTTTGCCGTCGGTCTTGAATCTATCGGGGATGAGGGACTCTAAAGTAGTATATGCCGACGATTAATCAATTGGTCCGACTTGGTCGCTCCCGCATTGAACGCGGCACGAAAGCCCCTGCTTTACGCGGCTGTCCTCAGCGCCGTGGGGTGTGCTTGCAGGTCATGACCCGTACGCCGAAGAAGCCAAATTCCGCGCTCCGAAAAGTGGCTAAGGTCCGTCTTTCCAATGGAGAAGAGGTCATCGCCTACATTCCTGGGGAAAATCATAATTTGCAGGAGCATTCGATTGTTTTGGTGCGTGGTGGGCGGGTCAAGGATTTGCCAGGGGTGCGGTATCATATTGTCCGCGGGACTTTGGATGCGTTGGGAGCTTCTGGCCCGAGTAATTCTAATAAGCTTTCTCGGATGGTCTCCCGTAGTAAGTACGGGGTGAAACGTCCGAAGGGTGGTGCGGCCAAGGCGGCCAAAGCAGAAAAACCTGCGGCCGAGGCGAAAGCCTAATTTAAGGAGATTGATTTATGTCCCGTCGTCGCCGCCATCTTTCGCGTAAAACCCTTCCGGATCCAGTTTTTGAAAGTCTCTTAGTTGGCCGGATGATTGGGTATATTCTTAAATCAGGAAAATTCTCGACAGCGAGTCGCTTGGTTTACAATGCGATTGAGCGGGCGAACGAAGGGGGCTCGGGTGGAGATCCTTTGGCGGTGGTGCAAAAAGCTGTGGAAAATGTGAAGCCTCGTTTGGAAGTAAAATCTCGTCGGGTGGGTGGAGCGACCTATCAGGTTCCCGTGGAAACCACCCCTGAAAGGCAGTTGGCTTTAGCTTTGCGTTGGCTGGTGGATCTGGCGAATAAGCGCAAGGGAGTATCCTTTGAAAAAGCTTTGGCTCAGGAGATTCGGGATGCGGCTACCGGACAGGGCAATGCGGTGAAGAAGCGTGATGAAACTCATCGGATGGCCCAAGCGAATCGGGCCTTTGCCCATTTGCGCTGGTAAGGAACTGATTTATGCCTCCCACCCAAAGTTCAGCCCGTAGTTATTCCCTCGAACGGACGAGGAATATAGGGATCTGCGCGCACATCGATGCGGGCAAGACCACCCTGACGGAGCGGGTACTTTTTTATACGGGTAGCATTCATAAAATGGGTGAAGTGCATGAAGGCACCACGGTGACCGATTGGATGGAGCAGGAGCGGGAGCGCGGCATTACGATTACTTCGGCAGCCACTACCTGCTTCTGGCCGGTTAAGCCGGATGCCGGCTTAGTGAAAAGTTTCGAAAAAACAATGAACCGGATCAATATTATCGATACCCCAGGGCATGTTGATTTTACGGCTGAGGTAGAGCGCTCTTTGCGGGTGTTGGACGGTGCCATCGCGGTATTTTGTGGGGTGGCGGGTGTGCAGCCGCAGAGCGAGACCGTTTGGCGCCAAGCGAACAAGTACGGGGTGCCTCGGATTGCTTTCGTGAATAAAATGGATCGGACAGGTGCTGATTTTGAAAAGGCGGTGCACGAGATGAAGACGAAGCTCGGGGCGAACGCCTGGCCGATTATTTTGCCGCTAGGGAAAGAAGGGGAGTTGGCGGGAGTGATTGATCTGATCAACCAGAAAGTGATTGCTTACAAGGATAGCAAAGAATTTGGCTCGGTTTATGAGGTGAAAGATATTCCTGCGGAATTGCAAGAGATGGCGAAAGTCGGTTTGGATGAGTTGATCGAAGCCATCGCGGATTGCGACGAGGAAGTTGGCAATCTCTTCCTGAACGAAAAAAGGCCTACGACTGAGCAGTTGAAGGCGGGGATTCGTCGGGCGACGATTGCGAACTTGTTTGTTCCTGTGGTGGGGGGTTCGGCTTTCAAGAACAAGGGAGTTCAGTCTCTGGTGGATGCGGTGGTTGAGTTCCTTCCTAGCCCGATCGACATTCCTCCTGCGATTGGGCACAGCACGGAAAATCCTGAAGAGCGTATTCCTGTTTTGGTGGATGATAACGCGAAATTTTGTTCTTTGGCCTTTAAGCTCTGGACCGATCCATTCGTCGGGAAGTTGATTTTCTTCCGGGTCTATTCAGGGAAGTTGAGCAAAGGTGAATTTATTTACAATTCGCGGACAGGGAAGCGTGAACGGGTCAGTCGCTTGATTCAGATTCAAGCAGACAAGCGTGAAGATATTGAATCGGTTTTTGCAGGGGATATCGCAGCGACAGTTGGTCTGAAGGATATCGCAACTGGCGACACCTTGCGGAACGAAGATTACGAGGTGACGCTGGAACCGCCGAGTTTCCCAGAACCAGTTATCTCGATGGCTTTGGAACCGAAGACAAAGGGTGACCGCGAGAAGATGGGGGAAGCCCTCCAGCGTCTTTCGGAAGAAGATCCTACCTTCCAAGTGCAGAGCAATGAGGAGACTGGCCAGACGATTATTAAGGGGATGGGCGAACTTCATTTGGAAATTATTTGTGATCGGATTAAGCGTGAATTTAGTGTCGAGACCAACTCTGGGGCGCCCCAAATTGCCTACCGAGAGACGATCACCAAGAGTTCCGGTGGAGAAGGGAAGTTGATCAAGCAGTCGGGGGGTCGCGGACAGTACGGACATGTGATTTTACAAGTGGAGCCGCAAGAGCGTGGGAAGGGGATCACCATTGAAAACAAGGTGACGGGTGGAAATATTCCAAAGGAGTATATTCCCGCGGTACGCAAAGGGGTAGCCGAGGCAGTATTGAACGGGGTATTGCATGGAAGTCCTGTCATCGACATGAAAATTGAGATTATTGATGGTTCCTATCATGAGGTGGATTCGAATGAGTTGGCCTTTAAGATGGCGGCTATTTTCGCGGTGAAAGATGCCATGCAGAAGGCCGGCCCGATTCTGCTTGAGCCTATCATGCTGGTTGAGTGTTCTACCCCCGATGAGTACCAAGGGGATATTTTAGGGGATATCAATCGTCGTCGGGGAAAGATTATGAATGTGGATTCAAAAAACTTAACATCCGTAGTCAAAGCAGAAGTGGCCTTGGCGGAAATGTTTGGTTACGTCAATACCATCCGCTCCCTTTCTCGCGGTCGTGCCGCCTATTCGATGGAACCCTCCCATTTCGAGCAAGTACCCGCCAGTGTGCTGGCTCAAGTTACTCAACAAAAGAAAGGCTAAACCTATGGCCGCTACCCGCATCCGCATCCGTCTAAAGTCTTTCGATTTCCGCCTGTTGGATAAGGCAGCTGGGGAAATTGCTGAAACCGCCTCGCGAACAGGTTCGCGGGTGGCTGGTCCGATTCCTTTGCCGACGAAGATTGAGCGGTATACCGTCAATCGTTCTCCGCATTGCGATAAGAAGAGCATGGAACAATTTGAAATTCGCACACACAAACGGCTCCTGGATATCTTGGAGCCCTCCGGCAAGACGGTGGACGAGCTGAAAAAGCTTAACCTGCCTGCGGGAGTCGACATCACCATTAAGATCTAATTTTAAGGAGCCCAACCCATGATCGAACGATTTGGCATGATAGGAAAAAAGCTCGGCATGACCCGGATCTATGATGATCAGGGACTGGCGACTGCGGTCACGGTTATCTCTGCGGAAACCAACACGGTTTATGAGGTTCGGACGACGGAGCGTAGCCGAGTGAATGCGGTGGTTATGGGGACGGGAGAGCGTAAGGCTTGTCGGACGAACAAACCCCAGCGGGTGGCTTTCGAAAAAGCTGGCCGGAAAAATCCTCTCTTTTTGCGTCAATTCCGTGCCGCCCCTGCCGATCTCGTGGTGGGTTCGGAAGTTGCAGTGACCCGTTTCAAGCCTGGCCAGTTGGTGGACGTTTTAGGGCTTTCCAAGGGAAAAGGGTTTCATGGGGTCATGCGGAAGCATAATTTTGCGGGACAAGCCGATGCGCACGGTTCGACTACCCACCGAAGGAACGGGGCAATCGGTTGTCGTTCGACTCCTGGTCGGGTCTACAAGAACGCGGGAATGCCTGGGCATCTCGGGTTGGACAACTGCACCATTCAAAATTTGCGGGTGATGCAAGTACGCGAAGTGGAAAAGCTTATTTTGGTTCGTGGGGCAGTTCCCGGACCCAACGGTAGCGTAGTGCTGGTGCGCGATGCGATTAAGGAACCGGCGCAAGCCTGAGATATTTATGAGCCAAGCTAAACCAGTCAATCTAGTTGCGGCGGAGAAGGCCTTGGGAGTGGAGCTTTTCAAAAATCGGAAAGCGAGTCAGGCCTTGCACGAGGCGGTTACGGCCTATCGCGCCAACCGTCGTTCGGGAACTCATTCCACGAAGACGAAAGGCACGGTGGATCTTTCTGGTGCCAAGCCTTGGAATCAGAAGGGCACAGGGCGGGCTCGGGCTGGATACAAAGCTTCGCCAGTTTGGCGTGGTGGAGGTGTGGCCTTTGGTCCGCATCCTCGCAGCTACCGCAAGGATGTTCCTAAAACGGTTTTGCGGACTGCTTTGCGACGTGCTTTGAGTGACTTGGCTGGACAAGGAAAATTGCATACGGGAACGATTCCCAGCCTAAAGGCTCCAAAAACAAAGGATCTTTTGGCTTGGTTGAAAGATGCAGGATTACCTCTTTCGGTTTTGCTGATCCTAGCGAAGCCTGAAGGTACCCTTTTGCAGGCGGCGGGGAATCTACGAGAAGTAGACGTCCGTCCCGCCCGTGAGGTGAATGCAGAAGATCTTCTGCGTCGTCAGCAGGTTTGGGTTTCGGAGGATGCTTTTGTGGAACTTGGCCGTCGTCTGCAACCGAAAGCAAAACCTGAGGTGCTCTCATGAGAAACCCAACCGAAGTTATTTTCCGACCAAGAATTTCAGAGAAGGGGACTCGTTTGGCGACAGCGCACAACCAGTACCTTTTTGAAGTGGCGCCAAACGCGACAAAGTTAGAGATTCGCCAAGCGATCACCTCCCTTTTTGGGAAGAAGGTGATTCGGGTGAACACTCTGCGTCGCAAAGGAAAGTTCCGCCGTTCTCGTCGTGGGGAACCCGGTCGGACCAATCATACGAAACGTGCGATCGTGACACTGGCCGAAGGCCAGAAAATCGAACTCGTCTAGGAATAATTATATGGCCCTAAAAGTATTTCGCCCTCTGACTCCATCGCTTCGTTTTACGATGCTCCATGATTTCTCGGAGTTGACCCGTGATTCGCAGCCAGAAAAAAGCTTACTACAGAAAAAGAACCGCACGGGTGGACGGAACGCTCATGGGCGGACGACCTGCCGCAGTCGCGGGGGTGGGCATAAAAAGAAGTTGCGGATTATTGAGTGGAATCGCCGAGCACGAACAACCGCGGGCAAGGTGATTGGGATTCAGTATGACCCCAATCGCACCTCACGTTTAGCTTTGGTGGAGTACGGGCCAAAGGATCGGGCCTACATGCTGGCGCCTGAAGGTTTATTGGTTGGGATGACGGTCATCGCTGGGATGAAAGTTGCGGCAGAAGTGGGCAATGCTTTGCCGCTTCGATTCATTCCCCAAGGGTTGCCTTTGCATAATATCGAGTTGGTTCCTGGACGTGGGGGTCAAATGGTTCGCTCGGCGGGTGCTTCTGCGATTTGCACCGCGATCGATAAGGATTATGCGTTGGTCCGACTGCCTTCAGGGGAGTTGCGACGATTGCATGCGGATTGTTACGCCACGGTGGGTCAAGTGGGCAATGTGTCGCATGAAAAAGTCAGTTTAGGAAAAGCGGGTCGCTCTCGTTGGATGGGGCGTCGTCCTCATACTCGGGGCATGGTGATGAATCCAGTGGATCATCCGATGGGGGGTGGACAAGGAAAGAGCAAGGGGGGTGGAGGTCGTCAGCATCCAGTGTCGCCTTGGGGTCAGTTGGCCAAGGGATTGAAAACTCGTCACCGTCACAAGCCTTCCAGCCGATTTATTGTGGAAGATCGTAGAAAGAAGAGGTCCTCATGAGTCGTAGTCTAAAAAAAGGTCCGTTTATTGATGACCATCTGATGGAGAAGGTGCAAAAGATTGGTTCTGG
>CAMCNF010000009.1 GCA_945876115.1 Verrucomicrobia subdivision 6 bacterium | reverse complement strand
GAGGTGAGGGCGATGGAAAAGGCCAAAGGGGACAAAAGGATCGCTTTAGTGGAAATTCATTTCCTAGCTTGGATAATTGAACTCATTCTTCATGAATGAATTGCAAGCAATTCGCATCTCTTTTACTTGGAATTAAGCGAATGGGTGCTAAGAACTCTTGATCGCAAACCGAATGAAAAGACGTAACAATGTGATTGTGGTAGGGGCTGGGCCGGCAGGATGTGCCGTGGCTCGGGCTTATGCTTTGGCTGGGCGGTCGGTGGTTTTGCTGGAGGCAGAGCCGGAAGGTAAAAGTCACAAGCGTTTTGCGGGCGAATGGCTTCATCCGCAAGGGGTGGATGCACTGAAGAAACTTGGATTTGGCTCGATTACGTCGATGCAGGGGCGGCCGCGGGGGCGCGGTTTTGTGGTTTATCCTGGGCACGGCGAATCTCCGGTGAAGTTGGACTACGTGCAGGGTCAGCTCGGTTTGGCTTTTCATCACGGAGATTTGGTGGATGAGATGCGTCAGATGGTCGCAACGACAGATGGCGTAACTTTTCGCTATGGAGTGAGAGTGGCTTCGGTAGATGATGAGGGGGTTGTTTTGGAGAATGGGGAAAGGCTGGAGGCAGGAATTGTGGTGGGTGCGGATGGTCGTTCGAGTGTGGTTCGGCGAAGTTTACGAGGGGCCACCTCGCATAAGCCGATGTCTGCCATGACAGGGATTTTGCTCGAGGGGGTAAAGGCACCCTATCCTGATTACGGCCACGTTTTTTTAGGAAAGCCTAGTTTTCTTCTTGGGTACGAGATTGCCCCTTCGGTGGTGCGGATATGTGTAGACGTACCCCTGAAATATAAAGCAGAGATGAAAGATCCGGAATGGTTGATTGCGGCGACACGCGAGACCTTGCCTCCCGTTTGGAGGCAACCGTGTGAAGAGCAAATTCGTGGTGGGCATTTGCGCTGGCAGGCGAATCACTTTTTGGCTCGGGCCGATTATGGGAATGGGCGCCGAGTTTTGATTGGGGATGCGGCGGGTCACACTCATCCGCTGACGGCTACTGGGATTACCAATGGGCTGGTCGATGCGATTGAGTTAGTCGAGACGGCCAATTTTCAGGCTTTTGCCAAAAGCCGGCGTCGGGCTTGCCGAGTACCAGAGCTCCTCTCCCGTGCGCTCTATGATTGTTTCTCGAAAGAGGATGCCTTCTCTAATTCGTTACGGCGGGCGGTTGTTTCGCTTTGGCGCAGTGATGAAAAGGAGCGGGAGCGGACGATGGGTCTGCTGATGGGGAATGGCCGTTCTTTCCTCACTTTTGCTGGACCGTTTCTGCGGGCGTTGTTTGGAGCTTGGAAGGGTCGGGACAAAAGTACCACGGTGGGTGCGGATATTGCTTCGATTGCGAGCTGGATTCGGTTACCGATGGCCTATGCGATGGCGGGTTGGGTTCGCCCTAAAGCATAAATTCTTCGCAAGAAAGGGTTCTACTCAGATTCGTTTCTGAGAAATTTAAGATTGGAGAAATGTAGCGAAGGCTTTGAGGGGGAAGGCTCGTTTGTAATGGTCGTAGCGGATGAGAGTGGTTCGATAAAAAAGCCCGGGAATGGGTTGAGGCGGAAAATCTCCATCGGCTTGTTGCGTTTTGAGAAGAAAATCCATTCCTCTACTCACGGCAGGATCTTCCTTGGATCCAGTGGCGATTAGGGCGATTAATGCCAGCGCGGTGGGCTCGACCAAACCCACCTCACTCGGAATCGGTCGACGTTGCAGGCAAGAGTCTGGATGCTCGCCCCATCCACCGTCGGCAAGCTGTTGGGAGAGAAGAAAGTTACGCCCTCGAACGATTCTAGGGTCGTGAATGGGAAGGCCAGCTGCCAGGAGGCCAGGCAGAGCGAATGAGGTTCCATAATTAAAGCAGATGCCCCAGACCGCTTCCCAAGAGCCGTCCTGTTTTTGGGTCTTGGTTAAATAACGGACACCGTGCTGAATGGCTCGATCGACCGCGGCGGATTCCATTTCGGGAAACTTTTTTTGAACTAGGGCCAACGCCGCAAGAACGGATCCGGTGCACTCGGCGTACGAGTGATCGACCATGATATCGGCGAAGACGTGGGAGGCGTTGAAGATTTCAATCCAAGAAGGGCCGATGACTCGGTCGCAACTGCCCCAACCTCCGTCCCGGTTCTGGTAGCTGAGGATAAAATGGAGTCCGTCGGTAATGATCTTTGTAGAGATGGGCTGAGGAAGAAAAGGAGTGGCCTCGACTAGGGCGAGGATACTTTCAGCTGTGCAATCGGCAATGGACCAACCATTGCGACGTTCGCTGAAAGGCCAACCTCCTTTGCGGGGAAGGCGATGGTAGCGGTGGGGGGAAGGTAGTTCATCGATCACCTGATTTTCGACAAGATAACGGCAACCGTTTTCGATCCCCTTACGGGGCGCTAAGTTTGAACCTAAGAGGTTCATTCCCTGTAGGGTAAAGGCGGTGTCCCAGACTTTGGAGGAGGTGAACCCCTGACAGGCGGTGTAGGTAGGAAATTGCCAAAGGTATCGAGGGAGTTCGCGCCAACTGCGATCGACGAGGGCAGTCTTGCCTTCGACAAAATGAGCCAAGGTGTTGTAGCAGGCATTAACGGGGGCTTGGCGGGTGAAATCAGACTGCTCGTCCTCGTAGACGATGTGTTCGTAGGTAAGGCGGATGGCTTTTTTGCGCAGAAAGGAGGGGATCCATTTTTCTAGGAAACGAACAACAGGCATGATGAGGCGGACGACGAGGGTTTCTGGGACGATATGGTCGGTAGGGGCGAGATCGGCGCGATGCTTGGGCCAGTCGATTGTTTCGAAACCTTGCGGATAAAGTTCGGTGCGGAGCTGGCGGAGAAGGGGATCGAGCGGGGCCTGCCAGCGGCGGCCGTAGAAGTAAGCCATGGGAAGGTAAACAATTCTGACATAGCCAGAGATATTGGCGGGATGGATCGGGATCCATTTTGGTAAAAGATATAGTTCGGGGGGAACTGGGGTGACTCCCTCCCATGAGTAGAGGTTGAGGATGGAGAGAATAAATTTCCCCCAAGCGGCGGCTTTGGTGGGAGTACCCGAGGTGTGTATCCAAGTGCGGAGTCGGGCGAGTTCAGGGCGTTCCGGTTTTTCTCCAAGAAGCCGCAGGGCGACGTAGGAGATGGCACTGGTAAAGACGGCACCACGGACCGATTCCTCGTGCAGTCCAATGGAACCGTCGGAGATCTGGGGTTGAAGAAGACCTGCGACAAATCTTGGCCGATCTTTTTCTGAAATGGGTCGTTGGGTGAGGTAGGCGGTAATGACGTAGAGCGGGAGAAGAAAGTTGGGTCCGGTGTAGGGAACGCACCAACTCCCGTCGGCGATTTGGGTGCGCTCGAGAAAACCGAGAAGGCGACGGGTGGCTTGAGTGACGGAATCGTGACGAGTGGTCATTTCTTAGCGCCTAATTTAGCCAGGCGAGCGATTGTTTCTGTGCGAAAGAGATCGAGAAGGGGGGAGAGGAACTCGGTAGGAGAGAGTTTGCCCTGAACGAGGGGGCGAAGATCGAGGGCGAGAACTATCTCCGGTGCGGAGTCGGGTTGTGTGGGGTTGCCGAAAGTGGCTTGGGCGTGGCGTCGACCTAGTGCGGCACGGTCGTACCGTTTCCCACCTTCGACCTGAGATATAAAACAGCGGAGGAGGGATGGTCCTAAGGTTTCGGGAGCGTGGCAGGCGAGGCGGATAATATGGGCGTGGGGAACCCAATCGAGATCGCCCCACACTTCGCAGCCGTAGATCTCTTTTGGGAGTGAGGAGGGAGGCAGTTGTCGAAGGGCTTCGAGGCAAGCGAGGAGAACGCCGATATGAGTCTCGTGACGATCGGCAGGGTTGTGGAGGTAGAGAACTTGAGGACGAGCGGTTTCGAGGATTTTGACGAGGTCTGCCACGACGGCGGACCGGTCGGTTTGGCGGACGGCAGTGCTGGGATGGCCGAGTTGAAGAACGGAGGCGTAGTCTCCGAGGTCGGCGGCGTGATGTTGTTCTTTCTGGCGGAGGAAGATCAGTTCTGAATCGTTGGTTTTGGCGAAGGGACCGGTTCGAGGAGCGCCTGCGCCATCGGTGACAACCACGCCCGAGAAGCGGTTGGTGGGGTGTTGGAAGCAAGTGGCGATTCCGGGGAAAGCGAGGATTTCGAGATCGTCGGCGTGGGCACCGATGCCGAGGTGGGTGGTGGTGGCGAGGTTAGCGAGTGGATCTTGGCCACGGGGGGCGTAGAAGTCGGCGGAGGGTTGGGAGAATTTCATCGGCGGGAGACTCCTGTTTTCTGGCGAAAGACCCAAAGGGAAGCGAAGAGATAATTAAGGAGAGCTCCGGTGGCGACGGCGACGGCGTTGAGGGCGGCGGTTTCAATTGGCCGATTGGTTTCTAAAAGGAAAAGAAGAAAGTTGAGGAGGAGAAGTTGGAAAATAAAGGCAAGGGCGGCGGTGAGGTAGTATTGGCGGAGAAGTTTCCAAGAAGGGGGCCAAACCTGGAAGGTCCAGGCGGCGTTGAGGAGATAGTTGATCCCGCAACAAATGATCCAAGAGAAGAGAGCGGCCCCGGTGGCGGCGCGATGGCCTCCAGGGTCGAGAGAAAGCCAAGAATACCCGAAGGAGAGGAGAAGCCAGACGATGAGAGTATTGAGGAGGGTACCCACCCCGCCAACGAGGCCGAAGCGGAGGATGCGGATAATCTCCTTTTGGGGCAGACCTGCAGGAAGTCGGGTTTGATGAGGACGGGGCGGATGAGGAATCACGAGGTTCTGAGGATGGCTAAAAATGAGCGGATCGGCAATTGGCTTGAACGGATGGGGAGAGGATCCGTCTAAACTATATGACTGGAAGTTCTTGCCACGGTGGTGCAGAGAGCGAATTTAAAGTCGCGGTGCATGACCTCAATTCAACGGAGACGTTGATTATCCGCGGGGAGCTGACGGAGCCTCCTACGTGGTTTCCGGCGTATCGTGAATTGACGATGAAATTAAAGGGGACGGTGGTGGCGGTGATCTTGATTGAATCGGAGCGCAATTTGAGGGATCTATATTGGAAGTGGACAGGAAGAAACGGCGGACGGGATTACGTGAGCGATCTGATTTTCACGGACGAGTACGAGCCGGGGATCAAGCTGGACGCGAAGCACGATCGATTGCATCCCACGGTGACGGTGGAGCGGATTGTGCCGGAAAATCTATCCGAGGTGGCGGGTCGAGTGAGTGCTTTGGCGGCTTGGGCTTTTTAACACCGAAAGTCTTTTGGGTGGGGATAGGGTTGATTGGTTTTGTGGCATTGGGGTTGAGTCGGTCGGGCGAGGTGGTCCCGGTTTCGGAATTAAAGGCGAAAGGGGATCTTTTTTATCGGAAGGGTGAGTTGGAGCCATTCACGGGTACGGCCGAGGCGGAGAATAAGAAGAGGAAAACGGAGGCGGAGTTTTGGCAAGGGCGGATGCATGGCCGATATCGGAGTTGGTTTAGCAATGGGCAGCTAGAGAGTGAATCGTATTTTGAGCAAGGAGTGAGAGAGGGGGTGGATCGGCGGTGGAATCCGCAGGGGCAGATCCTGCAGGAGACGCGTTTTCAGCAAGGACTGATGGATGGGGCAAGGACGGAGTGGTACGCGAATGGCAAGGTGGAGCGGAGAACGAATTGGCAGAAAGGGAAACGGCAGGGAGAGATTGAAACATGGTTTGAGAGTGGGGAGAAAAAGGGGGCAGGAAATTTCAAGGATGGGGAGAGAGACGGGACTTTTGTGGTGTGGTGGGATAATGGCAAAAAGCGGCAAGAGACGAATTATAAGATGGGGGTTTCTGAGGGGTGGAGTCTGGAGTGGGGACGGGACGGGAAAGAAACGAAGAAAGCTTTTTTCGTGAAGGGGAAAGCGACGGAGGGGCCTGCAAAGGGGTAGTCTTGAAACTGGGTTGATGTGGGTTTAGGGTTTCTCTTCCAGTAGCACCCGTAGCTCAACTGGATAGAGTGTCGGCCTCCGAAGCCGAAGGTTGACGGTTCGACCCCGTCCGGGTGCAGATTTTTTAGAGGGGGATGGTAAAAAAAGCTCCGGAGGCTGGGATCGAACCAGCGACCAATGCATTAACAGTGCATCGCTCTACCGCTGAGCTACTCCGGAAAGCTGAACTGCTTTATAACGAAATTCCCTTTGGTACTCAACTCCCTTCCCAACTCATTCTTTCTGGAATGCAAGACGCGCCCCGCATATCGGGAAAATATGGTTGCAGGGGACTAAGACGGTCTCAGCTTAAGAAGCATGGATTGAGGGTTGGATTTTCAGGCAAATGGTCGATAGGTGTACAACGTGATTGGCTATCAGAAAACTTATTTTTCTCATACGTCTCCATATTTAATTTCAACTTGATGGCAAGGTTGGGGGGGGTGAAAGGTGTCTCTAATTAGGCTAAATTTTTGGGTTGGATCGGACTTTTGTTGACAAAATAGCTAACATATATGTATATTACAGCATGCCAACAACCGTTCGAATTTCCAATCGTGGGAGGGATGTTCTCCTTCAGTTATCTCGGGAGGCGGATACAACTATGACAGATGTTCTTGATGCGGCCCTGGATTCGTATCGTCGCCAACGTTTTCTGGAGCAGGCCAGTTTGGCTTACGCCAGCCTTTCAACCGACTCAGACTTTCAACGAGAAATTGCCACTCTCGATCACACGAGCAACGATGGGTTGGAACCCTTTGCTTCTTGACCGATGGGGACATCCGCAGCCCGTGGCGACATTTGGCTTGCAGATCTGAACCCGGTCCGAGGGCATGAGCAGTCTGGACGCCGCCCGGTGCTCGTCGTTTCTGTTGATGGATTCAATCAAAGCCGTGCTGATCTCGTTGTGGTGATTCCCATCACATCCACTTTGCGACCCATCCCATTTCATGTGGTAGTCCAGCCTCCAGAAGGTGCCTTAACCAATCCCTCTGCGCTTCTGTGTGAAGCGGTGCGTTCGATTAGCAAAAAACGGCTGGTTACCCGTTGGAACGCCGTTTCCGCATCTACCATGTCCCAAGTCGAGGACAGGCTGCGAATTCTGATGGGTCTGTGAAATTCACATCCCCTCTCCCTCGATCAGCCGGTTCTTGGAAGAAGAAAGTAGGATAGGCTATCGGTGAGGGCGAGAGCGCTGGCTTCGAGGATATTGGTAGAAACGCCGACGGTACCCCATTGACGGATACCATCGCTGGATTCGACGAGGACGCGGATGCGGGCGGCGGTGCCTCCGCGGGAACTGACGATGCGCACTTTGTAATCGATCAGCTTGATTTTACGGAGGGTGGGGAAGGAGGGGAGGAGGGCTTTACGCAGGGCGGCATCGAGAGCGTCGACCGGACCGTCTCCTTGGGCGGAAGTTTTGCATAGTTTTTTGCCCACGCGGACGGTGATGGTGGCGTGGCTGGTTTCCCGAGCGCTGGGGCGGGCGCGGACTACCTCGACTTTATAGGAGTCGATTTGGAAGGGGGCGGGGATTTTTTGGAGGGAGCGGCGAACGAGGAGTTCGAAGGAAGCATCGGCGGCTTCGAATTCGTAACCATCTTTCTCAAGTTTTTTGATTTTGGCGAGGATGGCGCGGGTGGTAGGGGATTTTTCTTCGACGGAGATGCCGAGCTCGCGGGCTTTCATCATGACGTTGGCTCCGCCCGAGAGTTCGCCGACGAGGATACGTTGGCTGTTGCCGACGGAGGCGGGTTCGATGTGTTCGAAGCTGGCGGAAAGTTTATTGACCGCATTGACGTGCATGCCGCCTTTGTGGGCGAAGGCGGTACGGCCGACGAAGGGGGCACGGGGATCGTGGTGGAGGTTGGCGAGTTCGTCGACAAAGCAGGAAAGTTCGGAGAGTTGGCGGAGATTGCCTTCGGGCAGGATTTTTTTGCCGAGTTTGAGTTCAAGAAGAGGAAGCAGGGTGGTGAGATTACAGTTTCCGGTGCGTTCTCCGTAGCCGTTCATCGTGCCTTGGACTTGAAGGGCACCTTCTTGGACGGCGGCGACGGCATTGGCGACGCCTAGCCCGCAATCGTTGTGGGTATGGATGCCAATGTTGCTTTTGGGAAAGCGGGCTCGGACGGAGCGGACGGTGGTGGCGATTTCGGAGGGGAGTCGGCCTCCGTTGGTATCGCAGAGGACGAGGTAGTGAGCTCCTGCTTCGGCGGCGGCTTCGAGAGTGCGGAGAGCGTAATCGGAATCGGCGGTGTAGCCATCGAAGAAGTGTTCGGCGTCATAGATGACTTCGCGTCCCTCTTTTTTGAGGAGGGCGACGGTGTCGGCGATCATGCGAAGGTTTTCGACGGGGGTGGTGCGAAGGATTTTTTCAACGTGAAGGAGCCAGCTTTTTCCGAAGATGGTGACGACGGGGGTTTCTGCTTCGAGGAGGAGGCGGATTTGGGAATCGTCGGCGGCGTCGACGTTGGGTCGGCGGGTGGAACCGAAGGCGGCGAGTTTGGAGGAGCCCCAGTGGAGTTTTCCGGCTTGGGCAAAGAAGTCTCGATCCTTGTCGTTGGAGCCAGGCCAACCGCCTTCGACGTAGTGGAATCCGTAGGAAGCGAGGCGTTCGGCGAGGCGAAGTTTATCGGGAAGGGAGAAGTGGACGCCTTCGCCTTGGGCACCATCGCGGAGGGTGGTGTCGTAAAGGGTGAAAGTAGGGTCGGCGACCATAGGTGATTAGGATAACCAGGATATAAATTTGAGAAAGAAGGAAGGAGACGTTAAGAGGTAGGTTTTGTTTGGGTAAAAGGTGAAATTCTTTCACAAAACTGTCACCTTCGAGATAGTTTGTAGGACTAGTAAAAGACGCACTGTTGTGTAAGTTGATCCTGAGAGTTTAGCCGTGAAAAATAAAAGCAATAAGTCATTGGTGGGCAACGTATTAGCTTCTGTATTTGGGGTTTGTCTAGTTCTCGGGATACTGAGTTTCAAATTAGAATCGGATCGGAACGAAAAAAACAGCAAAAAAAGTGTATCTCAGAGTGCCCAAGTAGTTGTCGGAGAAGACAGCGATCAGGCTGCCCAAAAGGAAAATGAGGCATCCAAAGAAGGTGCAAATACGAGCCAAGTGGGAAATGGTGAAAGCGGATCAACATCTTTAGACGAAAAAGGAAATTCGGCCGATTCGAAAAACAAAATATCACGAAAAGTTGCTCCCTATGCGAGCGGTGCTGGGGCTTGGGTTGTTAACTCAGCCACAAAAGAGCCGAAGCAGACCTACAAGAGGGTTTCACAAGTCGATCCCCGTAGATCGATTTCGGAAATTCTTGAAAGTGCGGACATGAGTGATCCTGAGACCAGAGCGGCCGTTGTGGCCTTTATGTCGAATCGTGAGGAAGTTCGTTACCAAGCCGTTTTAGCTAAGGCGGAGTTGCTGGGTATTCCCGTGCGTTTGGATGGACCAGACCACAAAGTAAGCATTCTTTACGATTTGCGGGGTGAGGAACCGTTATATCGAACGACTCTCAACGTCAATGCGGCCATTTCGACGGGTGCGAATCTGATCCGTCAAACGGCTCCTTATAATCTGGATGGCTCGGGAATCAAAGTGGGAGTTTGGGACGGTGGGTCTGTACGTAATACGCATCAAGAATTTAATACGACCCGAGTTGTGAAGAAGAACTCAACGGCAGCAGTGGATGATCATGCTACTCACGTTGCAGGAACGATTGGCGCCTCCGGCTTTCAGGCCAGTGCGAAGGGAATGGCACCACTTGTGGCAATCGATTCCTATGAATGGACAGACGATTATGCCGAGATGACTGCCGTCGGAGCTGCTACTGCGAATGATTCTTTTACGACAAAGATTCCTCTTTCTAACCACTCCTATGGATACAATGCGGTGACGGCTGACATGGGTCGTTATAACGCAGAATGTAACACCACGGACGCATTGGTTTTTGGCTTGCCTTACTATTCGATTTTGTGGGCTGCTGGGAACGAGCAAGATACCTTAACCGCGTTGGGAGGGTATCAGTCAATCACCTACAACGGTCTTTCGAAAAACATTTTGACTGTGGGGGCAGGAGACGATGCAGTCACTTCGGGAGTCCGCGACGTCACCAAAGGTACTTTGGCCTACTTTTCCAGTATGGGTCCGTGCGATGACGGGCGGATCAAGCCAGACCTGGTGGCCAACGGGGTGAATGTGAACTCCTGTAGAGCCACGAGCGATACGGCTTATAATGCAATTAGCGGAACGAGTATGGCGTCACCCAATGCGGCGGGCTCTGCTACTTTGTTAGTTCAACTGTACAGCAGGGAATTTTCAAGCCAACGAATGCGTTCCAGCATGTTAAAGGCACTTTTGATCCACACGGCAGATGATGTGGGTCGCCCAGGTCCTGACTATCAGTACGGCTGGGGATACTTGAATGTAAAAGCAGCAGCAGATGTGATATTGGCCCACAAGGCCAGCCTGGCTGCACCTAAGATGGTGGATGATTCGATTAGCAATTCCTCGAAGACAAAGAATTACACTTATGTCTGGGATGGAGCAAGTCCGCTCAAGGCAACACTTTGTTGGACCGATCCTGCGGGCACGGCCCAAACGGTGGCGGACAGTCGTACCCCTAACCTAAAGCATAATCTGGATTTAAAGATTACTTCTCCCGACGGCGCCACGAACTACCAACCCTACACGATGCCTTTTGTCGGGACTTGGACTCAAGCCTCAATGATCCTGAATGCCACCAAAGGAAAAAACAACGTCGATAATGTAGAACGAGTCGATCTTCCAACCCCAACTCAGACTGGAACCTACACTGTCACGGTATCTTTGGATGGGACGTTGACGACTAGCACCCAAGCTTTTTCGTTGGTGGTTACGGGAGCCTCGAGCGTTGAGGCCAACCCGCCCCCTACGGTCAGCCTGACATCGCCTTTGAATGGTGCCGCCGTTCTGCCAGGGCAAAATGTAACTCTAGCCGCAACTGCCGCTGATATGGCAATCGGAGGCCAGCCTGGATCCGTGAGTAAAGTTGAGTTTCTTTATGGAACAACTGTCATTTCGACAGATACGACAAGTCCATACAGCGCGACTTGGACGCCTACGTCTGCCGGAGTCTATCTGTTAACAGCCCGTGCAACGG
The DNA here is from genome assembly GCA_945876115.1 of Verrucomicrobia subdivision 6 bacterium. Classification (GTDB taxonomy): domain Bacteria; phylum Verrucomicrobiota; class Verrucomicrobiia; order Methylacidiphilales; family Verrucolacustridaceae; genus Verrucolacustris. The sequence goes on along the minus strand of CAMCNF010000009.1, from coordinate 20,513 downwards.
ACGGTGAGGGGGCTGTAACTACATCTCCCCAAGTTGAGTTTTCTGTACTAAGCGGTGACGGTTCCCCATCGATAAGTTCATTTTCTCCAGCAAGCGGGGCGGTGGGGGCTTCCGTCACGATTACAGGAAGCAACCTTTCAGGGGTTACAGCTGTCCGCTTTAACGGCTCTCCAAGTACGACGTACACGGTGGATTCATTGACTCAGATCACCGCCATCGTGCCGGGAGCTGCGACGAGCGGGAAGATTTCGGTGACCAACTCATTTGGGACGGGAACGGGTGCCACCGACTTTGTGGTTGCGCCAATTGTGCTGAGTGAGGATTTCGTCGCGTTGACTTTGGGGGATAACGTCTCGACCAGCGGGTCGTCCACAGCTTGGGCGGGAGACGCTTTGTTTACGACCGTTGTGAAGGCGTATCAGGCGGGCGGCGCTGTGAAACTTGGCAGCAGCAGCGCCGTTGGGTCGATCACAAGCAAGGCATTGGATTTAAGCGGGGGAGCGTTCGACGTGAGTTTTGACGTCAAAGGATGGACGGCGGTTGAAGGGCAAATCACCGTAACCGCAACTGGGCAAACGGCTCAAATGGTAACCTACACCAGCGTGATGAGTGGAAGTTTTGAGACCAAAGTCGTGCGTTTTTCCGCTGGAACGGCGGCCACCACGATTACTTTGGCCACCACGGCCAAGCGTGCTTTCTTGGACAACATCATTGTGACGAAGGCGTCTTCAAGCGTGACGGCACCCGTGATCGGCAGTTCCCTAACACAACCGGGGACAGTGGGTAGCGCATTTAATTATCAGATCACGGCTTCTAGTAGTCCGACATCCTTTGGGGCAACTGGGCTCCCTACTGGGCTGAGTGTCGACACGACCACCGGAGCTATCTCAGGAAATCCGGCGGCGGCAGGAACGTCCAATGTGCTGATTTCCGCAACGAACAGTGCGGGAACAGGATCGGCCACGCTGGTGATTACTGTAAGTAATCCTCCTTTGCCAGTGATCAGTAGTTCTCTGGCACAGTCGGGCACGGTGGGTATCGCGTTCAGTTATCAGATCACGGCTTCTGGTAGTCCGACTTCCTTTGGAGCAACAGGGTTGCCTGGGGGACTTGGCATCAACACATCGACGGGAGCAATCACAGGAACTCCGACAGTGGCGGGAACTTCGAATGTGACGATTTCCGCAACAAATGTTACGGGAACAGGATCGGCCACCTTGGTGATTACGGTGAACTCCTCAGCCTCAGCTCCTGTGATCGGCAGTTCACTGGCACAGTCGGGCACGGTGGGCGTGGCGTTTAATTATCAGATCACAGCTTCCAGTAGTCCGACCTCCTTTGGTGCAACTGGGCTCCCTACTGGGCTGATTGTCAACACGACCACCGGAGCAATCACAGGAACTCCGACGACGGCAGGGACTTCCAATGTTTCAATTTCAGCAACGAATGGTTCGGGAACGGGAACAGCCACGTTGGTGATTACGGTCAGTCCGAGTGGGGGTGGGACTAGCGGATTGATTGCAGGATGGGATTTTCAAACGACAACATCGGGGGGTACTGCAGTTGCAGTAGTTCCCTCGTGTCCCACTACTTTGGTGGCAAACTTTGGCTCGGGGACGCTTTACCTGAATGGTTCAAATGGGGCGAGCACTTGGATTGCGGCGAGTTCAGGAAATGAACTTAGTGCATTCGGTGGAGCTACGGTAAATGCTGGAGCTGGATTCTCCAGCACGACAACCGGAGCGGCTTCTCTGGCCATGATTGGTGGAACTGGCTTCTCCGCTAATGGCAAGACGATGGTATTCAAATTTAGCATGTCGGGCCGCAAGGATTTGGTTGTTTCTTATGCAACGCAAAGAAGTGGAACAGGATTTACTACGCACCTATGGGAGACAAGCCCAGATGGATCCAACTGGACAGCAGCAGAAACCAAGACAATCACGGCAACTTCTTTTGCTGCAACAACGGTAACAACGATTACCAGTCTCGATAATGCATCAACTGCTTATCTTCGCCTGACGGTAACTGGGGCGACAAATGCAACAGGAAATAATCGCTTAGATAATATTCAGCTTAATGCGACTGCAGCAGCGACGACACCCACAGTCAGTGTAAGCGGAACGTTGGCGGCGGTGAGCAGCACGTACGGAACTGCATCATCTGTGCCGACCAGTTTCACAGTTTCCGGTTTAAATCTAACTGAGGGGATTCTGATTAATGCGCCATTGGGTTATGAAATTTCCCAGACGGCAGATGGTGCTTCTAGTTACGCTACTACGCAGACTGTGGGAGCGGCAGGGACGGTGGCGACGAAGACGATTTATGTGAGGTTGATGGCTACGACCCCCGTTGGCATCTATTCTGGAAACGTCACTTGCAATAGTGCGGGATCGGCTGGAGCCACCGTGGCCGCTGTGGCAAGTTCCGTGGGTAAGAAGCAGATCACAATCACGGGTCTGACAGGGGTCAATCGAGTCTACAACGGAGGCGTTGCAGCTGAGGTAACCGGAACGCCAAGTTATGTTGGATTGGCCAATGGAGAGAGTCTGAGTGTGACAGGTGTCCCTAGTGCCACTTTTGCCGACAATAACGTGGGAGTTGGTAAGACGGTGACGATCTTAGGATTCACCGATCCGAATGGAAACTACTCGGTCACGGCTCCGACAGTAACGGCAACCATTAGCCCCAAGGAGGTTGTGATCATAGGGTTGATCGGCGTGAGTAGGGCATACAATGGGAATCAGGTCGCACAGTTGTTAGGGACTCCGAGTTATCAAGGTTTAGAGAATGGTGAGACTTTTGCGGTTAGCGGGACACCTATAGCGACGTTTGCGGATAAAAATGTTGGAGCCAGCAAAACGGTGGCAGTGACGGGATACACGGCACCGAGCGAAAACTACACACTGATTGCGCCTACCGTGATGGCAGATATTACCCGCAAATCGGTTTCGATTGCGGGGTTGAGTGGGGTGAATAGGGAATATGATGGGACAGATGGCGCGATGGTGACAGGAGTGCCCGCGTTAATAGGAATCGAATCGGGAGATTTGGGAAACGTTGGAATCGGCGGATTGCGACTAACTTCTTTTGTGAGTCCGAATGCGGGACTGGATGTGGAGATTGTGGTCACAGGCTACGAACTGACAGGAATTGCATCAGTAAATTACGATTTGATGGCAGTGAGTGGAATAGCCGGAAATATAGTTCCCAGGAGTGCCACCATTACGGCGAATGATCAGAGCAAGGTATATGGAACTGTGCTGGGTTTAGGGGCGGGGCAGAGCGAATTTACGGTGGTGGGTCTAATCGGAAGTGAAAGAGTGCGAACCGTGACACTGACGGCGACTGGCGGGACGGAAACGCAGGATGCGGTTGGCACTTATGTTATTCGTGCCTCTGAACCGACAAGATTAGCACTAGATAGTTTTCGTCCGGAAAATTATGCCTTCGCTTTTGTGGATGGAACGTTGACGGTGACGGCTGTCGTGGGGCCGACATTTGCGGAGTGGGCTGGGGATGGAGTGGCGATGACACCCGAACTTCTGATGATGTATGCGATTGGTGGTGCGATGAGTTCGTCGGCCCCTGGGGAGCGGCCCGAGACAAAATTGGAAGGAACAATCCTCAGCCTAACGGCGATTGTGCGTAAGGACGCCACTTTGACGATCATCGTGCAGGCGGTGACGAACTTGGGGGATTACGGGACGCCGAACTCGATCGTGTCAGTGGTTGGGTCTGCTGTCGGAGTGAGTCAAGACGGAGTGCCAGCCGGTTGCGAGAGACAGAAGTTTACGATGGATGCTGGATCTGCGCGGCAGGCGTTTCTACGGATTAGCGTGACGAAGTAGCGATTCAATCTGTGCGAGAACAGCTTTAGCGGTGGCGGTTGGGGCAGGTGGTGCCTTCGTGCCATTTACTATCGAGGGTGATGGTTTTGGGGGTGGTGGGTACGCCACGTCGGTTTTGATTAATTTCTTCAACGAGGAGATCGACTGCGGCGGCGCCGATTTCTTCGGGCTGCTGGTTGGGCCCGCTGATTTCTCCTTTTTCGGGAGTCCAGTTTAAGTGAATGAAGGAGATGTCCTCGGGGACGCGCCAGCCGTTGGTACGAAGCCAGGTGAGGACGGGGCCATGGTTAGCGATGACGGCGTCAGGCTTTTCTTTTCTGACCCAGGCGACAAAGGCAGTTTCATCAAGTTGATCGACGATCAGGGGGGTGATTTTGGTTTCCTGGGGATGGATGGATTGCCAACCGAGGTAGCCTGCTAGCCATCGTGCTCCGACTTTTTCGTTGACGAATTTTGGCATGGCTAAGCCGATTCGTCGGTGGCCGCGGGCGAGACACTCGTCCAAGGCAAGAAGGATGGTGTGGAACTGGCTATTGGTGACCCGATGGGCGGGAACTTCGTGGAAGGTGTGGCCAAAGGCAACGGTGGAAAATGATTTCCAGTGCAGGCCTATTTTGGTGCCGTACTCGGGCAAGGGGGCGAGAAGGACGCCGAGAACGCCGCGGTTGCTCATAAACTTCGAAAGTTCGGGGCCATAATTTTCTTTTTCGCCCATCCAGTACACATCCAACCCGTAGCCGAGGGAGAGGGCTTGGGCGGCGGCTCCGACGTGGTAGCGCAAGAAAGATGGATTTTCACGCCACCCGCGTCGTTCAGGGAAAGCGGTGATAAAAGCTAAATTACAAATAAACTTACTTTGGCGGTTTGAACGAATGCTGGCCATTAAAGCGCTGACCATCGGATTGGGGACGTAACCGACCTCGGTAGAGACCTCGGCAACGCGGGCGCGCATCGCCTTGGAGATCCGTGGACTGCCGCGGAGGGCGAGGGAGACGGTGACCTTGGAAACACCGCACCGCTTGGCGATAGTTTCAAGCGTAGGAGTCACGATTGAATGGGAGCACAAGTTGATCTCTTCTGCAAGTTTACTCGTAAAACAGAGTTTACGTTCTTTTCCGTTAAAAAAAGAACTAGGACGACCGAGGATGGTCGTCCCTACTGGTTATGAAGTTTGAATCGGCGGATCAGGGATGATCCGCCCTACCGGGGGATGGTCCCGCGCTTGCGGCCCCGACGCGGGCCCCGACGAGGGCGGGGGTAGAGCTTCGAAGGGCTAGTATATAGATTAGAACTGGACGCGGAGTGGGTGGGGGAGGAATAGTTTCGGATGGCAAAATTGGCAAAGGCGGTGGGGGAAGGATCTTTTGAGGAAAACCTCCGGCAGTTGGAATCTTTAGTTGAGCAGATGGAATCGCCTGAGTTGCCGCTTGAGACGATTGTGGAGAAGTACGAGCGTGGAATGAAACTCGTCGAGGCCTGCGGCGAAAAACTGAAAGCGGCGGAGAAGCGCATCACCCTGTTAACCAAGAGGAAAGACGGATCGATACAGGAAAGTGAATTAGGGGAAATTGGGGAGGAGCCACACAAAAGCGTGCATGGAAAGAAGGCTGGTAGGGAAGCTCCCGATCTGCTCATCTAGCCAGCTTCCTATGGCGACCCCTCTTCTCGATAAGATCAAAGGCCCGGCTGATGTTAAGAAACTTCCCTTAGAAGATCTGCCTCGTTTGGCGGCGGAGATTCGGGAGGAGTTGATCACGGTGTTGAGTAAGACGGGGGGACATTTAGGGCCTAATCTTGGGGTGGTGGAGTTGACCATTGCGATGCATCGGGTTTTCGAAACTCCGACAGATCATTTTATTTTTGACGTCAGCCATCAGGCTTACGTGCACAAGCTGCTCACGGGTCGGCGAGATCGGTTTCACACCATCCGGCAGGCGGGTGGGTTAAACGGGTTCATGTTGCGGACAGAGAGTGAGCATGACTGTTTTGGAGCGGGCCATGCGGGGACGGCCCTTTCGGCGGCCTTGGGGATGGCCTCAGCGCGCGATATGCGTGGAGGCAAAGAGCATGTGGTATGTTTGGCGGGGGATGCGGCCTTCACATGCGGGATTACTTTTGAGGCGTTGAACAATGCGGCCCACCACACCAAGCGGTTGATCACAATTCTCAATGATAACAAGTGGTCGATCGACAAGAATGTAGGGGCAATCGCGGGGTACTTGAATCGGATTACTACTGATCCTCGGTTCGTGCATCTGCACGAGAGAGCGGCTCACTTTATTGAAAAGCTGGGCGGGGCCAAGGCTCTGAAGGTGGCTCGGCGGGCGGAGGAGCATGTGAAGGGGATGATTTTTCCGAGCGTGATCTTTGAAGAGCTCGGGGTGACTTACTACGGTCCAGTCGATGGCCATGATATTGGCAGTTTGATCAAGATGTTTGAGTTCCTAAAAGTTCAGAATTTTCCTGTGATCCTTCATGTGGTGACGCAAAAGGGCAAAGGCTATGAACCGGCCATGGCCAAACAGAAGAAGTTTCACGGACTGGGACCGTATGATGCGGAGACGGGTGAAACCAAGGCGTTGGGGCAACCGACCTACAGCGAGGTTTTTGCGGATCATCTTTCCAAGATGGCGGATCACGATCCGCGGATTGTGGCGATCACGGGGGCGATGCCCAACGGAACGGGCCTTGATCGGTTTCAGCCGAAGCATTTGGATCGATATTTCGATGTGGGTATTGCGGAAGAGCATGCGGTGCTCTTTGCCGCAGGGATGGCAACAAAGGGGTTTAAGCCTTTTTGTGCGATTTATTCGACCTTTCTGCAGCGGGCCTATGACCAGATCATCCACGACGTCTGTTTGCAAAATCTGCCAGTGGTGTTCTGTATGGATCGAGGAGGTCTTTCGGGTGATGACGGTCCGACTCATCACGGTCTTTTCGATATTTCGTACCTACGGGGCGTGCCGAACTTAATTCATATGTCCCCCAAGGATGAGGATGAGTTTGTTGATATGCTCTACACGGCCAGTTTGCATGCGGGTCCTGTGGCCATCCGATACCCTCGGGGAACGGGTCCGAATGTGGCGATCAAGAAGAGCCCGGTAGCCTTAGCGATCGGTAAAGCGGAGGTGATTCGGCACGGGCAGAAGGTGGTCATCTGGTCCTATGGCCAGATGCTGCCGATGGCACTGCAGCTGGCGGACGAGCTGAAGAAAGAAGAAGGAATCGAGGCGGCGGTGATCAACGCACGTTTTGCCAAACCTATCGATACCGCCTTGCTGGAACTTTTTGCGCAGAGTGCTGATGTGGTAGTCACCTTCGAAGATCACGTGATCAAGGGCGGATTCGGCAGCGGAATTCTGGAAGAACTTTCGAACAAGGGAATGACGACCCCGGTTGTACGGATCGGCTGGCCTGACGAATTTATCGATCACGGCAAGCCAGATGATCTGCGGATGCGATATGGATTGAGCGTGAAGGCAGCGAAAGAAAAGCTTCAGCCCCATCTTGCACGGATGAAGGGTTCGGCCCGTAGGGTGCAACCCGTAGCTGCCTGATCCCCGTGCGGATCTCGGCTCTACTTCTTTTTTAAATGAAAATCGTCTTAGCTTATTCGGGAGGACTGGATACTTCCGTCTTGGTGGCCTGGCTGAAGGAAACGTATCAGGCGGAGATTATTGCCTTTTGCGCTAACCTTGGGCAGGCAGAGGAGTTAAAGGGGTTAAGCGCGAAGGCCAAGAGATCGGGAGCGAGCAAGATTTACATCGATGATTTGCAGGAGGAGTTTGCTCGAGATTTTATTTTTCCGATGATGCGGGCGGGGGCAATTTACGAAGGGCAGTATTTGTTGGGAACATCGATTGCTCGGCCTCTGATCGCCAAGCGCATGGCGGAGATTGCGCGGAAAGAGAAGGCGCAGGCCATAGCGCACGGGGCGACAGGCAAGGGGAATGATCAGGTGCGGTTTGAGCTGACGGCAGCGGCTCTGGCTCCTGGGTTGGAGGTGATTGCGCCTTGGCGGGATGAGCGTTTTCGGAAGAGATTCCCTGGGCGGGCAGAAATGATTCGGTACTGTGAGCAGAGAAAAATTCCGGTTCAGGCGACGGCGAAAAAGCCGTATTCGATGGATCGCAATCTTCTGCATATTTCCTATGAGGCGGGAATTTTAGAGGATCCGTGGTTGGACGCGTTTGCTCCTGCGAATAAGAAGATGTTTACCCTTTCGGTAGCGCCAGAGGATGCACCGAATCGGCCTGAGTATGTGACTGTCGAGTTCCGAAAAGGGGACTGTGTGGCGGTGAATGGGAAGAAGCTTTCGCCGTTGGGGGTGATGCAGAAGCTCAATCAGCTAGGGGGAAAGCATGGGGTAGGGCGGGTGGATGTGGTGGAGAATCGGTTTGTGGGAATGAAAAGCCGAGGGGTCTACGAGACGCCTGGGGGAACTATTTTGCACTTTGCCCATCGGCAGATCGAGAGTTTGACGATGGATCGGGAGGTGATGCATTTACGGGACAGCCTGATTCCGAAGTACAGCGAGCTGGTTTATTATGGTTTTTGGTTTGCGCCTGAGCGACTGGCTTTGCAGGTTTTGGTGGAGGAGAGCCAGAAGAACGTATCGGGGACGGTGCGGGTGAAGTTATACAAAGGCGGAGTTTATGTGGCGGGACGGAAGTCGCGGTTCAGTTTGTATCATCCACAGATTGCCACGATGGAGGCAGATCCGACACGGGCGTACAATCAGGATGATGCGACGGGTTTTATTCGTTTGAATGGGCTGAGGTTAAAAGTGGCGGCCCAAACGAAGAAAAGGTAGGCGTAGCGATTATTTTCCGCAGATGGGGCGGGGCACCCCGCTTTCGCGGGACACGCTTACGCGTGGATTACTCACGCAAAGCCCCGACAGGAGTACGGGGCGCAGACGCGGGCCGCTAAGGACGCGAAGGCGCGGATTTGAGATGTTGGATGTTTAATTTTTGATTTTTGATTGTTGGAAGTTTGACGGGACGCAGACGCGCCTTGGGGTGGGAGCCTTGAGTGGTTCAATCGGCTGACCGAGACGGTCAGCCCTACCGGTGGACGGAATTGAGGTTTGAGGGTAGGCGTTCTCGGAGAGACCGCCCTACCTAGGTTTTGAGGCTTGAATTACGCGCTTGCGGGAGGGAGACGCGCTTACGTTTGGTTGAGAGAGAGGCAGAGGTCGGCGAGGCGGAGGGATGCGTCGGGTTTAGAGGCAGCGGCGAGGCGGGATTTCCACTCTTTCCAGCCTTTCCCGTTGTCGGCGAGTGCTTCTTGGATGACGCGGACGGCGGTTGGACCGTCTGGGGTGAGTTGGGCGACTCCGATTTCTTTGAGGAGAGCAAAGTTTCCCTCTTCTTGGCCAGGGACGACTTGGGTGACGAGGAAAGGGGTGCGGGAGGAGATGGTTTCCTGAGTTAAGGCGCCACCTGCTTTACCGATGACGAAGTGTTGTTTTGCGAGAATACTCGGCATTTCTTTGGTCCAGCCAAGGAGCTGGACGTTTTTGCGGGAGGAGCCGAGAAAGGCGGTGATGCGGGCGGCTACCTTAGGGTCGCGGCCTGTACCGATGGTAATTTCCCAGTTGGGTTGATCCGTGAGGGCGGCAGCGAGTTGAGGTCCACCGTGCAGGCCTGAGCTGAGGAGGTAAAGGATGCGGGGTGATTCGCCAGGGAGTTCGTCGCCTGAATGGGCGTCAGGCAGGGCAAAGCGTGGATCGACGGGAAATCCGACGGGGCGAATCTTTTCCATGGGGATACCGAGGGCGTGGAGAGATTGGGCGGTGGGTTGGTTGGGAACGATCCAGAGGTCGGCTTGGGCGGAGGACCAAAGACGGTGAACGGAGATAGAATCGGTAACGACAGTGATAAGTTGGAAAGAGGTGCGCAGGTCTTTAGGGAGACGGGCGATCAGGTGGGCGTAGACGGGGAAGGTGAGAACGATAACGCGAGGGCGGTGGGTTTCGATGATTTGGCGGAGGCGAAGGTAAGCGGGTTGATTGACGAAGAGGGTATTCTCAATCAGGGGTAGGTGGTGGCAGGCGACGTAGAAAAGATTCCAGAAATGAGGGTAGCGATTGATGAGTGTGAGGTAGAGGCGACGAAAAAAATCGTTAAGTTTGGGGCGAGACTCGGCAAAGGGATCGGCGACATGGGCAGCACCTCCGCGAAGGCGGATGGCGTCGGCGAGTCCTTGGGCGGCGGCATTATGGCCATCGCCAAAAGCGGCAGTGAGAATGAGGACGGGGGGAGGATTCACATCAGGCCATCCCGTTCTAGTTCGTCGAGGCGACGATCGTCTGATTGGTCAACGATTTCGGTGATGCCGGTGAGTTCGAGAAGGACATCGAGGCAGAGAGCAATTTTCTCACTAGGGAGGCCAGTGGTCTCGATGACGCGCCGACCTCGAGTGAGGTAGGCCCAGGTAAAGTCTCCGCCGAGGAGAATACGGAACTGAAGATGATCGGAAGGGAGGAGATCTTGGGAGGAGACAAGTGTGACGGTGCTATTACCTGCTTGGGCGCCAGGGATGACCTGTTCGACCCGTTCAAAGCGATCGAGCCAAGATTGCAGGATAAGGCGGATAGAGGCATCGGTGTGGGGCTCAGAAAATATGGCGACGTACCCGCGAGAGATCATGAGCGGAGGTTATCGAAAGAGTGGGGAAGTTAAAAGAGGAAGTGGGAGAGAATTATCGGGCTTCGCGCGGAAGGGAGTCGAACCGAGTGAATCGGGGTTGGAAAAGGAGGCGGATGCGATCGCAGGGGCCATTGCGCTGTTTGGCAATATTGAGTTTGCAGGGGATGCCCCGAACGTTGGCCGCGATTGGGCGGGGTTCGCCGTCTTCGCTGGGGGGATTATTTTCAGATTCGTCGGCGGCTGATTCGCGGCTGAGAAGCATGACGACGTCGGCATCTTGTTCGATGGAACCTGATTCCCGAAGATGGTGAAGGGCGGGCTCAGCGTTGGATTCCTCGGGTTTACGGTTGAGCTGGGCGAGGACGATGACGGGAATATTGAGCTCCATGGCGAGTGCTTTGAGGCCACGAGAGATTTCAGAAACTTCGACTTGGCGGTTATCTTTGGCGCGACTGGTGCCGGAGGTGAGAAGCTGGAGGTAATCGATGATAAGGATTTCGATATTGTACTGTTTTTTGAGGCGGCGGGCGCGGGCACGGAGTTGGCCGATGGTGAGAAGGCTGGATTCGTCGAGGAAGAGGGGAAGCTCACAGATCTCGGCGGCAACGCCCCGCAAGGCGGTGATTTGGCTTTCGTTGAGTTCGCCGCGTCGAATCTGTTCGGAATCGAGGCTGGCGTGTGAGGAAAGGAGTCGAAACATGAGTTGCTGGGCAGACATTTCAAGGGTGAAGAAGGCGACAGGATAGCCTGGTCGGGTGAATGTCTCTTTCTCGAAGTTCCAGCGGTCGCGGAGGATATGGCGAGCCATGCTGAGGGCGAGGGCGGTTTTGCCTACGCCTGGACGAGCGGCGATCACGATCATTTCGCCACCTTTGAAGCCGGTGGTGAGTTGATCAAGTTCATCGAAGCCTGAAGGGATTCCGCTGTAGTGGCCTTTGCCTTTGATGAGTTTCTCGATGAGTTCGATGGCTTTGGGGGTGACTTCGGCCGCGCGGAGGACTCCTTGGGTTTCGCGGCGACCGCGGATTTCGAGAATATCGCGTTCGGCTTCGTCGAGGATGGTTTGAACTTCGTGGGGGCGTTCATGGGCTCCGACGACGATTTGGGCGCAAGCTTGTTGGAGTTCTCGAAGAAGGCTTTTGTCACGGACTTGGGTGAGGTGGGTACTGGCGGTGAAGACGCTGATGACGCCTGCGGCAAGATCGCTGATGAGGGAGGCTCCGCCAGCGGAGTCGGCGAGTTTACGATCATTCAACCAAGCGAGGAGAGTGGATGGATCGATGGCTTGGCTGGACTCGTGCATTTGGATAATGCCACGGAAGAGAACCTGGTGGGCGGGGTGGAAAAAATCTTCTTCTCGTAGACCTTGTTCTCGGGCGATATCGATGACGTGCTCGGGGTCGGCGAGCATAGCGCCGAGAAGGGAGCGTTCAGCTTCGAGATTATGGTGAACGGGAAGCCCGTCGATGGTGATAGGGGCGGGCGGTTCGCGACGTCCCCAAGGACGAGTGGGTTGGGCTTCAGCAATCACAAGCCGTTATAATTCCTTTGTGGCTTTGGAACGGCAAGGGTTGGGCAAAAGTTGTTGAAGAATAAGTTGGGAAAAGGACGGATAAGAGTGAATAAGTTTAGGATTCCGAGCGTGCGTTGAGACGCGTGAAGGGCAGGGTAAAAACTGATGCGAATTATTCTGGCTTCGACCTCTCCTCGTAGAGCGGATCTTTTGCGTGAATCGGGGGTTAATTTTCAGGTGGTTAAGCCCGAGGTCGAGGAGTGGGCCGCAGCGGATTTCCCTGAGATGGCGCCAGGAGATTTAGCGCGAGGCAATGCGATGCTGAAGGCGAAGGAGGTGGCGGGGCGGCATCCAAAGAAGCCGGTACTGGCGGCAGATACTTTGGTAGCTTGTGAGAGTCGGGTTTTAGGAAAACCGGCGGATGAGAGGGCAGCGAGGGAGATGTTGGGCTGGTTAAACGGACGAACTCATGAGGTGATTACGGCGGTGATTTTTATTTTACCGCAGGGGAAGAAGTTGCGGGAGGCGGTGGTGCGGACTCGAGTTAAGTTTCGGGAATTAAGTGAAGAATCGATTTCGGCCTATTTGCGGGAGGTGGAGGTGATGGATAAGGCGGGGGCTTATGCGTTACAGGATGGGGGGGATCAGTTGGTGGAGTGGGTGGAGGGGTCGCGGAGTAATGTGATCGGTTTACCGATGGAGATTGTTTTGCCGTGGTGTGAAGAGTGGGGGGAGGAGGTTTAGAGATTTTTTTCGATGGCGGTGCGGACGTCGTTCGGTTTTATAGGGCTACGGAAGCGGGCGAGAATTTTTCCGTGGGAGTCGAGGAGGACGGTGTAGGGGATGGTTTCCATGGGTTCGATGAGGTCGAGGGTTTTTGGGCCTGGAAGAAGGAGTGGGTAGCGGATGCCATGGCGTTCGGCAAAAATAAGGAGGCTGGCGGCTGGGGCATCGTCGAGACAGACCCCGATAAGAATAAGGCCTTGGGAGGAATATTTCTCATGGAGGGAGGCTAGTTCGGGAAGTTCTTTGGCGGTGGCGGGGCTCCAGGCGGCCCAGAGGTTGAGGAGGATAAGTTTGCCCCGCAGGGCGGAGGAGTCGAAAGGTTGGCCGCTGGCTAAATCGGAGAAGGTCATTTCGGGAGGAAGTTGCACAGGGGTAAGGGAGGGGGTGCAGGAGGTGAGGAAAAGGGAGGTCAGGCTGATGAGGGCAAGAAGGTGCCGAGTAATAGGAAAAGAAAGAAAAAGCACTGGAAACCCTAGGGTGGGATTGGGAGGAGGCTCAACGTCGATCTTTGAGTGGCGCGGGGAAGTGGGGGGGTGGGGGAAGGAGGAGCTGGAGCAAGGGGCTTGCCTGCGCAACAGAAATCCGCATTTTGAAGGTTATGAGTACAAGTATTTTTCAGCCTGGGCAGATGATTTTCCGGGAAGGGGACACGACGCAGGAGGCTTACAGGATTCTGAAGGGGCGGGTGGAGATTAGTATCGCGGGAGAGGGGAAGGCGGTGATTTTGGCACAGTTGGGGGAGGGGGATATTTTTGGGGAGATGGCGATGGTGGATGAGAGGCCAAGATCGGCTTCGGCTCAATGTTTAGAGGTAACGGAGTGCGAGGTATTGACGGCGGAAAACTTTAACGAGGCGGTGTTGCAGCGACCTGAGATATTGATTCCTTATTTGGCATCGTTCTTCGAGCGGTTGCGGACGGCGAATGACCGGTTGCGGATGGAGATGAGATTGCGAGCACGGGCGGAGCAGCAGGTACCAGTGGCAGGGGCGACTGCGATGGTGGCTCCAGCGATGCGGGTGGTGGCGCCGGTGACGGCATCGATCGCGCCTCCGTCCTTAGAGTTGACGCGGGTGCCAGTGGCGGTGGCCGCGCCAGTAGCGGGAAGTCCGGTGGCGGTAGCGGCGGTGCCAGTGGCTCCACCTCCTGCGGGGGGGTACCAGTCGGTAGTTTTAACGGCGGCGACGGATCACGCGAAGGCGCGATTACCTGAGGGGACGGTGGTAATTCAAAAATTTCCTTATCGAATTGGGCGGAAGCACGACACGCCTGGGAAAGGAGCAACGGTATTTGCGTCGAATGATTTACCGATAGCGGATGATAAACCGTATCAGATTTCGCGAAATCACTGTTCGATTGAGCGGGAGGGAGACAATTTTTTTGTGCGTGACCGAGGAAGTTCGGTAGGGACGGTGGTGAACGATGCCCCGATTGGGCTAGCGGAGGATACTTTAACTAAGGATTTGCGAGGCGGGGAAAACGAAGTTTTGCTGGGGGCCGATGACAGTCCCTTTAAATTTAAAATTACCCTGAGCTAAGGATCAGTGAGGGGGGGATTGGCAAAGGGCCCTAGGCAGGGTAGAAAAGCACTCTGATGGAAACAGAAGATATCTCGTTCGTCTTGCGTTGCCTCTTGGCGATGGGCGCGGCGATGGCGATTGTCGGAGCGATTTTCACCTATGATTTGCTCTTGGAGTTGCCGTGGTTCGCAACTCTTTTACTTCGTTTGGGTTTGGGTTGATCAGTGGGTGCGGGCGGTGGGAGGGGCGACTTCTTCAATTTCGTTACGCAGGCGACGGCTTAGTTTGGGTCGAACGAAGCCGTAGATTAAGTATCCAGTAAAGAGAAGGGCGAGGGAGTACTGGTAGGTTTGGACGACGAGGGCGAGGGCGGCGACGATGAGGAGAAGGCGTGGCAAGGGGCGTTGGGTGCGCCAGTCGATGGTTTTAAAACTGGGGTAGCTGACTTTGCTAAACATCATGAAGCTGAGGAAGAGGAGAAGCCCTGCGAGAAGGAACTTGAAATTTCCGATGACGCGATCGGATTCGTAGTATTTCAAAAGAAGAAGAGTGACGGAGGCGACGAGACCGGCAGCGGCGGGAATGGGGAATCCGCTGAAATCTTTGGAGCGGTTGGGCAGTTGGGGGGTGAGGGCGAGGACGTTGAAGCGAGCGAGGCGCATGGCACCACAAACGAGATAGACGAAGCCGATCATCCATCCGAGGCGAGCGGGGAGTTCCGCTAGAACGATTTTAAAAACGAGGAGAGCGGGGGCGATGCCGAAGGAGATAATGTCGGCGAGGGAATCGAACTCGCGGCCGAAGGCGCTTTCGTGACCTCCGAGGCGAGCGAGGCGACCGTCGAGAATATCGAAGATGAAGGCCCCGAGAATCCAAAGGAGGCTGGTTTCGTAAGGTTGAATCCAGTCGCTTTCGGCAGAGGCTTGGAGGAGGCTGCCTTGAATAATTTGGAGAACGGCCATGAAACCGCAGAAGAGATTTCCAGCGGTCATGATACTGGGAAGAAGATAAGCCACGCCGCGGCGGGCGGGGAGGGATGGCTTGGGTTTTAGGCGGGCCATTGGGCGAGGATAGTTTCTCCGCCGACCACGCGTTGGCCGGGTTTGACGTGGATAGAGCAGGTGGCGGGAACGTAGAGGTCGGTACGAGAGCCGAAGCGAATCATGCCGAAACGTTCGCCTGTTTGGACGGATTCTCCTGATTTTTTCCAGCCGACGATGCGACGGGCGATAAGGCCAGCGATTTGGCGGACGAGGACGGGTCCGCGGGTGGTGCGGAGTAGCCAAACTTGGTTCTCGTTACGGATATCGACTTCGAGATGGCGTGCGTCGAGGAATTCGCCGGCGGAGTAGTGGGTTTTTTCGATGGTGGCGGTGAAGGGAGCGCGGTTGACGTGGACATCGAGGACGGAGAGGAAGATGCCGACGCGACGGAACTGACCGAGTCCGAAGCAGGGGTCCTCGGCTTGGTCGACGCAGATTACTTTACCATCGGCTGGGCTGACGAGGGCAAGGGGGTTGGCAGGTGGGGTACGTTCTGGATCACGGAAGAAAAGCAGGAGGCCGATGATGAGGAGAGCTCCGAAAGTGGCGGGGATCCACCAAGCGAGCCAGATGCTGAGGCCACAAAAGGCGGCGGCGATAATGAGGAAGGGTCTTGCTTCACGGATGGCCATGGTTGAAAATTAGATGGTAATCTCTTGTCTTGAAAGCCGTTTACGCAGAACCCGCCTTAGAAAACTCAGATCTCCGATCGGGGAAAGCGGTGACATATTCGCGTTCGATTACTTTAGTTTTGACCCACGACTGTCCTTGGCACTGTGGTTATTGTGGATTTCGCACCGATGGGGAGGGTTTGGTCAGTGAGGAGAAGATTGTGCGGGTGGTGGAGGAGGGACGAGCGGGTGGGGCCCGGGAGGTTTTAATGATTTCAGGGGAGCGACCTGGGGCGATGTCACATATTCAGGAGGAGTTGGGGAGGCGAGGGTATGGAGATTTTTGGAAGTTTGCGGCGGCGGTGGCGGATCGGTGTGGGGAGGCGGGACTCTTTCCTCATGGTAACTTTGGCAGAATGAGGGAGGAGGAGTTGAGGGATTTGCGGCCTCACTTTGTTTCAATGGGAATGATGCTGGAAAGTGTTGAGGACGAGATTCGGTTGGCGCCAGAAAAGAAGGTAGCGGGGCGGATTGCAGGGATTGAGGCGGCGGGAAGGGCGAAGGTGCCTTTTACGAGTGGGATTCTGGTGGGCTGGGGGGAGAGTCAGGATTCGCGATTACGGTCTTTGCGGGCGTTAGCCGAGTTGCAGGAGAAGTATGGGCATCTGCAAGAGATTTTGATCCAGCGGTACGTGCCGAACGAGGGGTCGCGTTGGCCTGCGGGGGTGGCGCCGACTTTGGAGGAATATATCGAGATGATGAGTTGCTGGAGGGATTGGGCGCCGGAGGTGGCGATACAGATTCCGCCTAATTTAGAGCCAAGGTGGTTAGAGATGGTGGGGGATTTGGATGATCTAGGTGGAATTTCGTGGGCGAAAGATGAGGTAAATCCGACCCGTCCGTGGGCAGAACTGGAGAGATATCGCGAGGGGTGTGCAAGGGCGGGGCGAGAGTTGGTCGAGCGGTTGCCGGTGTATGATTCTCATGCGACCGCGGAATGGTTGGATCCGATCTGGCAGAAGAGAGTCGGACATTTTATTTCAGGAGAGGAGCGATGAAGAATCCGTGGATGATGAAGGGGCCTGAGTTGAGAGAGGAGGCTTTGTTGCGGACGCGGAAGCAGCATGGGCGGGTAGTGACGTATGTGGTAAATCGCAACGCGAATTTTTCTCGGGTTTGCTCAGTGGGATGTTCTTTTTGTGGGTTTGGGAAAAGACCGGGGACGTTGGGGGCGACCTCGGATACGATTGATGAAGTGGTTGGGAGGGTTGGGCAGACTCCGTGGGTAACCGAAATTTGTTTGCAGGGAGGAATTGATCCTGGGTTAACGCCTGAATATTATTTTGATTTAGTTCGGGCATTGCGGGAGGCCTTTCCGAAAATGCACCTGCACGCCTTTTCTCCGATGGAGATTGATTCGCTTTGTGAGAAGGCGGGATGTGAGCCTGAGGAGATGGTGGCCAAGTTAAGGGGAGCGGGGGTGGGGAGTATTCCAGGAACGGCGGCGGAGATCTTGGTGGACGATGTTCGGCGCAAAATCTCCCGCAATAAGTTGCCAGTAGCTCGTTGGGTACAGATTGTGCGGGCGGCTCACCGGGCTGGTTTACGATCGAGTGCGACGGTGATGTTTGGGCATGTGGAGAGCTGGGAGGACATTCGAGCGCACTTTGCGGTGTTGCGTTTGTTGCAGGAGGAAACGGGGGGATTCACCGAGTTGGTCCCGCTGGCTTTTGTTCCCTACCAGAACCGATTGGGAGCGATATTAGCTCGAAGAGTGGGGGGAATACGGGTTTTGGAGGAGAAAATTCGGAGGCGGGCTCGGCGGCTTTATCCGTTGGCGCGCATGGTCTTAGGAGATGTGATCCCTAATTTACAAACGAGTTGGGTTAAGCTTGGGGTGGAGGGAGCGCTGGAGTCTTTAAGTTGGGGTTGTAATGATTTTGGCGGGACGCTTTACGAAGAATCGATCACAAAGGCGAGTGGGGGGAAGCATGGCGAGAGGTTGGAACCTGAGGTGATCGAGGCTGCGATTCGTGGGGCAGGATATGAGTCACGGCAAAGATCGACCCTTTATGGTAGAGCTGAAAATCGCATTTCCCTCGTAAAAAAGAGTTGTCAGCCGACTACGGGTGGGCATGTTGCCCTCTGAATCGTTAACCAAACCCAAACCAAGGAGAATCAAGTACTATGGCAAAGAAACCGAATGCAGCGTTTATGAAACCCGTCCAACCGGACGCCATCCTGGCCGCGATCATTGGAAGCAAGCCGCTTCCCCGCACCGAGATGACCAAGAAATTGTGGGCCTACATCAAGAAGAACGGGCTCCAAGACAAAAAGAATCGCCGCAACATTAATGCGGATCATTTGTTCAAGCCCCTTTTTGGTGGCAAGAGCGTGGCGAACATGTTTGAGCTGACGAAGTACGCCAGCAAACACGTTAAGTAATTTTTTGCCCTCGGGATTCTTCCTGAGGGTGGGAAAAACAATTTACCCCGTCGTGGAAATATTCCGCGACGGGGTATTTTTTTACTAGCCGATCGTCAGATGAGTTGTTAGTGTTTTCAGCTATGGATATTACAAAACTCACCGCAAAAGAATTCGGCCGTATTGTTAAGTTGTTGCGCCGAAAAGAAAGTCTCGAAAAGAAGCTAGGTCAACTGGAGCGTTCCGTGGCCAAGGTGGTTGGGGCAGGGGCCTCGGCGGTGGCTCGAGGAGCGAACCGAATTGCTCGGGGTCGGCCTGGGAAAAGGGGTCGGAAGGCGGGTCGTTCGACAGTCAGAAAATTCAGCCGTCGCGGAGGCTTGCGTAAGGTGATCTTGGCGCAACTAAGCCGAGCGGGAAAAACAGGGCTAAAGATTAAGGATTTGGCAGGGAAAATGAATATTCAGCGTCAGCGCTTGGATACTTGGTTTTATCAGAACCTGAAGAAGATTCGTGGACTGCGCAAGGTCGGACCGGGTCACTACCATCTTAAAGGGTAGAGCTCGGACGAGGTAGGATTCGAACCTACGAACGCCTTACGACGTTTGCGGTTTTCAAGACCGCCGCATTCGACCGCTCTGCCACTCGTCCTATACAAATGAGAGTAGACGAAATCTGTGTTTAAGGCGAGTCCACCCCTTGGCTGCCCTAGATTGTTGGTCGTGGGGGCAGGGTATTTGGGGCGAGAAATTGGGAAGATGGCGCAAGCAGGGGGGTGGGAGGTGTGGCCTGTTGTAAGAACGGAGGAGTCGGCGGATAAGTTGCGGGTAAAATTTCCGAAGGTGGCGGCGGCGGATGCGGTGGGTGAGAAATTTTGGAAGGGGCTTTTGGGGAGTTGGGATGGACTGATTTTCGCCTTGGCTCCATCGCGGAAAGTGGGTGGGAGTGAGTTTGAGGCAATCCATCGGGAAGGGGCGGTGCGAGCGGCGGCATGGGGGAAAGCGAGAGGGTTGCCGATGGTTTATCTTTCATCGACTTCGGTTTATGCGGAGGCGGGGGGTGGTTGGGTGGATGAAACTTCAGCGGTGGCGGAGGATGATTCTCGGGCGATGGCGATGGTCACGGCGGAGAGGGCGACTTTGCGGGCGGGTGGAACGGTGGTGCGTTGTGCAGGAATTTATGGGCCGGGAAGGCAGATTCGACCCAACGCGGGGGGGCCAGAGCGTTGGTTGAATGTGATCGAGGTAGAGGATGCGGCGCGAGCGGTGGGGGCGGTCCTGGGAAATGGCGGTGAAATCTTCAATGTTTGTGAGGATGAGGCGCTACCCAGGGGAGAGGCGGGAGGAGTGTGGGCGAAAGGTTCGGTGCGATCGCGAAGGAGTAAGCGGGTACGAAACCAAAAGTTAAAAGAGACTGGATGGAATCCGATGTGCGCAGCGGGGAGAAGCAAAAACTAAAGGTTCCATCCTCCAGAGAGGATTAGATTGGTTCCAGTGACTTGGGCGGCCTCAGGAGAAAGAAGATACTGTAAGGCGGCAGCGACTTCGGTGAAACGAACGGCCCGACCTGAGGGAAGAGTGTGGAGGGGGGGGAGGTCGACGCTATTTTCTAAGTAACCTGGGGAGATGAGATTGACGGTGATGTGGCGGCGAATGAGTTGAGCGGCGAAAGAGCGGGTTAAAAGAGTGACTCCAGTTTTTCCGACGTGATAGCCAGGGGCGAAGCGTCGAGCAGAGAGGCGGTCGGCGGCGGCATCGCCAAGATTGATGACACGGCCACCTTTTTTGGGAAAGAGAGGTAAAGCAGCGCGGGTGAGTAGAAAAACTGCGGTAGCGGTGCTGTGGAGGCCAGCGAACCAGTCGACGGGTAGAGTGCGGTGGAGTGGGGTGGGGCGATAGGTGCCAGCGTTGTTGAGGAGGAGGTCGAGGCGTCCGAATCTTTTTTGAACACGTTGGATGAGGTGATCGACTTGGGTTGGGATGGAAAGGTCGGCGCGGACGACTTCGGTGGGGGTGCCATGCTGGCGAAGTTGGCGGGCCAAGCGCAAAGTGGCGGAAGCGCCGCTACGATGGTGGAGGACGATGGCGTAGCCCATTTGGGCGAGGGTGCGGGCGAGAAA
>CAMCNF010000008.1 GCA_945876115.1 Verrucomicrobia subdivision 6 bacterium | reverse complement strand
CCTAGCCCCACTTGACCCCGTAATCGCTCGGGAATCCGGTAGTCAAACAGACGGTCTAGGCCCAATTCAGGCGCTACCCTTACAAATTCGGAAGAATTCACCCCTTGGCTCTGCGCTATTTTTAGTCGCGAGGCAAGTTTCCCCCGCTTCCCCTCCACCACCTTTGTTGTTTATCTTTGTAATACTATGCTCCTCGCTCGACCGCGTATTCTGGCCGCCTTGGCCGTGATTGTAACTCCGTTAGCCATGATCGCCTTTTCATGGATCGGCGAAATTCATCGCTCGACCGAACTCGATCCACTCATAGCCGAGGCCGCCGCTCGCCATCAACTTCCCGTCTCCCTAGTCCGTGCAGTGGTTTGGCGTGAAAGCGATTTCGAAGTTCGCGCCACCGGCACCTCGGGCGAAAGAGGCCTCATGCAGGTCACCCCAGGCGCAGGCCAAGACTGGGCTCAGGCCAATCGCGTCCGCTCCTTCCACGAAACCGATCTTTTCGATCCTCGAACCAATCTCGCGGCTGGAACTTGGTACCTCTCTCGCGCCATGAAACGCTGGTCCAATGCCGACCGTCCCGAGGTCTTTGCCCTAGCAGAGTACAACGCAGGCATCACCCATGCCCGTCGCTGGGCTCGAGACAATCCCACCCTCCGCGCCGAAGACTTTCTCCTAGCCATGGACTTCCCTACGACAAAATCCTACATCCGCTCAATCCTCCACCGCGCCGATCTCTATGCTTCAGGCAAGAATCCCAATCCTCTCGAATCAGCGAAACGCAAACTCGCCATGCAAAAAGAGCGGTGGATAAAAAAACAGTGACCCTTGAGGAGACCTCCTTCCCAACCGCTTTTTAAGTCATGCACACTGAACCCGCCCCAACCGGGCTCCTCACTCGTCTATCCCACCTGATCCATCGCTATTTCATCGGCTTTCTCCTCGGTTCGTACATCCTTGCGGGCTTCTTTCCCCGTTTTGGAGAATGGCTCCGCTCCATTTCGCTAGGTCATGTTTCAGGCCTCGGCGAGATGACCTCCTTGTCTGTTACCATGGTTTTGCTGGGCATTCTGCTGCTCAATGCATCTCTTTCTCTTGAAAAGATTCAAGACCTCATTCGCTCCCCCCAACTTCTTCTCGCGGGCCTCGTAGCCAATGTAGGCCTTCCAGTTGTCGTCCTCTATTTTGCCTCCCTCATCATGTCTTTCACCAGTGCTGCCGAGCATGTGCAATCCATTATCGTGGCTCTCGCTCTTCTTTCCACCGTTCCGGTCGCAGGTGCCGCTACCGCCTACACCCAGAATTCCAACGGAGACGTTCCTCTCGCCGTAGGACTCGTTTTGATTTCCATCTTCTTGAGTCCTTGGCTCATGCCCATCTCTTTAAACTTCATCAATTGGGCCGCAGTCGGCGACTACACCGCCGCCCTCTCTCAAATGAAAGGCGGCGCGCCCACTCTCGTCCTTCTTCTTTCAGTATTACTCCCTTCCATTCTTGGCCTTTCCCTGCGACCACTTCTCGGCGCCCAGCAAATTGAATCTGCCAAGCCAACTCTCAAACTGATCAACTCCATCTGCCTTCTTCTTTTAAATTATACCAATGCCTCCCTCGCCCTACCCCAAGCCTTCGCTTCACCCGAGTGGGGGTTCCTGGCCAGCGCCATCACCTTCGTCGTTCTTCTTTGCAGCATCGATTTCATGGCCGGTTGGTGGCTAGCCAAGCTCCTACGCGCCAAAACGGGTCAGTGCCTCGCTCTTATGTTCGGCGTGGGGATGAACAACAATGGCACCGCCCTTGTCCTCGCTTCACTCGCTTTTGCGGATCAACCTAAAGTTCTTATCCCTATGATCCTCTATAGTCTCGTTCAAAACCTTATCGCCAGTGCCAGCGCTACACTCATGTCTACCCGCCCAGCTTCTCTTTAGCTAAGCATGAGCCCAGGTGCCAAGCCCGCACCCCGTGCATACTCCACCGCTGCCATCCGCTTGCGACCTTCCAATTGAACTTCGCGCACTAAAACTCCACCCTTTTTCGCTGCCACTAAAATCCCATGCGAATTAACCTCCACAATCTCCCCAGGCTTTCCTTTGGCCCTTTTTGAAAGTATCACCGAGAAAATCTTTAACATCTTCTGATCCGTCCCGTCAGGGATCCAGGTATAAGCCCCAGGCCAAGGCTGCATTGCACGAATATGGGCCTCAATATCTTCAGGATTCTTTTCCCACTCAATCTTTCCATTCTCCTTCGTCATCTTCGGCGCCAAAGAAGCTTCCCCTGCAATTTGCCTCGTATTCCGCAACTTTCCTTTCCTCGCTTGCACCAGCAACTTCAAAAGCAGGGGTCCCGCCTTCCCCGCCAAACGATCATGCAACATCCCTGTCGTCTCTCCTGGACGGATCCGTGTCGCCACTTTTCCCAAGATGTCCCCTGTATCTAATCCCTCATTCATCTGCATGATCGTGACTCCTGTCTGCTTCTGACGATCACGGATGGCCGCCGCAATTGGGGAGGCTCCTCGATACTTCGGCAAAAGCGAACCGTGCACATTCCAACAACCCTTCTCGGGTATCTCCAAGAGCGGTTTCTTCAGGATTTGTCCATACGCCACCACGATCATTAAATCGGGCTTCTGATAGCGAATCTGACTGAGTGCCGTACCCGCGTTAATATCTTCAGGTTGGAATACCGTTAAATGACGGCGTAAAGCACACTCCTTGATCGGGGATGGAAGCAACTTTTGTTGGCGCCCAGCTGGACGATCAGGTTGCGTGATGACCGAAAGTACAAAGTGCTCGTCACAAGCCACCAAGGCCTCCAGACAAGGGACTCCAAATTCCCCTGTGCCAGCAAAAATAACACGCACGGGACTAAACCGTAGCCGCAGTTAGATTCTGGGAGCCGATTTTCTCTTTCGGACTTCCAATCTGACTCAGAATGTCACGCGCCACTTCGTAAGGGAATTGCTCCGCATCAACCTCATGCACCACCTTTTCCCCGTAAAATTCCAAAACTGGCTTTGTTTCATTTTCGTACGTGGCCAATCGATCGTGAATCACTTTGTCGCTGGCGTCGTCCAACCGATTATCCCGCAAAGCCCTTCGCTTTAAGCGCTCCTCTAATTTAGATCGGTCATGACAGACCAAATGAAAGAGCGCTTCCACCTTGAGGTCCTTTTTTAAGAGTTTGGCCTGAGTATCGTTACGCGGAATCCCGTCGAGAACCAGATGGTCAATCTCGGGCTTAAATTTCCCTAAGGTCACCAAATGATCCATGTGCTGCCGCCACAAATCCACTGTGACATCATCCGGCACCAAATTCCCCGCACCCGAGTACTTCAAAAAAGCTTGCCCCACTGGTGTCCTCAAATCCATTCCACGAAAAACATCTCCGCAAGAAATATGACAGAAACCAGGGATCGTTCCCAAAACCTTACCTTGAGTTCCTTTACCCGAACCGGGAGCCCCAAAGAGAAGAATGGCACGCCAGCGCATCCTTTATTCCTACACCTTCTCCCCCAACCCACGCAATCCGACAAATCCACGACGCGGAGCCAACAGTCGTAGGCTATTCAAAACTACGATCACCGTGCTCCCCTCATGACCCGCTACCCCTACGGTCAATGGGATCGCCGCACCCAGTGCCGCCACCACCAAGACCGCTACGGTTCCTAGAGAAATCACTAAGTTTTGCGTAATGATTCTTCGGGTTCGCCGACTTAAATCAAAAGCCTCCGCAAAACTCTCCAATCGATCGCGCATCAGGATGATGTCCGACTGTGCAAGCGCCGCCCCCGTTCCCCGCGCTCCCATCGCCACCCCAATCTCCGCCATTGCTAAACTCGGCGCATCGTTCACCCCATCCCCCACCATCGCTACCTTCTCTCCCTGCTCATTCCATTCCCGAATCGCCGCAACTTTTTCTTCTGGATGCAACCCATAGCGGAAATCTTTTAAGCCCACCTGCTCCGCGACCAGTCGAGCCGCCGCCTCTCGGTCACCCGTCAACATGGTTACCTTGAGCCCTTGCTTTTCCAGCCAATGAAGCAAAGGCCGGCTACTGGTGCGAATCTCATCTTCCAATAATATCCGACCCCGCACAGGACCCGCTTCATAAAGAACTTCGGTTAACCCAGCGAGAGGCGCCGCTTTGGCAGCCACCCATTCGGCTTTCTCCAAGAAACTTCTCCGCCCTAGCCGTGCTTCCACCCCACCCCTCACTCTGCCCCGTAATCCTCCGCCCGTAGCCGAGGAAAACTCTTCCAGCTTCAGCCCTGGAAACCCACGTCGCTTCGCTTCCCGAACAATGGCTACGGATACAGGATGAAGCGACTGCATGCCTAAGGCCGCCGCTCCCCGCAAAACCTGCTCCTCGGTACATCCCGCCTCCACCTCAATCCCACGTACTTTCATCTCGCCCGTCGTTAAAGTCCCTGTCTTGTCCAACGCTACTCGCTGAATCGACCCCAATCGCTCAATCGGACTCCCACCCCGAAATAAAATCCCGCGGCGCGCCCCAGCCGCAATCCCTGCCAATACCGCTGAAGGAATCGAAAGCACTAAAGCACACGGCGATGCCACCACCAGCAGGGTCATCGTTTTATAAAAGGCCGTCCCCGCTTCACCCTTGGCCCACCCCGCCAATCCCCACCAAACCAGAAACATAACAAAACTTAGAGTCAGAATAGCTTGGGTATAACGAGTCCCAAACCGATCCGTAAAACGCTGGGCGGGTGCCTTCTGCTCTTGCGCATCTCGAATCAATCGCAAGATTCCTTCCAACGCACTTTCCTTAGCGGGTCGCAATACCTGCAGGTCGACTCGACCCCATAAATTTAATGTTCCCGCCAAAACCATTGATCCCACCTCCTTCTCTACCGCAACCGATTCACCCGTCAGACTCGATTCATCCGCACTTGTCCGACCTTCCACCACCTCCGCATCCACAGGAAAAGCATCCCCAGGACGTACCCGCACCTTCATTCCCGCTTGGAGTGTCTCCACCGCCACACTCTCTTCCGTACCGTCCTCCAAAACTCGAACTGCTTCACGCGGCGCCGCCTTAAATAATCCTGCCAACTCCTTTTCCGTTCGATAGGCCGCCAACTCCTCCAAGGCCCCACTCAGCGAAAACAAAAAGAGGAGCAACGCTCCCTCTTGCAAATGCCCCACCGCCGCCGCACCCGCCGCCACCGCCAGCATCAGAAAATGAATATCTAAAACCCCCGTCTTGAGTCGGTGCGCCACCTCCTCACCCGTCTTCCAACCCCCCGCTAAATATGCCGCCAGAAACAGGAGTTTCCCAATCCATCCCTCCGCCCACCAACCCAACAAACCTGCCATCCCACAGACCACCGCCAAGGCCAGTGGAACTTTCCACTTTTTCCCCGCCCCCACCACGGAGGGAAGTTGCCTCACCTCCAACTTCACTCCCCCTAATATCTTCCACAACCAAAACTTCGGAGCCGTCGGACAACTTTCTCTTTCTAAAATAATCTTGTCCCCGTCCCTCCGGATGAAAACACCCTCTTCCCATTTTCCCTCTAAAAGACGCCCGCACTTCCCACAGCGCGAATCGGGGGGCGACCAACGACAGATACTCCCCCCACCCAAAGCGCGCACCGCATCGGCCAACCCGACAACTTCCCTCTCCCCCCGCTCTTCGCCAGCCGTCGCATAATCAATCCGCCCTTCGTGAAAGGAAACCGAGACTCCCCGCAGCTCCCCTGAATCGGCCAACTGATGGGCCAGCACATCCAACCCGCAGGCGTTGCCCCCACAGCAATTTTTAGCGGCATACTGATGCATCTCTATATACTAACTATTCCCATCCCCTTCTGACCAACTTTACTCCACGACTTGCGCACCCCTCGCTCTCCACTACTTTGAGGCGGTGCCTGTAGCCACTTCTGCCAAGACCAAAAAAACCGCCATCCTTCCCAGCAAGGACCCTGCCCCTTCCCTACCTCAGAATCATGGCGACCTCTCCTTTCTCTCCCGCCACCTCGGTCCCAATAAAGTAACCGAAAAGGAGATGCTCAAAACTGTCGGCCTTTCCTCCCTCGAGGAGCTTGTCCAAGCCACTCTTCCCACGGGCCTTGCCTCCCAACAACCCCCAAAACTCCCACCCGCCCGCTCCGAAACACGTGCCTTGGCAGATCTAGAAAAGATCCTCTCCCAAAACAAACCCTTCCGCTCCCTCATCGGCCTCGGATATCACGGAACCATCACACCTCCTGTCCTCCGTAGGGCCATCCTCGAGGATCCTGGTTGGTACAGCTCCTACACCCCTTACCAACCCGAAATCTCCCAAGGCCGCCTAGAAGCTCTCCTCAACTACCAAACCATGGTTCTCGAACTCACCGGAATGGAGATCGCCAATGCCTCCCTTTTGGACGAGGGCACGGCCGCCGCCGAAGCCGCCTCCCTCGCTCATGCCGCCATGACCGATAAAAATCGTCGTACCCTCTGGTTGACTCCAGGCCTACACCCCTCGACCACCTCCGTTATCTCGACCCGCGCAGCAGCTCTCGGCTGGAAAATCCTCATTTCGGAAACTTTCCCAGAAAAAGACGCCTCCAATCTTTTTGCAGGGATTTTCGCTTATCCCGAAAGCAATGGTCGCCTTGCCGATCCCAGCCCTTCCATCACCCAACTAAAAGAATCGGGCGCCCTCTCCATCCTCGTGGCTGATCCTCTCTCCCTTTTTCTTTTTACCCCCCCGGGCGAACTGGGCGCCGATGTCGCCGTTGGCTCCACCCAACGATTTGGAATCCCGATCGGGTTTGGTGGACCCCACGCCGCCTATTTTGCCACCCGCTTTGCCTATCAACGACTCCTCCCTGGTCGCCTGATCGGTGTCTCCAAAGATTCTGCAGGCCGTACCGCCTACCGACTATCTCTGCAAACTCGCGAACAACATATCCGCCGAGATCGCGCCACCAGCAACATCTGCACCGCCCAAGCCCTCCTCGCCACTCTCGCCTCGATGTACGCCGTCCACCACGGTCCCAAAGGCCTTCACCAGATCGCTCTCCGTATCCATCAACACACCCAACGGCTCGCCGCTGGACTCAAAACCCTCGGCTTTTCAATCGCCCACTCCACCTATTTCGACACACTCCACATCCAAGGTTCGCCCGCCACACTGAAAACCGCATTCACCAAAGCCTCCCAAGCCCAGACAAACTTCCGCCAGTTCCCTAACGGGGATCTCGGCATCACTTTGGACGAACGGACCGACGAAGCCGAAGTCGATCGTCTTCTCTCCTTTTTCGGCTCAGGAAAACTTCCCCCTCCCTCCTCCGAGTTTTCGATTCTCCCTACTCCCCTCGCCCGACGGACCGCCGCTCTCCGCCATCCGATCTTCACCTCTCACGCAAACGAAAACGATCTCCTCCGCTACATTCGCCGTCTCGCAGCCAAAGACCTCACTCCCGCCCAATCCATGGTTCCCCTCGGTTCTTGCACCATGAAACTCAACGCTGCCTCCGAACTCACCCCTCTCGGTTGGTCGACCGTCGGGGAACCTCACCCGTACGCGCCTGCCGATCAGAACCCTGGCTACCTCAGGATGATTCACGATTTGGAAACATGGCTCGGCGAAATCACCGGCTTGCCCCATGTCTCCCTCCAGCCGAACGCGGGCTCCCAAGGAGAGTACGCAGGCCTTCTTTCGATCCGCGCTTGGCATCAATCCCGAGGAGACACCGGACGCGATGTCTGCCTCATTCCCGTTTCCGCACACGGCACCAATCCGGCCAGTGCTGTCCTCGTCGGTTTTCGGGTCGTTCCAGTCGCGTGCGATTTGCAAGGGAACGTCGATCTTTCCGACCTCGACGCAAAACTCAAAGACCACGGACCACGAGTCGCCGCCGCCATGGTAACCTATCCCTCTACCCACGGTGTCTTCGAATCTGCTATCCGAGATCTTTGTGAAAAAGTTCACCAAGCAGGCGGCCAAGTTTATATGGATGGTGCCAACCTCAATGCCTTGGTCGGCATCTGTCGTCCGGGCGAGTTTGGCATCGATGCCTGCCACCTCAATCTTCATAAAACTTTCTGTATTCCGCACGGCGGAGGCGGGCCGGGAGTTGGCCCTATCGCTGTGGCAGACCATCTCGCCTCCTTCCTCCCTTCTCATCCTCATCAGACTCTAAAAAAAGATCAGGTCGGAGCCGTCGCTTCCGCTCCTTACGGCAGTGCCAGCGTTCTGGTCATTCCTTGGATGTTCCTCGCTATGGTTGGAGGCAAGGGACTCGCCCGTTGCACCGAGGTCGCCATCCTCAATGCCAACTACCTCGCGAAACGCCTCTCCGACCACTACCCAATTCTTTACCGAGGTACGGGAGGCTGGGTCGCCCACGAGTTCATCCTCGATTTCCGGCCTTTCAAAGCTTCCGCGGGGATCGAGGTTGAGGATGTCGCCAAACGGCTGATGGATTACGGATTTCATGCCCCGACAATGTCCTGGCCCGTGGGCGGGACCCTGATGATCGAACCCACCGAATCTGAATCCCGCGAGGAACTGGATCGATTTGTCGATGCCATGATCTCGATCCGCAAGGAGATCGCTGAAATTGAATCAGGAAAAATGGATCGTGCCCGCAACCCCTTGAAACTTGCCCCTCACCCTGCAGCGGATGTCACCTCCGACACCTGGGATCGTCCCTACAGTCGAGAACAAGCGGCTTACCCAGCTCCGTGGACGCGCACCTCCAAGTACTGGCCTACCGTCTCCCGGATCGATTCCGTTCACGGCGACCGCAACCTCGTCTGCTCCTGCCCCACCGTCGAAGAGTTGGCTTCCTAAACAAACTTTGAAAAGCAAAATCCCCCGGAACCCAATCTTTGGCTCCGAGGGATTTCCTAACGAACTTTGCTCTAAATAATTTTTAGAAGCTGTAGACAACTTCCGCACCCGCGTAATAAGCCGGCCCACCAGAAACAGCCCCACTATTATTTCCAGCCACAGTTCCATTGCTGACTATGTTACTTCCCCAATCCATCCGATACTCAGCGCGGATGAGGAGGTTATCAATTACATTGAAACCTGCAGTTAAGGTGTACTCCCATAGGTTGGTTCCCGTGACGTGACCCCCATTGTTCACGCTGGTCGATGGGTTCCCTTGTGTCCCAAACTTAAGATCATTATTGCTTCCTAAATACTCACCACGGCTGGCTAGGCTAAACCAGTCGTTAAACTGATATTTTGCATAAGCACCCACACCGTAGACACAGGAATTGACTGTTGTAGGGCCTGTAGTGTTACCACTCTTAACAAACCAGACAGTATTAAAAGCGAGGAGCAACTTGTCCTCCGCAAACTTGGGCGCCCAATTTCCCCAAGAGTTGTAGTACCACGTATAGGCCGAAACAGAACCACCATTATTATTGTAGCCTTGGCTGGAATTACCAGTTCCAGTAGCCGTGTTATTATCGTAACCGGTACTGTACTGGAAATTATTACTCCAGTTGGCGTTTCCTCCTGGTGCGGTGAAGTTTAATGCTGCCAAAAGCGCACATCCGTCTCCATCGTTTGCGTTCGTCGTAGTGTTATTATCACTATTGGATCCGTTGACTACGCCAAGTTTTCCATCGATATAATCGTCGAATTTATACGACGATAGTACCCCTGTGTAGTACAGCGGTAGCTGATTAAAAATGAGACCAAAAGTCGTGTTCATGTTAGCGGGACGTTCCATGACTTCGTATCCGAGAATAGAGACGAACTTTCCAACCTTGAAGTCCCAGCCGTTACCTACAGGGGCACGAATATCGATATAGGCCTGCTCCAAGAAAAGTGAGTTCGAGTTCATGCTCGTGTTTGTGGGCCCACCGTTCACTGCTGTCTGGGGCGATGTCCGATTAATAAAATAAGTCGCATCTTCCCCAATCATCACATCCGCCCGAAAACCCGCTTGCGCTTTGTTTTCAGAACTCATTGCTTTTTCTAAGGCAATCTTCACCGCGTAAAGGTTAAAATCCCCACGTTGAGCAGTATCACTTCCTAGGCGGCCATTGACCTGCGATTGGTTCCCCGATCCGGTGAAGTTGTAGCTATAACCAGCATCAATATACCCACTGAGCTTCACACCCTTTTGGGCGGTCTCAACGAAGTTATTCTGAACCATCTTTTTAGTATCTTGAGCGGATGCTTCCGGGGCGCTGTCCGCGAGGGACAAGCTGGCCACGGCCGCAATCGCGCCAAGAAGTACTGTGATATTCTTGATCATTTTATTTGCTATCTCCTTAGGTTTGTTTGTTGTTTGGTTGTGTTCACGAGACACCGTGATGGTTGCCAAAGTGCTATTGATTCCGCTTATTAGCTAAAAATTAGAAAAAATATTTTATATTGTCTACAATAATTAAGCGGACTAGAACAAGTTCCTTAATCGAATCAACCCCAGCAAGACCAGCCCCATCGATGCCCCCACCGTCCAATCACCCCATCGAGTATAAAATGTTGGGGGTGAATCGCCCAACTCCAGCTCCCCTGAAATAAATCCCGGTTCTCGATACGATTTTAGCTCAGGATTCCACACCTCCGATAAGATAAGCCCCCTTGGACTAATCAACGCGGTCACCCCATCGTTGGTTGCCCGCAAAAGTGGTAACCGAGTTTCAATCGCCCGAAATCGTGCGTTGTCCAGATGCTGCTCCGCCCCCGAGGATGTACCAAACCAAGCATCATTAGTTAGATTGACCAAAAGATGCGGATTTTCTTGTGCAGATGTGCGAACTCCCCTTGCCACAGAATCCTCAAAACAGATCAGCGGGGCCAATCGAATCCCACTCGGTTCCAGCTCAAGAATTCGTGCGGAGCTTCCCGCGGTCAGATCTCCTCCAGGCGGAACTAGTTTACGCATCCATGGGAATATTTTAACCAGTGGCACATATTCGCCCATGATCACCAGATGGGTTTTATCATACACCCTCGGCGCCTTTCCTTCGGGACCCGTGAAAAGCACCGCGGAGTTAAATGTTTCTGCTCCGCGAACGTCCAGGGAACCCGTCAACAAAGAGCGCGCTCCCAACCTTCTCGCCCCCTGCACCGCTTGCTGAAAGGCAGGTTCCTCCCTCCACCCTGTTCCTGCCAAGCTCTCAGGCCAGACCAGTAGATCAATCGGACCATTTCCCACCAAGACAATCTCCGACCAACGCGACAGTTCTGCAGCCACTTTCTCGATCTTGGCTGACCGCCACGGATCTTGAGGCACCGCAGGTTGAATTGCCGCATACGTCAGGGTCTGTATCCCCTGAGGAAGAGGTCGCAACATTGTCCTCGCCCCGTAAACCATCGTCATACCCAGAACGAAAACTCCCGCCGTGAAATCCCAGCGAGGCTTCCATTTTTGGGCTCCACGAATTTCTAGTTCAAAGCGGCGAGCCGTTAAAGTCAGCGTAAGTCCCCCAAAAGCTACCACCCACGAAACTAAGGGGACTCCACCTAGATCGGCGATTTGGGCCAAGAGGAGGAGATTCCCCTGCGATACTCCAAGCCCGTTCCAGCCAAACCCGCTAAAAACAATCCCTCGAAGCCACTCGGTCAAAATCCAAGCTGAAGCTCCTAACACCACCTGCCAAATATTCCCTGCACTGCTCATTCGTTCAGGATCGGAGCCAGAGAATCTCACCCAAAGCAAAAACCAGAGGGCGGGATAGATCGCCATGTACAAACAAAGCAGGATCCAACCCGCCGTCGTCACCGTGATCAGCCAGCTAAAGGTGGTCAGAAAGTGTGTTACGCCAGCAAACCAACCCAAAAGCAACGCTTCCCGTATCGAAGGCTTTGTTTTTTGACCGTAGTAGGCCAAAGGAATCAGGGCCAGCCAACCTGCCAAGGGTTGATGGAAAGGGGCAAACCCGAGAGTTAGCCCTAGCCCAGTCAGCCCTGCACAAAACCAGCCCGCCATAGGAATTCCCAACATACTCTTTTTTCGTTCCTGCAGGGTCCCGAGTCAACGTCGCCGAGACTTGTCGACCAAGGTTTCCTGCTGTTATCTCAAGGGGTGATCCCAACGCGTGTCCGAGAGTTGCTCTGGAAGTTCTTTCTTCTCTGGGCAGGTATCGGCCTACTCGCGGTGACCTTTCGCCTCACTCCTGCTTGGACCGAAACTCTCCCCCTCCCAGAGACGCTTCGTGCCTTCATTACCCTTTGCCTACGCTATGGAGATTTTATTTCTATGCTTCTGGCCGCCAGCCACATCTATTTCTCCACCGTAGATCGCCTCGGCCTGCGTAAGGCGCGCATTTGTGCCGCGGTCATTCTAGGTTCCTCTGCTCTTCTCGAAACGGTCGGCACCTTAAGTGGCATTCCCTTTGGATCCTACCAGTACACCGATGCCTTTGGCCCACGCATGGGCGGAGTCCTTCCCCTCGCCATTCCCCTCGCCTGGTTTTCCGTAGTCGCGGGGGCCAACCTCAGCTTGAGTCAGTACTGGTTGGGAGGTTCCCGCGCGCCTATCGCCATTGCCACAGGCGCTTTCTCCATGCTCTTTGATTTCTTGATGGAACCATTCGCCTACGCCATTCGTGGTTACTGGCACTGGGTGGGGAGTATTGTTCCACCTCAGAACTACTTCTCCTGGTTTATTTTTAGCGCCATGTTGGCTTGGATCACACCAATCTATGCCGAGCCCGCTCCCAAAGCTGACCCTCGACCCGCCATCACTCTGGCCCTCATGACTGGCATCTTCATCGCCGCCCGTATCGCCCACGGCATCTAAGAATTTTTACGAGGCGCATCCGCTCTATCAGCTAACTCCAGCAGCCCCGCAGAATCACACGCGTCCCACGGACCAACTTCTGCCCAATCGAAAGAGAGTGCCTCTGAGAAAAAACGTCATAGCCCGAGGCCTCAATCGGATCGAGAATTCCCGCGTAGAGTTCTCTCATCAACCATGTCGATAATCGACCCCCGCCCGCAGGCAACATTGCAATTCCAAGTTCCGCCAAACCATACTGCTCCCGAGCCCGGGCCAATTGAAATCTCATAAACTCCGCCCACCTTCCCGAAGGTCGACCCGCCAATAAATCCTCCCGGCGAACCCCGTACTCCTCCCTCTCTTCGGCGGGCAGATAGATTCTACCCGCTCGGGCATCTTCCGCCACGTCTCGCAGAATATTCGTCAGCTGCATTCCTCTCCCCAAATCGATCGCCCGCGGTTCCGCTTCCTCTTTCTCCGATCCAAAAACACGCATCATCATCAATCCAACTGTTCCGGCCACTCGATAGCAGTAGAGATCCAGCTCCTTCCATGTCTGTAGATCGACTGGCCCTGCATCCCCAGCCACGCCCACTGCCAAATCCTCAAACCACCGCCGCTGAATCTTTTTCCGCTCCACCGTATTGCGGAACGCAGGCATCCACTCTTCCCCCGCTTTGGCGCCACCACCCCCAAAAGCTCGTCCTAAAATCTCCCCCGCAACTTCAGGACGCACCACTTCGCCCCGTGCCGCCGCTCCGTCGACCGCATCATCCACCGAACGACAGCAGGCGTAGACCGCATAAGCATCGCGCCGCACCTCAGCGGACAAAACGTGTGAGGAAAAATAAAAAGTCCGGGCGTGTTCCCGGGTGATGGCTTGCGCCGCGCGATAAGATACTAAGAGGGAAGGCAACAAGGAGTGCCCCAAACGACTAGCCCCCTAGCCGGACCGACTGCCGAATCCAACCAATCGCCTGGGCAATCGATTCCTGTTCCCCCAACGTAAGATGGGATTGGGCCAAGTGCTGATTGGCTTCTTGGAAAAGAGTGGCACAACGTTCCTGCATCGCCTGAATCGCTCCCGATTTACGAAGCAGATCTTGAACTTTAGAAATCGACGATTCATTTCTCGTAGAAGCCTGCAGACACATTTGCAAGAAGGACCGGTCTACTTCCCCCAGCCGATCATAGGCCTCCCGAATCAAGAGAGTCTTTTTGCCTTCGAGCAAATCCGTCGGCAGAAGGGCATCTTTGCTATCGAAATGGGAAAACTCCAAAAGATCGTTCTGAATTTGGAAGGCGAGCCCCAGCGGCTCCATTACCCGTGCCAAGTCTTCTGCTTTTTCGGCTGAAGCCCCTGCCAAAATAGCTCCCATCACGCAAGGAGCCTCGAAAGTGTATCGGGTTGTTTTTAAAAGATAAGTCCTCTCAATATCCTCACGAGTGACCCGCCCGATATCCCGAGATCCCAGGAGGATGTCGAAGATTTCTCCCACCCCCGTGTCGGTCACATAGGAGAGGAGTTTCCCCAAAGCCTTCTGCCGGTGTTCCGCCGCAAAGGAGCTTTGCTGGAGGACCTCCACCGACAAAGCGAAGAGAAGGTCTCCCACTACCCGCGCCACCCCTTGCCCCGTTCGCTCCGCATTACTCAAGCGACCCTGACGCTGTTCAACAAGCTTATGGAAAGTGGGCAGTCCACGGCGCTTCTCCGATCGATCGATTAAATCATCATGCACCAAAACAAAAGCGTGCAGGAGCTCCAAAGAAAGTGCCGCTTGCACCAGCGACTTATCCTCCACTGCCTTTGTCCCACCCAAAGCCCGGTAGGTCAGAAGAAAAAGTAGAGGCCGAATTCTTTTGCCTTTGCGTCCAACGAACTCGCACATATCGAAAAAGATCGGTTCAAACAGATCCCCGTATTCGTAACGCTCTTTTTGACGATAAAAAAAGGACTGAATCTCCTGCTCAAGAAGGCTTGGCAGGCGCTCCAGCTCGGTCGGCAGAGGGGACGAGTTCATAGGAAACATTAGGAGAACTTGGGGGGCAAACGCCAATCGGAAAAAAGGAAGTTATTCAGATGATGTATTCACTGCCTTGGGGTCGATCCGCCTTGGGGATAATCTTCAGTGCGGCATGCTCTGCAAAAACGAGGTGATGAGGTGGAACACTTTTCGCCAAAAAGACACCGCCGCCAATCGTGCTCCCTTCTCCCACCACCGTTTCCCCACCTAAAATGGTCGCACCTGGATAAATCGTCACGCGATCCTCAATCGTCGGATGCCTTTTACGTCCACGCAACGATTGTGCTCCCGCTACCGAGCGAGCCCCCAATGTCACCCCGTGATAAATCCTCACTTCCCTCCCAATTTCGGTTGTTTCTCCAATGACCACACCCGTTCCGTGATCAATGAAAAAGGAGGCTCCTAGGATAGCCCCTGGATGAATATCGATTCCCGTCCGACTGTGAGCCCACTCCGTCATCATACGAGGAAAGAGGGGTACCCCGAGAAGATGAAGTTCATGGGCCATTCTCTGCACCGCAATCGCCTCAATCCCAGGATAGGCCAGGAGAATTTCCTCCACATTGTGCGCCGCTGGATCGCCCGCCATGACCGCCTCAACGTCGGTTTTGAGGATCGCCCGCACCGCAGGAAGCCGCTCCAAAAAGGAGCGGACCTTTGCATGGGCCGGTTCCCCAAGAGCAGACTTATTCGACAGGCACTTGGTTACTTCACGTTCTAACGATTTTTCTAACGAGCCGAGAAGATGGGTGATTGCGGGTCCAAGCTCTTTGCCCTCCAGACGATCCCCCTCGTAAAACCCAGGAAAAAGAAGATGGAGCAGATCCTCCGTAATCGCCGCCACCGCCGCCTTTGAAGGAAGCTGAGTTCCGCCCAAATGATTGATCGCAGCAAGTTCGGCGTACGATCGAACCATTTCAGCGGCGAGAGGATGATGAGCGCTCACGTTTCTATCGTATGGGAAATTTGGCTTTGGGGCAACTGGGGGTAGCGCCGTTTTTGTTGGGCGGGAAAGCTTTCCGATGGCTCAATAGGTTCATGCCATCCACGGTTTTCACCCCCGCGACCCTTCCCCCACCCCAGGCAGGCAAAATCCGCTATGGGGTCATCGGTTGCCCCATTGCACACTCCCTCTCCCCCGCTATGCAACTCGCTGGGTTCGAAGCTCTAGGCCTTCCTGCCGAGTATTTTCGAATCGAAGTCCCCGCCGGCACCCTCGCCCACGCCATCCCACTTCTTCTCCAAGCTGGGCTGCAAGGATGGAACTGCACCCTGCCCCATAAAAAAGAGATGTTCAATCTGGTTACGAAAAAAGACTCCTCCGCGCTGGAAGCCCAATCGGTCAACACCATTCGAGTGGAAAAGGGCCAACTCCACGGCTTCAGCACCGACGCGGAAGGATGGCAAACCGCACTGCAAGAAACTTGGCAACTGGCCACCGATAAACTCCGCGTTCTTATTCTCGGATGTGGCGGAGTCGGCCAAACGCTCGCCCGCCATCTCACCCAAAGCGGTTGCGCGGCCCTTACTTTGACAAACCGGGAACCGAAGCGTGCCACAGAACTACTCCGCGAACTTCAATCCTTGGGCACAGGACGATTCCCCATCCAAACCATCCCTTGGGATATCTCCGCGATTCAATCCGCTCTACCTAAGACCGATCTTCTTGTTCAAGCCACTAGTCTTGGAATGAAAGACGAAGACTCCCTGCCCTTTCCCTTCGAATCCCTCCACCCCCCCCTACGGGTCTATGACACCATTTACCGCAAGGACCTCACCCCACTCGTCCGCGCCGCCCGTCAGCGCGACTGCCTCGCCATTGATGGTCTCGGAATGCTCCTACACCAAGGAACTCTTTCCTTCGAAATCTGGACAGGCAAAAAGGCCCCGCGCGCAGCAATGCAGGCAGCACTCGAGCAATCTGCAGGGAGAAAGATTTGAGCCTGCCTCTCCTTATCGGGTGCGCCGTTTTTGTTTTCGGTGCCTGCCTCGGCTCTTTCCTTAACGTCTGCATCCTCCGCATTCCACTCGGTCAATCCATTGTCCGACCTCCCTCCCGTTGCGCCGCTTGTGGCCTGCGTATCCCCAGTTTTCTCAATCTGCCGATTCTCGGATACTTTCTTCTTCACGGTCGCAGCCGATGTTGCGGGGCTCACCTCGATCCGCGCTATCCTGCCATCGAGGCAGGCACGGCGATTCTTTCCACCACATTATGGTTTCTCTATCCACCGCAATTTTTCGCAATCTATCTTTTTCTCGTCGCAGGCTTGATTGTCGCCTCAGGGATTGATCTCGATTATCTCGTCATTCCTGATGCCCTCACCATCGGCGGTGTCGTTCTCGGTATTTGCGCCAGTTACCTCGTTCCTGAAATCCAACGGCAGGAAGATGCCGTGGACGCCATGATTCGATCTGCCCTTTCTGCCGCCGTAGGAGGTGGACTACTTTGGGCAGTGGCTCGCACCGCCTCCTGGTTTTTACAAAAGGAAGCTATGGGCATCGGTGACGCCAAACTCCTCGCCGCCCTAGGTGCCTTTTTAGGCTGGCCCAGCCTTCCCTTCATTTTGGTTGTCTCCTCTTTTCTCGGCACAGGCGTCGGTATCGGAATCTTGACGGGACGAAAAAGAAAGTTAGGAGTCAAAGTCCCCTATGGCCCCTACCTAGCCATGGCAGCCATTCTCTGGCTACTCGGCGGAAATAGTTTCACCTCTAAATATCTTTTCAATAACCCTATTTTTACTAACCGATAGCACTCTGCATTAGCGCATTACAGCACAAGTAATTTCACTCAGATTGCCACCAATGCCTTGGGGCATGGTTCGACAGATAGGATTTTTATACCCTTTATATAGGGATGCGAATTAGGGAGACCGCTATATATTGTGTTCTTTGGTCTTTTGTCCTCCTCCCTCTGATTGGCCATACCGCCACCAAACCTTCCACCAACATCTCCCTGCAAGAAGACGGCTCTCTCGTCGTCTATGACGCCACAGGCGGAATCGCCGAATTTGTTAAACAGGGTACCCCCCGACAATCCATTCAGCTCGACGGACAAAATTGTAACGTCAGCTACGGCTTTAATTCCGCTGGGAAAAAAACCATCCTCGTCAGCCTCCCCCCTACCGCCACCAGTCCCAGCATCTTTAATCTGGGCGACTCGCAAGTTACCATTCCCAAAAAGTCATCTCTCAGAATCACTCTTACCGACTCCAATCGAATAGAAAAACTAGAAGGAAGTCCCACGGGCACCGTCACCTTCACAAAGATTCCGCAATCCACCCCCGCCAACTTGCCCATGGAAAAAAGTCCTTCACCCGAACCCACTTCGCCCACACCCACTCTTTCTCCTGCCCCAGTCGCACCTTCCGAACCAGCCCCAGTTCAAACTCCCTCCTCGCCAACACCTCCAACCCAAGATTCTCCTACTCCCAAATCATCTGCCGAGTCCCCCGCCGCACCTCTCTCCTCCACTCCCGCCAGCCCTCTCGTTTCTGCTCCAGTCGATGAACCCTTTTTTCCTGGAGGTTGGCCTGGAAACTTACTCGAACACCCTCTCTCCACCACCGATCAGGATGAAGACCTGTTTTACGTTCGCACCGAAGGGGGCGCCCGCTTTGTCAGCTCAATGAACATTGTCAACATCGTCGGCCCAAACGGCCCGACTAATCCTGCCATCCAAAAAGAAATCGCCTTCAGCACAGGCTATCGTCAAGACATCGACATCGGCGTCTGGCTCATTCCCTGGTTTGGGGTTTCCATCGAAACCGGTTTCGCCCTCAATGCAATTCGTGGCAACTCAGAAGGTATGAATGTTTCCAGTAGCACCTACTGGAGCGTTCCCATCCTCGCTCAGCTCTGCTTCCAATATCCCAACGAAAGTGGCTTCATTCCCTACGCCAACTTCGGCTTCGGCGGAGGTTGGAATTACTTCAAAATCGGCAGCATCACCTATCCAGCTAACACCGCCAACTTCACCACCCTCTCAGGTTCAGGCAACGATATGAATAACGCCTATCAAATTACCGCTGGTTGCCGTTATCGCCTCTACGAGCAATTCAGCCTCACCTTGGCCTATAAATTCTACGGCACCAGTCAACCCACCGTCGATATGGGCGACAATCAGCAGGTCACTTTCGGTTCCCCCGTCACCAACTCCATCGAGCTCGGTGGCAACTTCTCCTTTTAAGACGCTATTACCTGTTCAACCCCATCTGCGCGCGATCACGCAGATAGTGATCCGCCAGCACCAGCAAAGTCATCGCCTCCACCATCGGCACCGCCCTTGGTAAAACACACGGATCGTGCCGACCCCGCGCCTTCAACTCCACCTGCCGCCCCTTCGCATCCACTGTTTTCTGCACTTGAGCTAGCGTCGCCACGGGTTTGAAGGCCACCCGAAAAATAATGTCCTCTCCGTTACTAATCCCGCCCTGCACCCCTCCGCTCCGATTCGTCCGGGTCCGCACCTTTTTCCCCTCTAGGTAAAACTCATCGTTATGCTCAGAGCCGCGCATTCGCGCCCCTGCAAAACCCGAGCCGATTTCAAAGCCCTTCGTCGCAGGCAAACTCATCATCGCTTTCGCTAAATCCGCTTCCAATCGATCAAAAACTGGCTCCCCAATTCCCACTGGACAGCCCCGCACAATACACTCCACCACTCCACCCAAAGAATCTCCCTCCGATCGGACCCGCTCGATCAAACGCACCACCTGCTCCGCCTCCTTCGCTTCAGGCCAACGAACGATGTTCGACTCCACTTCCTTAGCCGAAACTTTACCCGCCTCTGCCCGCGCCACCAGAGTTCCCACCTGCCGCACAAACGCCGTCACCGAGAGACGGGGTACCACCTGCTTGAACATTTTTCGAGCCACCGATCCACCGATCACCCGACCAATGGTTTCCCGTGCCGAGGTCCGACCTCCACCCTGCCAGTTTCGAATACCATACTTAGCCTGATAGGTGTAATCAGCATGGCTCGGCCGAAATATTGTCTGCATCTCCTTGTAGGCCTCAGGTCGCGCATCTTCGTTCCGTACCCAGACCGAAATCGGCGTGCCCAGCGTCTGCCCGTCGAATACCCCCGAAAGAATTTCACAGCGATCCGCTTCTTTGCGCGGCGTAACAATCTTACTTTGCCCAGGCCGACGCCGATCTAGATCGGGTTGCAGATCTTTCTCTGAAAGTGCAATTTTCGGTGGACACCCATCCACCACCGCACCCACCCCGCCCCCATGGGACTCACCCCAAGTGGTTACCCGATACAAATGGCCAAAGGTGTTGCCCATCTGTCTATCCTGCACGAAAAACCACTTTTCCCCAAGCCTTGGAATTGACCACCCGCACTCGCCCCCCGCCCTATTCCATGCCAATTTATCGAAGTGAATCCCCAGCGGCACATCTGGCTACTCGGTCTGAGTGGTTCAGGCAAAAGCACTCTCGGTCCTCTTCTCGCTGCGCAATTGCATCTGCCTTTTGCCGATACCGACCAACTCATCACCCAATCGTCAGGCCGCACCATTCTTGATATTTTTCAGGCCGAAGGGGAAGAATTTTTCCGCCAACTCGAGTCCCGTGTCCTCCAGGAAGTATCCGCACATGCGCCTTCAGTCATTTCCTGCGGAGGCGGAGTCATTCTCGATCCAGCAAATCGCCAAATCATGTCTCACACTGGCCTTCGCGTGTATCTCCAAGTCCCCCTACCCATTCTCGAATCCCGCCTCGCCCTCGCCACCGATCGCCCCCTTCTTCCGCCCGATCAACGTGCCAACCTTCTCGCGCAACAGCTTGCCCAAAGAGGGAAATGGTACGCCGAATCTGAAATCTGCCTCGATGCCCAAAACAGCACTCCCGAAGATCTGGTTCAGCATATCCTCGCGCAACTCTCATCCTCCTAAACCTGTGGACCATGCTTCGATCCTCCGCGAAACCTCTCAGCGCCTAGGCTTCGACGCCCTCGGATTCGCCCCAGCCGAAATTCCACCAGGCGCTGAGCATCTTCGCCACTGGCTTTCTCTCTCCTACCAAGGGGAGATGGACTGGATGGCTCGAAATTCTGAACTCCGCGCCGACCCACGCCAGTACGATGCCCAGGCCAAAACAATTATTGTCGCAGGTGTCTCCAGCCGACAGACCTCTCCCCCTTTGCGCCGAGGTCGCATCGCCGCCTATGCCCAAGGAGATGATTATCACGAAAGTCTTCGCGAAAAACTAATCAAACTCGCAGAGCAAACCCTTGCGCCGTGGGGCGCTTCCTACCGTGTCTGCGTCGACTCCTCCCCCTTGATGGAAAAACCCATCGCCGCCATGGCTGGCCTCGGCTGGCAGGGGAAAAATACCCTCCTCATCCACACGGAACACGGACCATGGCTCATGCTCGGCTCCCTTCTGACCGACCTCGTCATCACTCCCTCAAACCCCAGCCAAGACCACTGTGGAACCTGCACCCGTTGCCTGGATGCCTGCCCCACAAATGCTTTTCCTCAGCCCTACGTGCTCGATGCACGGCGTTGTCTCGCCTATCTCACCATCGAACATCCTGGTTCTATTCCCGAAGAGTTCCGACCTCTTATCGGGGATCGTCTCTTCGGTTGTGACGAGTGCCTCGATGTCTGCCCCTGGAATCGACACGCCCAACAATCTCGAGAACTCAGCTTCACTCCAATTCCCCGACCCGATCTCACCACAATGCTCTCGTGGGACGATACCCGCTTTCGTAAAGAATTTCGTGGTACCCCCATCTTTCGCTTAAAACGAGGCCGCTGGTTGCGAAATATCTGCATCGTTCTTGGTAATATCGGAACCTCCCATGATTTACCCGCGCTCCAAGCCAGTTGCCAAGATGCTGACCCCGTCGTCCGAGAACACGCCCAATGGGCTGTCACGCAAATTCAAACCCGCGAACCAACCCCCGCCCTGCCCCCCCGCACTTAAGTCTTCGGCAGACCGAGATTTTCGTCACTCTTCTTTGGGTTGAGCTTTTTGACCTCAGGCAAAAGGGTCTTCAACTCACTCGCCTTAACCTTGTTATCATCCTGCATTGGGGCCTGATTCTGCTCCCCAGAAAGATAGCCCTTCTCCACCAAAGAATCCGCAAAGGTGGAATTCGCTTCTGGCGGATAGATCCGATAGGCAGAACTAATAAACTCCATCGCCGCAGGTTTATCATTCCGATAAAAAGCCACCGCCGCTTTGGCAAAATAGTAAAGGGGACTACTGGGGTTGGGCTGGAGCTTGGCCACATAACTATCCGCTTTACTGGTATTTCCGGCATAAAGATCACAGAGAAACATCTTGTACGTACCCAGATCATTGTTCGGCTGGCTATTCAGGAATATCTGAAACTTTTCTTTCGATTCCGCATACTTGTTATTCAGAAAAAGCACTTCCCCCAAATTAAATTCGGCCATCGGCAGATCGGGTTGCAGTTTTAACGCCTCACGAAAAGAGGCTTCGGCATGCTCCCAGTCCCGCTTCCGTGTAAAGATCGCTCCCCTCAAATTCGCGTTGCTCGCCTGCTTCGGCTTGGCCTGATCAGCTAAATCCAAGTACTTCAGCGCGCCATCCAAATCATTACGCGCGAAACACTGCGCCGCCCTTACGTAAGTCACTTTATATCGCTCCTCTACATCCTCCGGCAGTGCTTCTTGATTCGATTCAGTCGTGGTGGCGGCAGGCTTATTCCCGCCCGCCTCCTTCGCCTCATCTTTCTTTCCGCATGCGGTTAAAAGGCCAATCAAGCCAAAGAGGCCAAGGAGCCATAGTTTGTTCATATCTAAACTTTCCCAGAACCCTCCCCTAGCCTCAATCTATTTTCCCTAGTCTTTTCAAGGGCCCTCTTTTCAGCGAACTTGGCCCCACTATGAAATTTCTGGTTACAGGAGGCTCGGGCTTCATCGGCAGCCATCTCGTCCATCGCCTCCAATCTCACGGGCCCGTTACCGTCCTCGATAATCTTTCCACCGGTCAGAAATCAAACCTTCAAGGCCTTTCCTGCCGCTTCCTCCATGGATCTATC
This sequence comes from Verrucomicrobia subdivision 6 bacterium, assembly GCA_945876115.1. GTDB lineage: Bacteria > Verrucomicrobiota > Verrucomicrobiia > Methylacidiphilales > Verrucolacustridaceae > Verrucolacustris. Next base: position 8,973 of record CAMCNF010000008.1, on the reverse strand, counting down.
CTCGAGCCTGCCTCCCTCCACGATGCCCTCACTGGCGTTACCCACGTCTTTCATCTCGCCGCCATGGTCAGCGTCCCCGAATCGGTCGCTCATCCCGACCGCTGCCACGAAATGAACGTCGAAGGTACCCGCCTCGTTCTTGCCGCGGCCGCCCGTGCGGGCGCCCAACGCCTCGTCTTGGCCAGCTCCTGCGCCATCTATGGAAACGATCCCACCATGCCAAAAACCGAAACTCTTCCCCCTGCTCCAGCCAGTCCCTACGCCCGATCCAAACTCGAGGGCGAAGCTCTTTGCCTTTCCTCACCCCTTCCCGCCGTTCCTCTCCGCTTCTTTAACGTCTACGGACCACGCCAAGATCCTCAAGGCCCCTACGCCGCCGCCGTCCCTAAACTTCTCCAAGCCGCTATCGAAGGATCCCCTCTTCCCATCCATGGCGACGGGCTCCAAACCCGCGACTTCGTCTTTGTCGAAGACGTTACCTCCGCCCTACTCCATGCCGCCCTTCATCCAGAAATGGTGGGGCCCTACAATGTCGCCTCAGGCCAATCCAGCTCCATTCTGCAACTTGCCGAAACCATCCGCACCGCCACCCGCTCCACCTCTCCCATCTCTCATTTTCCTGCCCGCACCGCCGATGTCCGCTTCTCCTCCGCCTCCATCGCCCGACTCCTAGCCGCCGGTTGGCAACCTTCCGTCGACCTCCTCTCCGGCCTCCGCCAAATGCTCGGACAAACCTTACCATCTCGCCTCTAGCAGAAATCGCACCTCACTCATCCTCCTTTCCCGCCGAGCAAACCCCAGCATCATCATCTTTCACTTCGCCCGGGTGGTGGAATGGCAGACACAAGGGACTTAAAATCCCTTGGGGAGAAATCCCCGTGCGGGTTCGACCCCCGCCCCGGGCACACTTTTTTCTAAAATCGCTCGCCCGAGGATTGCGACCTGCCTTTGCTTGTGTATTTTGAGGATTCGATGTCCGATAAAACTCGTATCCTCAAAGAGAACGTCCCAGGCCCATGGTACGTAGACGACAGTTGCACCCCATGCCATGTCTGCCTCGAAGAAGCCCCCAAACTCCTCAAATACAATGAGGACCAAACCTACGTCTACTTTCTAAAACAGCCCGAGAGCCCAGAGGAAATCGATGCCGCCCAACGCGCCCTCGATATTTGCCCCACCGGTTCCATCGGCAACGATAATACCTAACCTTTACCATGTCCGCACCCGTCGCCCCCACGAAACCCGCCGCCTCCCCCTTCACTCGGAATCATCCCTTCTCCGCCCACGTCCGCGAGAATCGCTTCCTCAACAAAAAGGGATCGGAAAAAGATACCCGCCACGTCGTCATTGAACTCGGCTCCGCTGGCCCAACCTACGTCTGCGGAGATTCCCTTGGCGTCCTCCCTCGTAACCCCGACCGCCTTGTCGAAGAATTTCTCGGAAAACTCGGACTCAGCGGGGATGCCACCCTCACCGAAACCATTACCGCAGCCACTGTCCTCAATCGGGCAGGCAAAAAGTTCGTGAAAATGGCCGCGGAGAAATCTCCTGCCAGCCCAGGCCGAGATCGCCTTCAAGACATTTGTGCTGACGAAGCCAAACTCGACGCCTATGTAGCCGACCGCGATGCCGTGGATGTCCTTGCCGACGCGCCAGGCCTTCAAGTCGATCCCGCCGAGCTCCCCTCACTCCTCCCTAAAGTTGCTCCTCGCCTCTATTCCATCGCCTCCTCCCCCGACCACCGCCCTGGGGAAGTCCACCTCACCGTCGCCGTAGTTAAATATACCACCCACGGTCGCCCGAAACAGGGCCTCGCCTCAGGCTACCTTGCCGATCTTAAACCCACTTCAACCGTTCCCGTTTTTGTCCAGCCCACCCGCCACTTCCATCTGCCTTCCCCCGACAGCGATATGATCATGGTCGGGCCCGGTACCGGCATCGCCCCCTTCCGCGCCTTCCTCCAACATCGCAAGCACCACGCCCATCCAGGGAAAAATTGGCTCCTCTTTGGTGACCAACGCGCCGATAGCGATTTTCTTTACGGCGATGAATTTTCCGAGGCCCAAAAATCCGGTCATCTCCACAAACTCTCCACCGCCTTCTCTCGCGATCAGGCCGAAAAGATCTACGTCCAACACCGCATGCTCCAAGAGGGGGCTGAACTCTGGAGCTGGCTCGACCGTGGAGCCTACTTTTACGTTTGCGGCGATGCCAAACGTATGGCCAAGGACGTCCACGCCACACTTTTACAAATTGTCGCCACCCATGGTGGCAAGACCCCAGAGCAGGCAGAAGAATGGCTCTCGGTCACCTTTAGCAAAACCGAGAAGCGTTACCTCAAGGACGTCTACTAAATCACCATGGCTCGCCGACGCACTTCGGGAAATCTTTTCGTAGGACTCGTTGTCGGCGGCCTCATCCTCATCGGCGCTCTCCTTTTTCTTCGGGATCGCGGTCTTCTTCACTTACCCCAATCCCAACCCAAACCTCCAGCCCAAAGAGCGGAAGACCTCGCCAAAAAATACCCAGGAGCGGAAGTTTTCTCCGGCCCCGAAACCATCCCCGGCCCAGATAAAAAAAAAGTGAACTCGTCCCACCCCTAGTCCCACCCCCCTCCGCACTCCTTCCCGTCCCCACCCCCACCACCCAAAAACCTCTTCCCCTCCCTCCCATGGTTGGTCCACCCAAACCTCCCATGGGCAAAGAAGTTCGGCGGGCAGAATCCATTCCCACCGACAAACCCCGCGATACCGTTGAAATGGCCGGATGGCAGGCTCTACTCGACCGATTAAACTTTTCCTGCGGCACCATCGACGGCCATTTCGCCAAGCGTAGCCGCCGCGCCATCACTCAATTCCAAATCAATCGCTCCCTCGCCACCACCGGCGAACTCGATATCGAAACTCGACTCAACTTAGGAAAACCTGGCGATGCCTACACCGATTATACTTTGACCGCCGAGGATCTAAGCCACGTCATTGCAAAACCCAAAGGCTTTCTCGCCATGAGTAAAGTGCCCGTCCTCGACTATCACGATCCTTGGGAAATGCTCGCCGAAAAAACCCACTCCACCCCATTTTTCATCAAAGAACTAAACCCCTCCACCACCAATCTCATCGCTGGCACTCAACTCACTCTCCCTAACCTCGAAGGAACTCGCAAACTCCCCCCCGTTTCACGCATCGTCATCATGCTTTCCGAAACCACTCTCCTAGCGTTCGATGCCAGCAATAAAGTCGTCGCCTGCTTCCCCTGCTCCATCGCCGCGAATAAAAATAAAGTCCCTAACCAAGCTCTCACCGTCATCAATATCGCCCCCAACCCCGATTACACCTTCGATCCTAAAGTTCTTATCGATGTCGCCACCAAAGAGGGCATCACCAATAAGTTGGTCCTCCCTCCTGGGCCCAATAACCCCGTTGGCACCGCCTGGATCGGACTGTCCCTTCAAGGCTATGGCATTCACGGAACTCCTGAGCCCGAAGATATCTCCCGCACCGGTTCCCATGGCTGTTTCCGCTTGGCCAACTGGAACGCCACCAAACTCGTCAACGCCGTTCGTCCGGGAGTCCCTGTCGAGGTAGTTCCCTAACCTCACTTTAACTTCATCTCTAACGGGAAGTGATCACTCGCCACTTTCCCTTTCCGCCAGACCCCAACTTCCATTTCGCCTGCCCCGTATTTTTTCACCCAACCTGGCGAAAGTAAAATATGATCAAAATCTGCCACCGCATAACGCCCCGCTGGATCGGGCTTCACCGTTGCCACCGCAGGCCAAGGCACTTTTTCCTCCGCCGCCTTCCATCCCTCTTGGAGTAGCTTCCGTACGGTCTCCTCCGTGAAATCTGAATTTCGCAAAGAGCAGTTAAAATCTCCTGCCAAAAGCATAACTTCTTTCTGCGGATCTAGACCCCGCCTGCGCCAATCCCAGCGCAAATAGTCGATCGCCCTCTCACGTCTCACACTAGACGCATCTCGCCCCCCTCGATTGCTTTTTAAGTGCACCACATAAGCGGTCAGACGATTCCCTTTTTTGTCGACAAAGAGCGCCCCCAAAAAACCCCGCACCGGCCGATCGGGCGTAATCGGTAATCCATGAAAATCCACCTCCCATACCTCCCTCCAAGGCACCTGACTGACAATCGCAACATTTTGCGGAGGCAACTTCACCTCCTCATCTTTTGCCCTTTGAAAGTTAGAAACCGCCTGCCATCGATACTCGGGAATCACTCGCCCCAAGACGTTACCATCTACCACCTCCTGCAACAGCGCCACTTGGGGCGCGATCTTACCTATAGTCGCTCGTACCGCTTCTTCATGAAGCTTTCGTGGCTCCGCCTTTGCGTAGGGAACTTGTCCAGGAAACCACTGTAAATTCCATGTGACCCAGTGTCCCGGCAAAGACTCTAAGAGCGAAGCTTTCGTCGGAACCTGCAGATTCTGTTGCCCCAAGATCGGTTCCGTTAAGGGCAAGGCACCCAACCCTACCCACGACCAAAGCCCTAACCCCAAACCGAGAATCACTTTTTTCATACTAGATTAAACTGACCCTAAGACCAAAAGTTGCGGTCTTTTGGAAATAAATATATCCCCACACCGCAAGACCCAACCCGCCAAACCTAGCTTCGCCCCAATCTAGTACCGCAAGACCTCCCGAAGCGCCTCGGCAATCCGCACTGCCGTCGGTCGATGCGCCGCCCATAAATTCGGATGATAGGGAATCGGCGTGTCCTTGGCGTTTAACCGCCTCGGTGGTGCATCCAGCAGTTCAAAACCTTCCGACGCCACCCGCGACACCACCTCCGCCGAAACTCCACCCCAAGGCCACGACTCGCCCACCGCCAACAATCGACCCGTTCGCGCCACACTTGCCAAAATCGTATCCGTATCCAGTGGCTTCACCGTTCGCAGATCCACCACCTCAGTTTCATACCCCTCCCCAGCCAACTCCTCCGCCGCCGCCAAGGCTTCATGCACCATCGCGCTATAAGCCACGCAGGTCACATCCCGTCCTGGTCGAGCTACATGGGCCTTGAACGCTGGGACCGCTTCCGCCGGCAGACTCTTCGCCTTTAAATGATAATAGAGAAGCTTGTGCTCACAAAAAACTACCGGATCAGGCATGGCAATCGCCTCCAACAACATGCTGTAGGCATCCTCAACCGTTGCAGGCGTCATTACCACCAAACCAGGATAGTGTGCGTAGATCGCCTCCATCGATTGACTATGAAATGGACCACTCCCCGGCGTTCCTCCCGAGGGCAAGCGCAACACCATCGGACACGGCTTCCCCGTCCGCCAATAGGTCGTCGCCGCATGATTCAGCATTTGATTGAGTCCCACCGTGGAGAAATCCGCAAACTGCATCTCCACCACCGGCCTCATTCCCTCCATCGCTGCGCCCACCGCTAATCCCACCATCGCATCCTCAGAAATCGGAGAGTCGATCACTCTTCCAGGGAACTTTTCCGCTAGATTTTTTGTCGCCTTAAAAGCCCCTCCAAACTTGCCCACATCTTGCCCGTAAATGAAAACTGCTGGGTCATCCTGCAGCGCCTTCTCCTGCGCCGCTCGAATCGCATCCAAATAAGTCACACTCATCCCTTCTGCACAGCCTCCGCTGCCCCCACCATGGCCGTCGCACACCAATCTTCCTCAAATGGATCGGGCAAAGGCTCCTCCGCCACTTTTTTCACCGCGCCCTCCACCTCCTCCTGCGCCTCGTTCTCCCACCGATCCCAATCTTGCCCCAACCCGCGAGATCTCATTTGATCTCGCAAAACCTCCAGGCAATCCCGCCCTCGATCGGAACTTTTCATTTTTTTATCGATATAAAGACCATCATCATGTTCTCCGTGACCGCATAAACGCAACAGCCGGCCCACTACCAACTGCGGTCCCGCTCCCTCCCTCGCCCGCTGCACCGCTCGCCCCACCACTTCCCAACACGCCTCGGGATCGGTCCCATCCACTCCATGCCCCTCCACCCCATACCCCTTGGCCCGATCGAGCAAATCGGTACAGGCAAACTGCCGTTCATTCGGAGTCGAATACGCATACCCATTATCCGCCACCACCACCACCAACGGAAGTTTCTCCACTGCCGCCACATTCAACCCCTCGTGAAATGATCCCGTGGAAGTCGCACCATCTCCCGCCGAGGTCAGGCCAACAAATTCTTTCTCCTTTTTCATCCGCTTCGCCAACAAAACTCCTGCCGTCGCAGAAACCATTGCCCCTAAATGACTGATCATCGGCAGAATCCCCCGCGAAAGATCGCCTCGATGAATATTACCATCCCGCCCCTTCATCGGTCCTAACTTCGATCCCAAATAAGCCCGCACCGCATCCACCAGTGGCTCACCAAATCCTAATCGCCCTGCCATGTCCCGAATCAACGGGGCCAGCACGTCCCCTTTCCGTAAAGCCACCCCACCCGCCGCACTCAACCCCTCCTGCCCCCTCCCCAAATAAACTCCGCCCACAATCCGCCCCGCCCGATACAAACTCGCCAGCTTATCCTCCAAAACACGCGCCCGCAGCATAGCCCTACTCATCCTTTCCATCGGATCCTCCTCTGGCTGTAAGGAAGCCTTTCCCACCTTGCGGTCCATCGTACGCGTCGCCATCCCTTAAATTACATCTCTACGCCATAGCGCCAAGATCCGCGCTGCGTGAAAAAGAACTACTGCAACCAGCTGACTTTCCCTTTCGGGACAAGATCTTTATTGAAAGTTGTATTTGCTTTTAATTTCTCAAAAGCCGCGACCGCTCTTTCAAATTCCTTACGACTCGACTTTGCTAGAATGAGAGTCCCATCCGCTCCCTGGACGGCGATTAAATAGCCGTAATATTCATAACCAAATCTTCCCGAACCCATTTTATCGTAGCAGGTTTGGGTCGCAGCGATCTCCACATGCACCTTGGCTTGATTCGACAATTCGCACGCCCAGTCTGAATCCTGAAATACTAGAAATTCGCCACTTCCTGATGTTGTCCAACCCCCAGCAGATTTTCCAATAATCCAGTAGTGTCCCGAGAGCTTGCCAATGGCTTCATCATAAATCGAGCCACCGTCTTGCAATAAGAAATAACCAGAAATATTTTGCCGAATATCATTGATCGAGATATTTGCATCGGATTGTTTTACACTTATTTTTGATTCTATTGTAATCCGCTTCTGCAAATCCGCAGCAAGTAATTGGGATGCGATAAAGCCTAAAAAAGCACTGAATAATATCGATGCTTTGGACATACTGTCAGAATATGCAGATTGCGATTTATACGCAATTATTATTCGAACAAAAAAGAACCCTTCCTTTTGTTAGTGAGTTCACCTACACCGCCCAACCGGCATACATTTTTTCTAGCGCTCTGTGCAGGCTGATCGCCGTGCGCGGTTCGCCCGAAACTCCCTGATACATCGGCAGACGCTCCAGTAATCGCACCAACCTCCGAGCGAGCGACTCCATCATCTGCCGCTGAAACTTCCCTCTCGCCCCACGATCACCTGCCAAAAAGGATTTCACCCACACCGCGGGCACAATCAGAGCCGTCACCCTCCCCTCCGCAACTACCGTCGCCGAGCGCCGCCGACCTGTCAAAATCGAGAGCTCTCCAATAATTTCTCCCGCCCCCAAATGAGCCAGAACCAGCGGGTCCCTCCCCCGAATTCTTTTCTCCACCCGAGCTTTACCCGACAAAATGATCAAGAGCTCCCGCGCCGATCCGCCCTCCGTCACCAAGACTTCTTCTTTACGAAAAAGCCTGCTCTTCATCTTTGGAAAAAGCCTTTTCCATGCTGCTGCACCCATTTTCATCTTTACCTTCTTACCTTACTTCCCCTTTGATCACCAGCCCCCACCCATGCTCCCCACATCCTCTTCCTCTGCCGGAACTCGCGAACGTAGCCTCCAGTTTGCCCTCCTCTTTTGCCTGATTGACCTCTGCCTCATGGGAAGCGTCGCCTTCAACTCCAATTCCATCACCATCTTAGGCGATCTTCTCAAAGAGTTCGCTGATACCCTCTGCGTTCTTGCCGCCTTTCTTACTCTCCGCGCTGTTCGCCGCTCTCCCGACCACCGCTTCGCTTACGGTATCGGAAAACTGGAAAATCTTGTCTCTCTTTTTCTTGGCCTCGTCATAATTGCTTCCGCCTTTTTCATCACTTTTCAAGCCGCTCACCATCTTCACGAACCTCGTATGGCACAAGGCACCCTCCCTGGTATTTTCCTCTTCGCTTTCTATACCGTCTTTGGCTACGCCATCTGGTTCCGCACCCGCAACTTTCATCGCCAACAACCCTCTGCCATTATGAGTTCTCAATCTCGTCTCTGGTTTTCAAAAGCCAGTTTCGATGCCCTCATGGGCAGCGCCCTCCTCGTCGCCTATCTCTTTCGCTCCGAAACCTGGAGCTGGTACCTCGATCCCCTCGCCTCTCTGTTCGGAGTCCTCTTCATGGTCCACGCCGCTTGGTCCATGGCCTCTTCCTCTGTCGGCGACCTACTCGATGCCACAGTCGAAGAAACCACCCAGCTCAGAATTTTACGTCAACTCGTCCTCCGACTCGACGATTACGAGCGCCTCCACAAAATCCGTGCACGCCGCTCCGGTCCACTTCTCTATGTGGAAATCTTTCTCGAATTCGATCCTCTTCTTCTCATGGGCGAAGTCCAAAAACGTATCGACGCTATCCGTCAGGATCTCGAATCCAAAATTCCTGGCTCCGATGTCTCCATCCGGCCCTCCACAACCTCACCCACCTAACCCCTACTTCTTGGCCTCGCCAGTCAACCGGCCCCGAGTCAACCAGCCCGACTTCTCGTAATCCGCCAGCCCCTGCTCCAAACTAAACTTCGGCTTTACCTTCAAATCTCGCTCCGTCGCCGACATATCCGCTTCCGTGTGAGGCTGATAAAAAGGATAGGGACACTCAAAATACTCTGGCTGCAACTTCGTTCCCAAAACTCCATT